>JBGUYA010000118.1:0-43903 GCA_045118435.1 Quinella sp. | reverse complement strand
CAGCGGCGTAGTCGGCGGAGTCGACAGCTTTGAAAATTCGACGTTCGATGAGCCGGTTCGCAAGGGCGACGAGTTCAGCCGTCGTATAGCCCGCAACATGCAGATTATCTTGCAAGAACAATTCGGCTTGTTGCAACCGATTGACCCCGCCGGCGGCTCGTGGGCTGTCGAGACTTTGACAAAAGAGATTAAGGAAAAGATTTGGGCGGAGTTCCAAGTTATCGAGGGCAAGGGTGGTATCGTCGCCGCGCTCAAGGAAGGCTATCCGCAAGACGCAATCGCCAAAGTTTTGGACGCTCGCTTTAAGGCGGCGGAGACTCGCAAAGATCGTATCGTCGGCATGAATATGTATCCCAACGTCAAAGAGGAACGCATTGACGCCCGCGCCGAGTCTCAAGCCGACAACATGAAAATTCGCAAGCTCACCATTGATGTTTATCTCTCGACCGTCGACGCCAAAGACGCGCTCGCCAATGTCAAAGCCGACGACGCCGAATCAATCATTGCGGCGGCAGAAAAGGGCGCGACTACTGCCGAACTTCGCAAAGCTCTCGGCACGGCAGAAGTTGAGGAGATTAAAAATATCGAGGCGCACCGTTGGAGTGAACGCTTTGAGGCACTGCGCGAGAAGACAGAAAAATTTAAAGCCGCAACCGGCGACAATGTTAAAGTCTTCCTCGCCAACATGGGACCGATTCCGCAACACAAAGCCCGCGCAGATTTTACCAGAGGCTTTTTGCAAGTCGGCGCGTTCCAAGTTTTGGGCAACAACGGCTTTGCGACAGTCGACGAGGCGGCGGCGGCGGCTAAAGAATTGGGCGCGGACGCAGTTGTCATTTGCTCGACCGACGCAACTTATCCCGAAATTATTCCCGCACTCGCCCCGAAACTTCATGAGGCTTTGCCCAACGCGACAGTCTTCTTGGCGGGCGCGGCTCCTGCCGACTTGAAAGAAACCTATGACGCGGCGGGCATTGACGAATATATTCACGTCAAGGCGAATTGTTATAAAATTCTCCAGGCACTTCAACAGAAAAAGGGGATGAACTAATTGGCTGAGTATAAAAATCCGGACGACACGCAAATTGGTCTGAGCGACGCCCCGACTTCTGACGCGGCGGAGTGGAAGGCGAAGTTTGAACAGGCGGCTAAGGAAGATTACGACAAGCTGATTTATAAGACAATGGAGCATGTGCCAGTTAAGCCGCTTTATACGCACGACGAATATGAGCACATGAATCACCTCGACTTTGTGAGCGGCATTCCGCCGTTCCTGCGCGGTCCTTATGCGACAATGTATGTCTTTCGTCCGTGGACTGTTCGCCAATACGCGGGCTTTTCGACGGCTGAAGAATCCAACGCATTTTATCGCCGCAACCTCGCCGCAGGTCAAAAGGGTTTGTCTATAGCATTTGACTTGCCGACACACAGAGGCTATGACGCAGATAATCCGCGCGTCTTCGGCGACGTGGGCAAGGCGGGCGTCAGCGTCTGTTCAATGCTCGACATGAATATTTTGTTCAGCGGCATTCCGCTTGATCAAATGTCCGTGTCAATGACTATGAACGGCGCAGTTTTGCCGATTCTCGCGTTCTTTATCCAGAGCGGCATTGAACAGGGCGTTGACAAGTCAATCCTCAATGGCACGATTCAAAACGACATACTCAAGGAATTCATGGTTCGCAACACCTACATTTATCCGCCCGATATGTCAATGCGAATCATCGGCGACATTTTCGAGTACACGACAAAATACATGCCGAAGTTCAATTCGATCTCAATCAGCGGCTACCACATGCAAGAGGCGGGCGCACCGGCTGACATTGAGCTTGGCTACACGCTAGCGGACGGCTTGGAATACATTCGCACGGGCATTAACGCCGGCTTGAAGGTTGACGCCTTCGCAAAACGCTTGAGTTTCTTCTGGGCTATTGGCAAGAATTACTTTATGGAAGTCGCGAAGATGAGAGCGGCTCGCGTTCTTTGGGCTAAGATTGTTAAGCAAATGGGCGGCACCGACGCCAAATCAATGGCGTTGCGTACTCACTGCCAGACTTCGGGTTGGTCATTGACCGCGCAGGATCCTTTCAACAACATTTCCCGCACAGTTATGGAGGCAATGGGCGCGGCTCTCGGTCATACTCAATCGCTCCACACCAACGCGCTTGACGAAGCTATCGCGTTGCCGACGGACTTCAGCGCACGCATTGCCCGCAACACGCAACTTTATATTCAAGACGAAACTTCCGTTTGCAAAATCATTGATCCGTGGGGCGGCTCCTACTACGTCGAGGCTCTCACCAATGAAATTATTCGCCGCGCGTGGGCGCACATTCAAGAGATTGAACAGCTCGGCGGCATGGCGAAGGCTATTGCAACCGGCTTGCCGAAGATGCGCATTGAAGAGGCGGCGGCTCGGCGTCAGGCGCGTATCGACTCCAACAACGAGACGATTGTCGGCTTGAATAAGTTCCGCCTTGACAAAGAAGACCCGCTCGAAATTCTCGCCGTCGACAACACAGCTGTTAGAAATGCGCAGGTTGAACGCCTTAACAAACTCCGCGCCGAACGTAACGAAGACGATGTTCGCGCCGCGCTTGAGGCTATCACCAAAGCGGCGGAGACTCGCGACAACGGCAACTTGCTTGAGTGCGCAGTTGAGGCGGCTCGCGTTCGTTGCTCACTCGGTGAAATTTCTGACGCTGTCGAAAAAGTTTCCGGCAGATACGTTGCGACGATTCACACAATCAGCGGCGTTTACTCGACGGAGTTTGGCGCACAAACGGAGCTTGATAAAGTTCGCGCCCGCGCAGATGAGTTTGAAAAACTTACTGGTCGTCGTCCGAGAATTTTCGTTGCGAAGATCGGGCAAGACGGTCACGACAGAGGCGCAAAAGTTATCGCGTCGAGTTTCGCGGATATGGGTTGGGACGTCGACGTCGGTCCGCTCTTCCAAACTCCGCAAGAAGCCGCGCAGGACGCTGTTGATAACGACGTTCACATTGTCGGATTCAGTTCGCTTGCGGCGGGTCACAATACCTTGTTGCCCGAACTCGTCGACGAACTTAAAAAGCTTGGTCGCGAAGACATTCTGGTTGCAATCGGCGGCGTTATCCCCGTTCAAGACTACGACCACCTTTACAAGAGCGGAGCCGTTGCCATTTTCGCGCCCGGTACCAACATTCCCGAAGCCGCGATGAAACTTTTAAATATTCTCGTTGACCGCGCTCAAGAGGAAGAAGACGCAGGCTGAACTGCAATGCGTAATTCGCAATGAATAATGAAAAAACCCCGTCGGTATTTTAAAGCTGTCGGGGCTTTTTTGTTGCGAAAAATGATTTTATGTTGTACACTGCTAAGAAAATTGGAGGTTGATAGCATGTCGGCAAGAATTTTGTACGGAAAAGAATTCGCCGCCAAGATAAAAGAATCTGCGCGGCTTGGAGTTGAGGAGCTTAAGAAAAATTTCGGCGTGACGCCCGGCTTGGCAGTGATAATCGTCGGGGAAAATCCCGCGTCGCAAGTCTACGTTCGCAATAAGCACAAAACTTGCGAGGAGCTTGGAATAATTTCTGAAGTCGTCGCAATGCCCGAAGACACGACCAAAGAATCACTGCTCGCCAAAATCGACGAACTCAACGCGGATAAAAATATTCACGGAATTTTGGTTCAGTTGCCGTTGCCAGCCGCGATAAAAAATTCGTCGGAGGAAATTTTAAATCGCATTGACCCGCGCAAAGATGTCGACGGCTTTCACCCCGTCAACGTCGGCAAGCTCGTTATCGGCAGTCCCGCGCTTGTGCCATGCACTCCTGCCGGTTGCATTGAGATGCTTGACCTCGCCGGCATTGAGATTGACGGCAAACGCGCCGTAATTATTGGGCGCAGTAACATTGTCGGCAAGCCGCTTTTGCATTTGCTTATGGCGCGTCATGCAACCGTGACCGTCTGCCACACGCACACGAAAAATCTTGCGGAAGTTGCTCGCGAAGGTGAGATTTTAATTGCGGCGTCGGGCAAGCCAAAGCTCGTCACGGCGGATATGATTCGACCGGGCGCGACGGTCATTGACGTTGGCATAAATCGCATTGCGCCCAAAAAATTAGTCGGCGACGTTGACTTTGACGCGGCAGTTGAGATTGCGGGCGCGATTACTCCCGTGCCCGGCGGCGTCGGACTTCTAACCGTTGCTATGCTCATGAAAAACGTCGTCAAGGCGGCGCGGCTCCAACTCGGTGAATGAAATGTTCATAATCATTACGGCGGTATTGCTCGGCGGGATTTTGGCACTCGCGCTAATCTCGATAAGATTTTTACTCAGCGACCACCTCGCGAAAAAGTTTTACAAAATCTTCGCGCTGGCGGACTTGGCGATAATCGCGGTGATAATCGGCGGCTGGCAACTTCGCGCACAAGTGCCGGAAATTTTTGTATCAATCTTCGGCAACCTCGCGACGATATTTTTAATGTCGCAACTCCTCTGCGGCGTTTTCGTCATCTGCGCGGTCGTCGTGAGATTTTTCTATCGCAAGTACAACAAGCCGCAACCTTTTGACCCTGCGCGACGGCGCATGTTGGCTTATGCGTTCCTGTATCCGATAATGTCGCTGGCAATGTCGCTTTACGGCAACCGCATTGAAAAAAATTACGACGCGGAAAACTTTTTCGACGTGCCTGTTAAAAATCTGCCGCCCGACTTGGAAGGGTTCAAGCTCGCGCAGATTTCAGATATACATTTGGGCGCGTATTATTCTCTTGAGCGTCTTGAAGCTCTTTTGCAACGTGTCGCCGACGCCAAGCCCGACCTTTTGGCGATTACGGGAGATATTTTTGACGATGTCGAAATGAATCCCGCCGCCGTTAAGCTCGTCGACAGTTTTTGCGACAAGTTCAAGTTTGGCATTTGGTATATTCACGGCAACCATGAGCATTTTCGCGGCATTTATCAGATTGAGCAGCTCCTTAAGCAGACGAAGATTAATTGGCTGGTCAATCGCGGCAGAAACGTCACGGGCAAGCTTTATATCTTGGGCGTGGATTATCCTTCGCGTGCGCCGATAACCAGTTCAAGCGATGCGGCTGTTGAAGATCGTTTTCGTGCGGCGCGGCGCAGTTACATGGAAGGCGCATTGATGAACGTCCCCGACGACGCCATTAAAATTCTTCTCGCTCACCACCCTGAATTTATTGATGACGGCGCGGAAAGAAATTGCGTCTTGACTTTGACGGGACACACTCACGGCTCGCAGTTCGGAATTTTCGGTGTGCCTCTCTTCCCCGTGTTCAAGTACACGCGCGGCATTGTCAAAATCGGTGACAGTCTCGGCTACGTTCATTGCGGCAACGGCTCTTGGTTCCCGCTCAGAATCGGTTGCCCGCCCGAAATTGCCTACTTCACTTTAAAAACCGAATAATTTTTCTAAAGCCTCGTTCGTCGGGGCTTTTTTTATTCTTGACAGTCCGCTTTTTTTTTATAATGCTTGCGAAGTTTTTACCGCCGCGAAATTTTCTGAGGTTGGGAAAGGATGATGTTTATGAGTTGGCAAGATGAAATGAGGGCTAACGGTTATGTGCAAGCCGGTTTTAGAGCTAATAACGATAGAGAACTTGCGCAGGGTATGCAAGCTGCCGACCAAGCTGTTAATATGATTGGTAATGTAGTCAATGGAATTGGCAAAGCATTAACTGGACCAACTCCTCCGCCGAAATCTTCAAGCGGCGGCGGTCTCGGCGGTTTGTTGGTGTTTGGAGCATTAGCCGGCGGCGCGTACTTGCTTGGCAAAGTTCTTGGCGACGATGATAATAAAAATAGAAATGTCGGAGAGTAAACGACGATAAAATTTTTCAAGACGCCTTTCACAGGCGATTTTTTTTTGCTAAAATCGTTTCAAAACTTTTGGAGGAAAAAATTTGGAACGACTGCAAAAATTGATAGCCCGCGCAGGAGTTTGTTCGCGGCGTGAGGCGGAGAAAATTATATTGGCGGGGCGCGTGACCGTTGACGGCAAAATTGTTAAGGAACTCGGCGCGAAGGCTGATCCGTCACAGAAAATTTGCGTCGACGGCAAGCCGCTGACATTTGGCGCGGAAAAAATTTATCTCCTGCTCAACAAGCCGCGCGGCTACGTCTCGACTGTCAAAGATGAGCGCGGGCGCAAAACTGTCTTGGAACTTTTGGGCGAAAATTTTTCGGAGCGCGTCTATCCCGTCGGGCGGCTCGATTTAAATTCGGAAGGCTTGCTGATTCTGACCAATGACGGCGATTTGACTAACGCGCTGATTCACCCGCGCTTTGAAGTTGCAAAAACTTATCGCGCCAAAATTTCGGGCGACGTGACGGAAGAAAAGCTCGACAAACTCCGCGCAGGTATCGAACTCGACGACGGCTTGACCGCGCCCGCCGAAGTTTATCTGCTCGGAGAAAATCTCGTTGAAGTCACGATTCACGAGGGGCGCAATCGTCAAGTGCGGCGCATGTTCGCGGCAATCGGTTGCGACGTGAAAAGACTTCGCCGAATAAAATTTGCGGGCTTGACATTGGAAGGCGTCGGCGTTGGAAAATACAGAACTTTGACGGCTCAAGAAGTCGCGCGACTTAAAGGAGACTTGACTTGAAGAAAATAATTGTGGTTGGTGGCGGCGCGGCAGGGATTATGTCGGCGATTGTTGCGGCGGAAGGCGGCGCACAGGTCACTTTGTTTGAAAAAAATCCGCGCGTCGGTCGCAAGCTCGGCATAACCGGCAAAGGTCGTTGCAACTTGACGAACACGGCGGACGCGACGGAGATAGTCAAGAACATTCCCGGCAATGGGAAATTTTTATTCAGCGCGTTGAAAAATTTTTCGTCGGGCGACACAGTGAACTTTTTTGAAAGTCTCGGCGTTAAAACAAAAGTTGAGCGAGGAGGTAGGATTTTCCCTGTGAGCGACGACGCAAGCGAAGTTATCGACGCGCTGTTGAAAAAAATGGCGATTGTCGGCGTCGATGTCAAAAATAATTCGCCCGTCACGGATATTATCGAGCAAGATAAAAAAATCGTCGGGGTTTTGAGCGGTGGAAAGATTTTTGAGTGCGACGCGGTGATTTTGGCGACGGGCGGCGCGAGTTATCCCGCAACCGGCTCAACGGGCGACGGCTTTAAATTTGCCAAGAAACTCGGACATACAATCACGGAAATTTTGCCCGCACTCGTGCCGCTTGAAGTCGAGGACGACATTAAATCATTGCAAGGGCTTTCGTTAAAAAATGTTCGCGTGAAACTTTTGGCGGACGGGAAAAAAGTCTCGGAGCAGTTCGGGGAAATGCTGTTCACACATTTTGGCGTAAGTGGACCGATAATTTTAACTTTGAGCCGACAAGCCGCAAAACTTTTGGCAGAGAAAAAATTCGTCGAGCTTGAGATAAATTTAAAGCCCGCGCTCACGCCCGAACAACTCGACGCCCGAATCCTGCGCGACTTCGACAAGTTCAAAGGGAAAATTATAAAAAATGCGCTCGTCGAACTCCTTCCCGCAAAATTAATCCCAATCGTGCTTGACCGCGCCTTTATCGAAGAAAATAAACCAGTAGACGAAATAACTCAAGCCGAGCGGCGGCGGCTGGTTGAAATTCTGCGCGGGTTACCTCTGACGATAACCAAGACGCGCCCGATAGATGAAGCAATTGTAACTTCGGGCGGCGTCTCGGTCAAAGAAATCAATCCAAAAACTATGGAGTCAAAAATTATCAGCGGCTTGTATATCGTCGGCGAGGTTGCGGACGTTGACGGTTTCACGGGCGGCTTTAATCTTCAAGCGGCGTGGTCAATGGGATATACCGCAGGGAAGCAATGCGCAATTCGTAATGCGTAATGCGCAATTAAAAAGTAGCGGGAAGTCGCAACCCGGTCGCACAGGACGTGCGACCGCCGACGTCTTGTCGCGTGATGCGACAACAGCCGGTCAAACGCCCTTTCTTTGCATACTTTCTTTGGGCGCAGCAAAGAAAGTATGCAAAAACCGCATTGACTTGATGATAAGCTTGCAGTAAAATGAAAAAAAACTTTAGAGGTGAATCGCATTGCGCAAGATATTTCTCCTGACGACATTGCTACTGATGATTTTAACTTCGACGGCGTTTGCGGAGGAAGTCGCCGAGCCGACTGAAGAGACTCCGAACGAACCCTACATTTACACCAGCGAAGATTTTAAGTTCACAATCAACTGTCCGATTAAACCTGTCGCTGTCGTGCAAAACCCTTGGCAGGAGCCGGAAAAACGCGGCGAAATGCTCGTCTTCGCCAACGAGGGCTTCGATATTCAATACGCCTATCTGATTCAAGTCAACGCCTTTGACAACGACAGCGTTCCCGACTTCAACAAGGCGGATAAAAAAGTTCTCGACAAATATCTTGAAGATTTAATCGAAAACGCGGGCTTTGGCTCTGCGGATTTGGTCAGCCTTACTTCGACAAATAAAGGCGTCTTCGCGGTCACCGCCGAGACAATCGAAGTTCGCGATAAAGAGACTGGCGAGCTTGAAGGCGAGTTCGTCGCCGACCGCCGCGACATTTATACTTACTTCCGCACTCCGGAGGGGCGTTGTGTGAGTGTCCAGCTCATAAACAAGAACTTTGAATCAAAAGAACTCGTCGATGTCTATCGCTACAGCGTCGCGACTTTCAAGGACAACAGCGAGCCTGTCAAAGTCGACAAGAAGGACAAGAAGAGTAAAAAAGATAAAGACAAGAAAGATAAAAAGGACAAAAAAGACAAGAAGGATAAGAAAGACAAGGATAAAAAATAATCGGTTGACAAAAATTGAGGCGTGTGGTATAAATTATAGCGTTTTACTAAAGGGGTATCGCCAAGTTGGTAAGGCACCAGACTCTGAATCTGGCATTCGTTGGTTCGAGTCCAGCTACCCCTGCCATATCGAAATTAACAAGGTCTGCGGGAGAAATTTCGCAGACCTTTTGCGTTGCCAAGAAAAATTTTCTGTGCTATAATGTGTTCGCATATGTAGTAAAATGTTTTAGGAGGTTTTAACTATGGCAAAGTATGTGTGCAGTGTGTGCGGTTACGTGTACGAAGGCGACGAGCCGCCGATTGAGTGCCCAGTTTGCAAAGCTCCCGCCGAGAAATTCACCAAACAAGAAGGAGAACTGACTTGGGCGGCTGAACACGTCGTCGGCGTGGCGAAGGGTGCTCCCGAAGACATTTTGAAAGATCTCCGCGCCAACTTCAACGGCGAGTGCACCGAAGTCGGCATGTATCTGGCAATGAGCCGCGTCGCCTACCGCGAAGGCTATCCGGAAATCGGCGAGTACTGGCGTCGCGCCGCGTTGGAAGAGGCGGAGCACGCTGCCAAGTTCGCGGAACTTTTGGGCGAAGTTTTGACGGACAGCACCGAAAAGAACTTGAAAATGCGCGTGGAGGCGGAGAACGGCGCAACCGCCGGTAAGACTGACCTTGCCAAACGCGCCAAAGCTCTCAATCTCGACGCGATTCATGACACCGTTCACGAAATGGCGCGTGACGAGGCGCGTCACGGCAAAGCCTTCGCGGGGCTGTTGAAACGCTACTTCGGCAAATAATTCTTGACAGAAAATTTCATGCGTGATAGTATTTAGCGCGTTGCAGGAGATTGGTTTTCCTGAAAGGATACCGGTGGCTCGCCGGAAATTTACGACTGTGGAGTGTTAAACAAACGTTAGTAGGTACGCCGAGAACGGACACGAGGAAACAGTAAGACTTCAGCCGCGAGGGAAGTCCAAATCATCTTGGCATAATCGCTTAGGTGGTTATGTTTTAAGGAGCAGTGTCCGAGCGGTTGATATTTAGTAAATCGCTCGTTGCGGAGAGGTGTCCGAGTGGTTGAAGGTGCCGCTCTCGAAAAGCGGTGTGGTCAAAAGCCACCGTGGGTTCGAATCCCACCCCCTCCGCCATAACGAAAAAAATTTAATAGAAGATAGAAAAGGCCGCATTCCAACTTCGGAGTGCGGTTTTTCCTTACAAAATATCGAGGTGATTCAATGAAAAAATTTTTAACGGTGATAATTTTACTGACGATAATAATTTTGGGTTGCGCAAAGGATGATTCGCCCGAAGCCGCGCTCGCCGAGATACAAGTTGCGCTTGCCGAGCGTGATTCGCAAAAACTTTCAAGCCGCGCAGATTTGGAAGAATTTTTTTCTGAAACTTATGACGTGACGACGCTTGAGCTTGCTAAGAATTACGACGTGTACAAGGAAAAGTATCCTGAAGACTTGTACTTTCAATACAGCGGCGAGTTTTTGACGGATTACAATGCCGAGCACAAGGACGACCATTTGAAATTTCTGCGCGGCGTGGCAAATTCTTTCTTTGCCAAAGTTCCGGAGCCGATGACGCCCGAAGACAATCCGACGGCTTACGTTGCCAATGAGTTTGAAAAGATTAGGCAAGCGGCAAATGTCACGGTCAAGGAAATTGTTTCCGACGAAAATCACGCGACGCTGACTTTGGCTGTTGAGGGCGATAATTCACTGCGCGGGAAATTTATCGGGCAAATGACGTTCAAACTCGGCTTTCGTAAGGAAAAGGAGCGTTGGCAATTCGAGGCGATAGAAAATCTTGACGAGTTGACGCCCGCGCTGGTCGACAAGGCGGAAATGGTTTGGATAAATTTATAGGAAGGTGCAATCATGGCAAAAAATTTACGGATAGAAAAGTTGCAGGAACTCATTAAGCAGGAAATGAGCAAAATGCTGTTGAAGGAACTCAAAGACCCGCGAATCGGTTTCGTGATGGTGACCGATGTTGAAATGACGGGCGACCTGCGCGAAGCGAAAATTTATGTCAGCGTGATGGGCGGCGAGGAGCAAGTTAAAAGTTCGCTCGAAGGTTTGAACAGTGCGCTTGGATTTATTCGCCGCGAAATTGGGCATAGAATCAGATTGAGATTCACGCCGGAAATTTCGTTCGCGCTCGACACGTCGCTTGATTACGGCGATCACATTCAAAAGCTTTTGTTGCAAGTGGAAGGAGAAAATAAAAATGCTGATAACGTTCAAGCAAGCGGCGGAGAAAATCAAAGCCGCGAATAAAATTTTGGTGACGGCGCACGTCTTGCCCGACGGCGACGCAATCGGCTCAACACTCGCCATGATGCAAATCCTCCGCGCAATGGGGAAAACCGCGCAGGTTTTTATCGATGACACTGTAAGAAAAAATTTACATGTCCTGCCGCACTTTGAAGAGATACGCCGCCCCGCTGACGGTGAGAAATTCGACGCGGATTTGTTGCTTGTGCTAGATACTTCACCCGACAGGATCGGCAACGTTCGCAAGCTGACTGACGCACCGATTTTGAATATTGATCATCACGTCACCAACAGCGGCGCGGATTACGATTTGTACCGCGAACACGAGGCGGCGGCGACTTGCGAAATTATTTTCAAACTCGCTCGCGAACTCGACGTGACAATCACGGCGGACATTGCCACTTGCCTTTACACGGGGCTTGCGACCGACACCGGCTTTTTCCAATTCTCGAACACCCGCGCAGAAACTTTGCACACGGCGGGCGACCTCATTGCTTGCGGCGTTCAACCGAATTTTATTTCGGAGGAGCTTGAAAAGCGTTCGGCGGAAGAAGTTTGGGGTATGAAAGTTGCTTTGAACTCGCTGAAAATTTTTTACGGCGGCAAAGTTGCGGGCATGTTCCTTGACTTCGAAACGATGAAAAATTTCGACTCGACGGAGGGTTTTATTGATTTAATTCGCGTGATTGACGGCGTGGACGTGGCGTTTCTGATTAGCGAGAAGGCGGAAAAGTTTTGCCGCGTGAGCATGAGGTCAAAGGGCGTCGACGTGTCGAAGATTGCGAACAAACTCGGCGGCGGCGGTCACATTCGGGCGGCGGGTTGCACGCTTTACACGACGCTTGACGATGCAGAGAAAATTTTGGTTGAGGCAATCGGAAAAGCAATTAGGAATGTGGAATGAGGAATTAGAAATGATGACGCTTTTAATTACGCATTACGCATTGCGCATTACGAATTATGATTGACGGCTTTATAAATTTGAAAAAAAATTCCGGTATGACGAGCCACGACGCGGTTAATCATGTTCGGAAAATTTTTTTGACGCGCAAAGTCGGACACGCGGGCACACTTGACCCGTTGGCGAGCGGCGTATTGCCGATTGCGATTGGACGCGCGACGAAATTCATTGAATACCTTGCTGACTGCGACAAAGTTTATCGCGCGGAGATTTTGTTTGGCATTGCTACGGACAGCGGCGACTTGGAAGGCGAAATTATTTCCCGCGCAGAAAATTTTCAAATGCCGACGATTGACGAGCTTAACGCGGCGTTGAAAAGTTTTATTGGCGAAATTGAACAGACGCCGCCGAAGTTCTCCGCGATAAAAATCAACGGGCGCAAGGCTTACGACCTCGCCAGGAAAAATCTTGCCTTCGACATGCCGCGCAGGTTGGTTAAGATTTTTAATATTGAACTCGTTGCGACGGGCGAAAATTCCGCGACAATTGAAATTAACTGCGGCAAGGGCACTTATATTCGGAGCTTGGCAGTTGATTTGGGCGAACGATTAAATTTGCCCGCGACGTTGAAAAATTTGATTCGGTTGCGCGTCGGAGACTTCGACATAAAAAATTCCGTGACGCTTGACGCACTCGACACGGAAAATATTTTGCCGATTGAAAGTTGTTTGAATCACCTGCCGCGCTTTGAACTTGCCGAGAAAAGAGTCCGCGCCTTCCTAAACGGCTTGCCAACGACGATTAACGCGCCCGACGAAAAGTTTTTGCGAATCGTCGCGGGCGGGAAATTTCTCGGCGTCGGCAGGATTGAGAACGGCGAGCTTCGGTCATCAAAGATTTTAAGCTGAGATTGATAAACTTCGCAGGTAGTCGAGAGGCAGAGGGGGCGTCATGGATGACGCCCCTCCGCGAACGCTGGCATCGCAAGCGTTCGCCCTTTGAACAGGAAGTTCAAGCGGCGTACGCCCTTTCTTTTGCATACTTTTCTTTGGGCGCAACAAAGAAAAGTATGTTAATAAAAATAAAAGTTAATGATTAACTAAATCGAAGAGACGAGCCGCCGACACGACAGCCGGTTCCGCGTTTCCACGCTTTGGCGAAGGGGGCAAGAACTCCCCCTTTAACATTTCGCGATAGGTCGGCAAGCAATCCAACTCAACATAACTTTCCGCGTCGAGATAAAAGCTGTGCGACTCCTCGCCGTTGGTTAGTAGGCAATACGAACAGCCAAGCTTCTCCGCATAATCAAACGTCTCATTAAACGCGGACTCTTCGGGCGGCTTTTCGGCAGATTTGCACTCGACAACGGCAAGTGGTCGCAAAATATTTTCCTCGCGGTCGAAACGCTCAATCACAATGTCGGCGCGGTGTCGAAAGTTCACGCCGTAATAGGAAAGCTTTTCCCCGACGCGAATCATTTTTTGCGGCACTTCCAATTCCTCAATCAAAAACGGCAACACCCGCTGGCGCACGGTCTCGCGCGGCGTCACGAGCACATACTTTTTCCGCACAGGGTCGAAGTAATTCGGCTGGCTGTCAATCCGGTAAATGTGCGGCGGCAAAAAATCTTTAAGCAAATGCATCAGTCCTTTCCACCACGAATTTTATCCCGCAAAAAATTTCCTGTCAAAAAATTCTTGTGCGTTCAGAAAATTTCAACTATAATCAAAGAAAAATTTGCTGAGGAGGAAAGTTTATGTTGCACACCCTTGCGAACAGTCTCTTGAAAATCACGGTGGCTGGGCGCGGCGCGGAGCTTAAATCGATAACCGCGCTTGCCGATGGTACGGAATATCTTTTCGACAGCGACCCAGTTTGGTGGAAATATTCTTCGCCGGTGCTCTTTCCGATTGTCGGTAAAGTCAACGGCGGCAAGTATCGCGCAGAAGGTCAGACCTTTGAACTTGGTCAACACGGTTTCGCCCGCACGACTGATTTCTGGCTGGTCGACGCAACCGATAATACTTTAACCTTCGCGCTTGAGTCCAACGCCGCAACGCTCAAGGTTTATCCTTATAAGTTCCGCTTGGAAATTTCTTTTGAACTCGACGGCAACGAGGTCAAAGTTTTCTGGAAGGTTGCGAACGTCGACAACAAGGAAATTTATTTCTCAATCGGCGCACATCCCGCGTTGCGTTGCCCGCTGTGCTTTGGCGAAACTTTCGAGGACTGCTATTTGAAATTCAATCAGCCGGAAAAATCTGCGCGGCTCGTGCTCACTGCGGACGGTTTAACTCACGACAGAATTCCGACGCTTGACGGTACCGAACTAAATCTGAACTACGAAATTTTCAAGGGCGACGCGCTTATCTTTGACGACTTGAAATCCGATGAAGTTTCCGTTTGCTCGCGCAAAAGCTCCAAGTCAATCACGGTTCGCGCGAAGAATTTCCCGTACTGGGGCTTTTGGACTCCCGCGAAGGGCGGTGCGCCGTTTGTCTGCATTGAGCCTTGGCTCGGTCACGCCGACTACGTAGACTTCAACGGCGAACTCAAGGACAAGGAAGGTATTATCAAACTTGGCGTCGGCGAAACTTTCCAAACCGAAATGGACTTTATAATTCGTAATTCGTAATGCGCAATGCGCAATGAAAAAATCCCCTTCCGCTTTGGAGGGGGATAATTTTTTATAACTGTAGCTGAAATTCAAAGTTATATCTATTGTGCTGATGAACTAGCCGAGAACTTTTGCCGCTTCGTCAACTTTATAAATTTTGCGTGCATTGGTCTTTTTTAATTTCTTACCCAAGAAATTTCTCCTCCCTCGATTGAAACTATCAGCTCAATGCAGGAAAGATACTGCTTGCGCTCGCCCGCCAAAAATTTTTCTTCAGCAAGCTTGAGAAGTCGAGCCGCTATGTAATTTTTAAATTCGGGGTCGACAGGGTGACGATAGTCCGCCGCGCGATTGAGCAAAATACAAATTTCATTCCAATCCGAATTTGAAAAGTTTTCGACGGACTTCAAGGCACTCTGCGCGGAAAGTTCAATGAGCTTACTTGCCTGTGAGAGCGGATTCCTCATTGCAATTTCCCAAAGCCGCGTCAAAGCTCCGTTGCAACCGCTAAAGTCTTCCGTCATTAGAAATTTTTTCATAAATAATCGCGCCGCGTCTCCGATTTTATTTGCGAACAAAAGACAAGTCGCCTGCTCCGCCATACTGCGCATGTCAGTAAAGCGCAAGTCGGCTTGAAAATTTTTGTCGTGATAAATTTCATCGACAAGACTTATCAAATCGTTGTGCCTGTTGTATTGGTGAACGACTGCGGGAGTTCGTCCGCCGCGCAGAATTTTTTCGCCGTGAACAGAAAATTTGTTCGCCAATGCCATTGTGAAAATCTCGCCGTCAACGGCAATCTCAATCAGATTTCTAATCGGTAGAAAACCATTGTAAATAATGTAGTTGGCAACAGCTTGATCATGAATTCTGAAATTGACACGGCTCTCGACTGCGGATACAACCTGCCACATTTTTTCAGCGAAAATTTTCATCGCGCCAGACGTGCCAATAATCGTTCCGTCGCAAATAATTTTCTGATTGCGGAGTCTTTCAGCGGCGTCTTTGCCAAAACAATCTAGGAGCCAACTATAATTTTCATTGCCCGCCTTGTTCCCGCCGATAACGTCAGCTTCCGTCGTCACACCAAGATAATTCGTAAGATTTTTAAACGGCTCGAACATGTCACCTTGAAAAATCACATCGCGAGTATCAGTGATAAAAATTTGTTCGTAAGCGTCGCCGTGAGTTTCGAGGAAGTCAGAAAAAATTTTCCAGCGCGTATTATTCGGAATGCCGCGTTTCATTTCGTTTGGAAAATTTTTCAGCAACACGCCTGCTTGAATTAAACGGTCGCGAGTGAACTCGGAAATATCGTCGACGAAAAGGACAAGCTCCGCGCTCCGACAATTCTTTTGGAAAGAAATAACAAACGGCTCCAACATATCCCAACCGTAGCCCTTAGCCACGCCCATAACTAAATTTTTCATTGGATAATCGTCTCCAGCGCGATTTTAATCATGTCGTTGAAGGAAGATTGCCGCTCTTCGGGCGTACAAAATTCCTTAGTGAAAAGATTATCGCTGACCGTGAAAATTGCCAACGCTTGAACCTGCGCGGCGGCGGCGTGAAGATAAAGTGCGGCACTCTCCATTTCCACAGCCAAAATCCCATAGTGGCGTAGCTTGTCATTGAAAGTATTCTTGCCGTCGCCGAAAGTTCCGTTGATGTCGTCGTAGTCATTGTAGAATAAATCGGTGCAAATGACGTTGCCGACTTTGACGGGCAGATTTAATTTCTTCGCGGTGTCAACAGCTTTGCTCAACAAGTCAAAATCGGCAAGCAAAGAAAAATTCACTGCGCCGCCGAAAACTTGATTGACGATTGAAGAATCCGTTGATGAACCTTGAGCAATCAGTACATCGCGCAGACGAATGTTCTCGCTCATGCCGCCGCAAGTTCCAACTCGAATTAACTTCTTTGCGCCGTAAACTTCAATCAACTCATGCAGGTAAATCGAGATTGACGGAATGCCCATACCCGTCGCCTGAATCGAAACGCGCTCGCCCTTGTATTTCCCCGTGAACCCGAAAATATTTCTAATCGCCGTGTATTGATGAACGTCGCTTAAAAAATTTTCCGCAATGATTTTCGCGCGGACAGGGTCGCCAGGCAATAAGACGCGTTCGGCAATCTCTCCGACCTTCGCCGCAATGTGTATGCTCATAAAAATTTTCCTCCTTAAAATTTTATCGGCAGATTTTTTCAACGCAAATAAAAAAATTCCTGTCGATAAAACTTGTCGCGGCGGCGGCGGTTGTGATATAATCCGCGCGAGGAATTTTTACCGCACTTTTCGAGAGGAGTGTATCAGTATGAAGTTGCCAAAAATTTTTAAGCGGGTCGTGACTGCCGTTTGCGCTGTGACGTTGGCAGTCGGAATCGCGGGTTGCGGCGGCGGTTCGGGCGAGAAGGAGCAATTCATTAACATCGCCACCGGCGGCACCGCAGGCACTTATTATCCCATCGGCGGAGCCATTGCCGAAGTTCTCAACAAAAACGGCATGAACGCTTCCGCACAATCGACGGGCGCATCCGTCGCCAATATCAACATGCTCAAGGACAAGCAGGTTGAGCTTGCAATCGTTCAGAACGACATAACTTATTACGCAGTCAACGGCGTGGAAATGTTCAAGGAAGGCGGCAAGATTGAAAACCTCAGCGGTATTGCCTCGCTCTATCCTGAAACTTGCCAATTCGTCGTTCGCGAAGACTCCGGCATTAAAGGCATTGCCGACTTGAAGGGCAAGCGCGTTGCAGTCGGCGCGGCAGGTTCCGGCGCAGAAGCTAATGCTCGCCAAATCCTTGAAGCTTACGGCTTGACTTATGACGATGTCGATGAGCAATTCCTTTCCTTCGCCGAAGGTTCCTACGCGCTCAAAGACGGCACTGTTGACGCGGCGTTCGTGACCGCAGGTTACCCGACCGCCTCTGTCCAAGATATTGCGTCACAGAATAAGATTCGCCTCTTGCCCGTCGGCGACGACCAAATCAAAGTCCTTTCCGAAAAATATCCTTTCTACACCAAGACGACCGTTCCCGCCGGTACCTATCAAGGTTTTGACGAGGAAATTCAAACCGTCAGCGTAATGGCGATTCTCGTTGCCAACGACAAAATCGACGCGGCTCTCGGCGAGAAACTCACCAAAGCAATCTTTGAAAACACTGACAAAATCGCGGCGGCACACGCGGCTGCCAAGAGCATAACGAAAGCCACCGCCCTTGAGGCTATGGACTTCATCAAAATGAACGAAGGCGCGGCTAAAGTTCTCAAGTAAAATTTTTGTGACGAATAGATTTATCGGGGCGTCGAAAAAATTTCGGCGTCCTATTTCTTTGGAGGCGGCATGAAAAGTTTTATCGTGACGACGACGCGCAGGGCGGACAATGAAAATTTTGCTCAAACGATTGCTCAAAAGCTCGGCGGGCAATTCGTGCGGCGCGAAGATTTTTCACTCGACGCGCTCAAAAAAATTCACGGCGCGGAAAATTTTCTTTTGGTCAAAAAAAATTCCCTCAGCGTTGTGACTGCGGAGGGCGAATTGTTTTTTCATCCGAACACGGCGCACTTGCGAATCAAAAATCTGCGCAACGGCGAAGGCGACCGATTGATTGATGCTTTGAAAATTTCCGAAGGCTCAAAAGTTTTGGATTGCACGCTCGGCTTGGGGAGCGATGCCATTGTCGAAAGTTTTATTGTCGGCGAGGCGGGCAAGGTCGTCGCGCTTGAAGTCAATCCGCTCATTGCCGAAGTCGTCAGCTATGGCTTGAAAAATTTTTCCGACGACAGCTCGCACATTTTGGAGGCAATGCGTCGCGTCGAAGTTGTCAACGTTGACTGCGCGGAGTTTTTGAAGACTTGCCCAAAAAATTCTTTCGACGCGGTTTATTTTGATCCAATGTTTCGCCGTCCCGTCAAAAAAAGTTCGGGACTTAATCCGATTCGCCCACTCGCCGACGCCCGACCTTTGACTGAAGAAATTATTCGCGAAGCTTGCCGCGTTGCAAAGTGTCGCGTCGTCATGAAGGAGCATTCAGGTAGCGGAGAGTTCACGCGGCTCGATTTTGAAGTTGTTGACGGCGGCAAGTACAGTTCGGTTGCCTTCGGCGTCATTGACGTTTAATTTTCCGCCAAAAACTTCTCGAAGTCTTCTTCCGACAAAATGTTTACGCCGAGTTCCTGCGCCTTTGTGAGCTTGGAGCCGGGCTTGTCGCCGACGATTAAATAATTTGTCGCCTTCGTGACACTGCCCTTGACCAAGCCGCCGCGTTCCGTGATAAGTTTGCTCGCTTCGTCGCGTGTAAACTTTTCAAGCTTGCCCGTCAGCACGAAAACTTTTCCGGCAATAGTCGAACCTGCGTCGAAAACTTTTTTCTCCTCAGCCATTGTTAAGCCACTCTCCTTTAACTCCGCCAAAATCTTGAGATTGTCCGCGTCATCGAAGAATTCTCTGATATGCCGCGCAGTGACTTCGCCTATATCGGGCACTTGTTTAAGTTCTTCGAGCGTCGCCTTTGAAAGTTCTTCAAGCCCGCCGAAGTGTTGAATCAAATCACGAGCCGCCGCGCTCCCAACTCCAAAAATCCCTAAGCCCGTAAGAAGTTTCGCGGGCGAATTTTTTTTGCTATCCTCAATCGCCGCCAAAACTTTGTCCGTAGCCTTCTCACGCCCGAAGATTTTTTGGTCAATCAAAGCCGCGCGGTTGTCCTTGAGCTTGTAAACGTCGGCAACAGTTTTGATAAAGCCGTCGGCAAGGAGCTTTGGAATCGAAGTTTCGCCCAAGCCTTTAATGTCCATAGCATTGCGCCCCGCGAAGTTCAGCAAGTGATTTTCCAACTGCGCGGGACAATTCGGATTGACGCAACGATAATCAACGCTCTCGCGCTCCAAGCTGTGACCGCAAGCGGGGCAAGTGTTTGGAAATTTGTAAGGCGCGGCGTTTTCAGGACGCTTGGAAACTTCGACGCCGCTCACGCGCGGAATAATCTCGCCGCTCTTGTAGACGCGAATGGTATCGCCAATGCGAACGTCTAAATCCGCGATAAAGTCTTGATTATGCAAAGTCGCGCGTTCAACTCGCGTGCCATTCAAAGTCACCGCGTCGAAAATCGCCGTCGGCGTGATTCTGCCCGTGCGCCCGACGCTCAGCTCAATCTTGCGCAAAACAGTTTCGCGCTCATCGGGCGGATATTTGTAGGCGACCGCCCAACGCGGAAATTTACTTGTCGCGCCGAGCTTTTCTCTGTCGGCGAAGGAATTAACTTTGACAACTGCGCCGTCAATGTCATAGTCGAGCTTTTCGCGCCGTGCGCCGATTTCCTCAATCGCCCGCCAAACTTCATCAAAAGTCTTGCAAACTTTGTACGCGCGAATAATTTTTATGCCGTTGCGAATCATAAAGTCGTAGGCTTGCGTGTGGCTTTGAATTTCCGCGCCGTCAACTTTTTGCAGATTGAACACGAACATTGAAAGCCGCCGCTCCTTGACAATACGGCTGTCGAGTTGGCGAAGTGTGCCCGCCGCGCAGTTTCTCGGATTGGCGAAAATTTTCAAGCCGAGTTTCTCTTGCCGCTCATTGGTTGCCAAGAAATTTTTATGCGTCATGTAGACTTCGCCGCGTATCTCAAAATATTTCGGCGCGTCGACAAGCTTTTGAACAACGTCATCAATGACCAACGCATTTTCCGTAACGTCTTCGCCTTGAGTTCCGTTGCCGCGCGTTATCGCTTGAATCAACTTCCCATCCTCATAGCGCAACGCCAAGCTCAAGCCATCGATTTTCTCCTCGACGACAAACTCAGGCGAACCGAGCTTTTCTATCGTGTCATTTATAAAATTTTCGACGTCCTCGCGATTGAAGACGTCCTGCAACGAGAGCATTGGCACATCATGCAGGACGAGCTTGCCAGCCTCGCGCCGCGCATTTCCTCCGACCGTTTGCGTTGGCGAAGTCGGCGTGATGAATTCGGGATATGCCGCCTCCAAATCTTTAAGCCGTTGCATAAGCTTATCGTACTCGTAATCGGAAATTTCGGGCGCGTCGAGCTCATAATACTTTTTGTTGTGCCTCTTAATCTCCTTGCGAAGTTGAATCAACTCCGCCTTGACCTGTGCAATATCCACAAAATCATCTCCTTAAAAAAACATAGTGGTTTGTCGAGAAACTGAAGGGGCGTCATGGATGACGCCCCACAACCCGAACGCTGGCATCGCAAGCGTTCGCCTTTGAACATGATGTTCAAGCGGCTACGCCAACGCTTTGGACAAGCAAAGAAAAGTTTGTTCCACAAATAAAAATTATTGATAAACTCAATCGAAGAAACGAGCCGCCGACTCCTCAGCTGGTTTTGCGTTCCCACTTTTTGGCAAAAAGGGGCGTTAAAACCTTGTTTATCGGAGCCGCCTTCAGCCCCAAAGTTTTAGTGCCGTATTCGGGATTTTTGAACTGAATTACAACCTTGTCGCCGTTGACCGTCATGATCGTGCCCAGCCCCCACTTCTTGTGATTAATCATGTCGCCGACTTGAAAGTCGTCGGGCGGCGCAATTTTTTTCTCGACAGGTTTAATCTGCGCGGGGCGTTGAGTTATTGTCGGCTTTGGCTTTGGAGTTAAAAAATTTTTTTGCGGTGGCTTAACTCTATTCCCAAAACTTTCAACGCAAGAATCCGGAATTTCTTCGATAAAGCGCGAAATTTCTTGAATACGCTTTTTGCCGAAAGACATTCTGGTCTCTGCCGACGTGATATAAAGTTTCTTCTTGGCGCGAGTGATTGCAACGTAGCAAGCCCGCCGTTCCTCTTCCAGTTCTTTCTGGTCAACAAACGAACTGAAGTGCGGAAAAATTCCGTCCTCCATGCCCACGATAAACACAACGGGGAATTCCAAACCTTTCGCCGCGTGTACCGTCATTAATTTTACGCGCGATTCTTCCTCGTCGAGCGTGTCCATGTCCGTTATCAGCGCGACATGATTCAAAAAGTCTTGCAAAGTGCCTTCGGGATTCTTTTCCAAAAATTCCTTCGCGCCGTCAACGAACGCTCCCAAATTTTCCTTGCGCGAAAGATTTTCCTCCTTGCCACCCTGTACAGCGTCTCTTATCATTTCGAGATAGCCCGACTCCTCAAGCACCGCCATTATCAGCTTGTCAATCGACAAAGTTTTAGCCGACTCCGTGAAACTGATCATCATTGCCGCAAAGTTTTGCAGTCCTTCGCGAAAACGCGGCGGGAATTTCAGTTGTGCCACGAGATCTTTATCCATGACGACTTCCATAATCGAAAGCCCTTGCTCGCTCGCGAACTGCGCCAACCGTCCAAAATTTGTTAAGCCGACGCCGCGCTTTGGCGTGTTGATAATTCGCGTGAGGTGCAAATCGTCATGCGGATTGTTGACGACATGCAGATACGCGAGAATGTCCTTGATTTCCTTGCGGTCATAAAACTTCAGCCCGCCAACTATGAAGTAAGGAATTTCCTCGTTCATAAATCTTTCCTCGAACAGCCGCGACTGCGCATTTGTGCGATAGAGCAAGGCAATTTCGTTGTAGGAAAAATTTTCGTAGGTGACGAGCCGCTTAATCTCTCTGGCAACAATCGCCGCCTCCAAAAGGTCGTTCTCGCAGTTGACGAACTTAATTTTCTCGCCGACTTCGTTTTGCGTACGGAGATTTTTGGGCTTGCGGTAAATGTTGTTCTTAATAACGGCGTTCGCCGCATTCAAAATAATTTTCGTTGAACGATAGTTCTGCTCCAAAATAATAACTGTCGCTTCAGGATAGTCGCGTTCAAAGTTCAAAATGTTGTTCATATCCGCGCCGCGCCAACCGTAAATCGATTGGTCAGCGTCGCCGACCACGCACAGATTTTTATATTTCGCCGCAAGTAAATTCGTCAAGACGTACTGCGCGACGTTGGTATCTTGATACTCGTCAACCAAAATGTACTTGAACCGCTCCCGATATTTTTCCAACACGTCGGGATAATTTTTGAACAGCTTAACCGTCTCAAAGATTAAGTCGTCGAAGTCAAGCGCGTTGTTCGCCTGCAACTTTTGCTGATAAAGCTCGTAAATCATCACGACGCGGGCATCATAAGCGTTGCCGTCTTCGGAACTTTTTTCCCTAAACTCTTCGGGCGACACGAGATTATTTTTCAAGCCAGAGATTTTTCCTTGAACGCCGTCAAAAATATTGCTGTCTAAATTAAGTTCAGCGACGCATTTTTTTATGAGGTTTTTGGAATCGCCAGCGTCAAAAATCGCGAAGTTGCTGTTAAATTTGCCGGTGACTTTAATTTCACGGCGCAGAAGTCTTGCGCAGAAGGAATGGAAAGTACTAAGCACGACGTTTTTAGCCGACTCGCCGATTAATTTTTCTGCGCGGGATTTCATTTCGTTGGCGGCTTTGTTCGTGAAGGTTATCGCCAAAATGTTGTAGGGCGAAATTCCGTGCGCGATAAGATTTGCAATTCTGCAGGTCAAGACGCGAGTTTTGCCGCTACCCGCGCCCGCCATTACCAAGAGCGGTCCTTCGATACATTCAACCGCTCGTTTCTGTTCAGGATTGAGATTTTCAAAAAAAATTTGCTCAGTCAAAAGAGCACCTCCAAAAAATTATGCATTGCGAATTACGAATTACGCATTGCCTTTATGCGGCGTTCGTTGAAAGATTGTAGTAGACGCCGCGCAGTTTCATTAAATTTTCGTGCGAGCCTTCTTCAGTGATGTTGCCGTGTTCGAGAACGAGAATTCTGTTAGAGTTGCGAACAGTCGCGAGGCGGTGAGCAACGGTTATAGTCGTGCGGTTCTCGGAAAGTTTTTGCATAGCCTTTTGAATTTGGCGTTCAGTCTCGTTGTCGAGTGAGGAAGTTGCCTCGTCGAGGATTAGAATTTTCGGATTGCGCAGGAACATGCGAGCAATAGCGATACGTTGTTTCTGTCCGCCGCTGAGTTTAACGCCGCGTTCGCCAATAAAAGTGTCGTAGCCGTTCGGGAGCGCGGAAATAAATTCGTGAGCCTCCGCGAGACGCGCCGCCTCCATAATTTCCGCGTCGGTAGCGTCTTCGCGCCCGTAAGCAATGTTTTCCTTGACGCTTGCCGAAAACAGGAAGGTATCCTGCTGAATCATGCCGACTTCGCGGCGCAGGCTGTCCGTCTTAACGGTTTTAATGTCGCGCCCGTTGATAGAAATTTTGCCGCCGTTCAAATCGTACATGCCAAGAAGAAGTTCGCAGAGCGTAGTTTTGCCGCCGCCGGTCATGCCGACAATCCCGATATGTTCGCCCGCCGCAATGCTCAAGTTGAAGTCGTTAAAAATCGGCTGGTTGTTCTCGTAGCCGAAGTTCACGTGCGAGAATTCAATCGCCTGCGTGTTGCCTTCGATTTGGGCGACGCGCTCGGCGGAAAGTTCGCTACTTTCGGGAATGGTCATAAGCTCGCGATAACGTTCTACGCCCGCCATGCCGCGCTGATAAACTTCCGTTAACATCATCAATTCAAAGACGGGGCGCATGCAAATCATCATGTACAACAGGAACGCAACCAAGTCGCTGATTTTCATTAAGCCGAGACTGATTAACGCGCCGCCCAAGACGATTATCACAAGGTTCGTGATGTTGGCGAAGAAATCAACGCCGCCATGAAGTTTGCCGACCGTTTGATAAGAAATTTTTTGCACGGATAAAAGACTTTCCGCCGCGCGGAGCATTTTGTCGAGTTCCTTATCTTCGTTGCTGAAAATTTTCACGAGGCGAATTCCCTGCAAGCTCTCGGAAATTTGTCCGCTCAAGTCGCCGGTATTCTGCCGCGCCGCCATGAACATTTTCTTCATGTCGCCGTTGAGTTTGATTGTCGTGACTGTTTTAAAAATCAACAGCGCGGTCACGATTGCGGCGAGTTGCCAGTTGAGATAGAAAAGCAAGGCGACCGAGCCGAGCAAAGTCACCGTGCAGGTTATAAACAAGTGCGGGATTGCAAACATGAGTTCGCCGACCTCCGCAATATCGTTGACGAGCCGAGATAAAAGTTGACCGCTTTGCGCGTTGTCGTAGAAGGAATAACCCATGCGCAAGAGATGGCGGAAAAGTTTTTCGCGCATTGTGAATTCGATTTTGGCTCCCATGCCGCGTCCGATAACTTCGACTTTGTAATTTAGGAAATAATTTGCCGCGTAAATTGCAAGCAATGCTCCCGCCGTCAAAATCATTTCCTGCGAAATGCCTTGCGGCAAAAGGAAGTCCATGATGTGGCGAATCAGCATTGGCGACAGCAAGCCCAAGCCCGCGCCGACGAGTGAGCCGATTGCCACGAAAAAAAACGCCCGCTTGTGAGCCGAATAGCTCTCTGCGAAAAATTTCAGCTTGTCCTTAAGCATTAGTATCCCTCCTTGTAAGGGGTTAGGTATTAGGTATTGGGGGTTAGCTAAAACCTAAAACCTAACACCTAATACCTACTAGTACAAAAGTTTGGTCGTCGGATAATTTTGCCCTTCGTAGTAGCCCGAATCCTCCAGTTCTTTTTGAATCAGCCGACGCAGTTGCACCGACATTTTATCGAACGCTTCCTTGAGTTCCTTGCGCTCTTGCCACGACAGCTCAAGATAAAGTTCGTCGTAGTCGGGCTTTTTCATTTGAAAAGTCTCGCCCTTGTCGGTCAACTCGACAATCAGCGCACGCTTGTCTTCCTTCGATTGGTAGCGGATAATGTAGCCGTTCTCTTCCAATTTCTTCAACAACTCGCCCAAAGACTGCGGGCGCAAGTCCAAAATGTAGCCAAGTTCTTTTTGCGTAATTCTGCGCATGCGGCGCAGTGCCGTCAAAATGCGTCCTTGCCCCTGCCAAGGATCCATTCCGCCGAAGTTTTTTCCGTACCACATCAAGTGATAGCGATGCATGAGGTTATACGCATCCAGCAGACTTTTCGTCAATTCGGTGTTCCTTATCATCCTCAACCCTCCAAAAAATCAAGGTACCCTGTAAGATAATCATACATGGTACCCTTAAGACAGTCAATATATTTTCAGGATTTTTAATCAAAGTTTTAATGAAGGGCTTTCGTCGGACAAACTTTCTTGCATAGCCCGCAACGAATGCACTCGGCGGAGTCGAAATCTTTGGTCGGATCGAGATTGAGCAGACAAACTTTTTTGCAACGCCCGCACTCGACGCACTTATCTTGCTCAAAATTTATCTGGTAAAAACTGTACTTGTTGAGCAAGCCGTAAATCGCGCCGAGCGGACACATTACGCGGCAAAAAAATCTGTGAATAAAAATACTCGCGACAATCACGGCAACCAAGATAAAAATTTTCAATGCGAATAAACTTCCCAAGACGCGGCGGAATTCTTCATGAGTGGCAATCAGCGGCAAGCCCGCTTCCAAAGTTCCCGCCGGGCAAATGTACTCGCAAAAGGTCGGCTCGTTTAACTTTGTCGCGAGCGGCAGAATCAGCACGAAAATTATTATCAGAAAATATTTCACACGCAGAAATTTTTTAGGCAGGTTGAATTTCGGCGACGGGATTTTGTTTAGGAGTTCTTGAAAAAATCCGAAAGGGCATAAAAAGCCGCAGACCGCTCGCCCGAATATCAGCCCGATTAAAATCACGATGCCTGCCGCGTAAAATCCGCCCGCTTGCAACGCGCCGACAGGACAGCTCAACGTTGCCGCCGGACACGACCAACAATTTAAACTGGGCGCACAGAAATTTTTTAACTCGCCGCGATAAAGTTTGCCGCTCAAGAAATTTGTCGCATGAGGATTCGTTAAAAGTGTTGCCGCCAACTGAATCACTCGCCGCCGAAATTTTTTCCACATTCTTAATCCCAATTCTTAAAAAGTTGCGAGTCGTCGAAACGTAGAGGGGGCGGCGTCGCCCCTGCGAGGGGTCTTTTCTTTTGTCAAACTTTTCTTTGGACAAGCAAAGAAAAGTTTGTTCCACAAATCAAAAATTATTTTAAAATCGAATCAACGAGACGAGCCGCCGCCACGACAGCCGGTTCCGCGTTTCCACGCTTTGGCAAATGGGGGAAGACCTCAACCCAGTCCAATGCACTCAAGACAAACTCGCGACGCCTTATTGAAAATCGTCGCCACTTCGCCGCGCTCAACGCCGAACAAAATCATCGCCGCTCCCACCAAGAAAATTATCAACTGAACTTTATTGCGCGAGAAGTTTTTTAAGCTCATCTTTGTAACCGTCAACGTCCGCGCCGATAATCGCCTCGCCTACGACTTCGCCCTTACTGTTGACAAAAATCGTCGTCGGTACTGCCTCGACGTTCTCAATAAATTTCGCAAGCTCGTCGCTCAAGAGAAGGTTCACAAAATCCGCGCCCGACTCCCGCGTTATCCGCAGTGCCTCTTGAATTTGCTGAGCGGAATTTTCGTCGGCATTGCAGACAAGCCCGATAATCTGCGCGTCAGCGGGAAGGTTTCGAGCCATTTCTCCGAGTTCGGGCATTTCGCCAATGCACGGCGGGCAAAACGTCCCCCAAATATTTATCATGGTGATTTTCTTCGCCGCGAAAATTTCATTGGTGACGGTCGCGCCCGTAATTGTTTTCGTCGTGAAGTTCGGGACGACTTGAGCAACGGGCGACGCCTGCGCGGAGTTGTGTAAATGATTTTCTGCCGAATCATCGCCGCAACCCGTCAACAACAACGTCGCCGCGAAGAGTGCCGCCAAAAACTTCTTCATACGAATCATCTCCTTTGTTAAAATTTTATCACGCGATTTTTTTTAAGGCAATAAAAAAATTACGCATTGCGCATTACGAATTACGAATTGCATTTTTGGCAGGGGAATTGCGGCGCGGGAAGAATAGATTAGGGAATTAGGTTAATAGGGAATTAGGGAAGTAGATATGAAGATTGTAGTTTCCGGCTACTACGGCTCGAAGAACGGCGGCGATGAGGCAATGCTCGCGGCAATGCTTGAAGTCCTGCGCGAAGA
Organism: Quinella sp.; assembly: GCA_045118435.1. Taxonomy (GTDB): domain Bacteria; phylum Bacillota; class Negativicutes; order Selenomonadales; family Selenomonadaceae; genus Quinella. The sequence continues at coordinate 16,372 of JBGUYA010000118.1, read as the reverse complement.
AGTTTCCGACTTGCAAGTAACGGTTATCTCGCTCAATCCGGAATACACCAGACGCCGCCATAATGTTGACGCAGTGCCCATGCCGGACATTTTTGCCATCATAAAAAAAATTCGCGCGGCAGATTTGCTGATAAGCGGCGGCGGCTCACTCTTGCAAAACGTCACGAGCGGGCGCAGTCTTTACTATTACTTGGCGATAATTTTTTTTGCGCTGATTTTCGGGCGCAAAGTCATGCTTTACGCTCAAGGTATCGGACCAATTCGCGGCGCGTTGGCGCACAAGCTCATGAATTTAATCGTCAATCGCGTCGACCTAATCACCGTTCGCGACAGAGGTTCTCTTGAAGAATTGGCGCGACTTAAAATCACTCGCCCGAAGATTTTCTGCACAGCCGACCCCGTCTTGGCGATAAAGCCCGTGCCGCTTGAGTTCGGCAAAAAAATTTTGACGGAGCACTCGATAAAAAAATCCGACGGAAAAATTATCGGCGTGGCAGTTCGTCATTGGCTCGACTGGGAAAAGTTTCAAACGGAACTCGCCGCCGCGCTCGACCGAATTGTTGAGGCGACTGGCGCGAAAATTATCTTTATACCAATGAAATTTCCGGAAGATATTCGCTCCGCGCAGTCAACCGCCGCACTCATGAAAAATAATTGCGTCGTGCTCGAAAAAGAATTCTCGACGCGCGAAGTCTTGAGCCTCGTCGGTTGCATGAATCTTTTAATTGGCGTGCGACTTCACGCGCTGATTTTCGCGGGCGTCATGAACGTTCCATTGCTCGGCATTTCCTACGACCCGAAGATTGAGCGGTTCCTCGACTCGATAGGCGAAAAACCGCTCGGCAATATGTCTTCCGTCACCGCGCAAGAAATTTTCGACGCAACGCTTAAAAAATTATCGGAGCAAAAAGAATTCCGCGACGATACTTTGCTAAAGAAGCTCGGCGAACTCGCGCGGCTTAACGCCAAACTCGCCGTCGAACTCGTCGCAGGCAAGCTATAAAAAAATTAATCTTGTAAAATTCAATGGGGCTTGTCGCCAAGCGGCTGACTTTTTCAGCACGCCGTCACGATTTTTCGACTCGTTGCGGACGATTGTTTGGCGAACAATCTGCCCGATTTTTTAACGGAGAGTTTTGGGGGAAACTACTCCAAGTTTTAACGACGCTATTTTTGTTTGCTTTTTTTCAAATTGTTTGAGGTGAAGACATGAACAAAATTATCAAGCGCGTCGCGACAACGGAGAAATTTCCTGCGAAAGAAGGGCTTTCCGTATGAATCGCCGCGTTTTGCTTTTGGAACCAAATTATAAAAATAAATATCCGCCGCAAAATCTCATGAAGCTTGCGACTTACTTCCGGCAGGTGTGCAAAGACGACGTGCGCTTTTACAAGGGCAAGTTGGAAAATTTTGCCGCGCAGTTGTTGCTTGAGGAATTTTTTTACGGAAAGATTGAAAGCCAAAATCTCTTCGTGCCCGAAAAAAACGACGCCGCTCAAAAATTCGGTGTGCACGAGAAAACTTTGTTGGAGTTCATACGCAAGGGAAAGAGCACTTTCCTTGAAGTTCTGCGCGGCGAGGATTATTCTTATGAAGACTTTCTGCGCCGATTGCACATGCGTTTTAAACTTGAGGACTTCCCGAAGTTCGATATAATCTGCGTCAACTCGTTGTTCACGTTCTTTTTTGTCGAGACGGTCAACACGATAAACTTTGCAAAAAAGTTTTTGGCGGAGGGCGGGAAAATTTTCGTCGGGGGAGTGGCGGCGACGCTTATCCCGAAATATTTTGAGGAGGCGACGGGCATCAAGCCGCATATCGGACTTTTGGATAAGCCGGACGATTTGGGCAAGACGGACGACGTTATCATTGACGCCCTGCCGCCCGATTACTCAATCCTTGACGAGGTCGACTATGAATATCCCGCAGTCGATTCCTACATAACTTACACGACGCGCGGTTGTATCAGAAATTGTTCGTTCTGCGCGGTCAGCAAGCTTGAGCCGGAATTTAAAGATCACGTCAACATTTTGGAGCAGATTAAATACACGGACGAGCATTTCGGGGCGCGGCGGTATCTTTTGCTAATGGATAACAATGTCCTCGCGTCGAAAAAATTTGATGAAGTTATTGACGAGATTAAGGCTTGCGGCTTTGGCAAGAACGATCATTATTATCCGCCCATCGAATATAAAATCGCGTTCAAAAATCTGCGCGAGGGTTTCAATGACCGCGCCTATATCAAGAAAATCATTCGGCTTTATGACGAGTTGGAAAGGCGATTGATTGATGAGTCGCCGGAAGAATTTCATGCACGGCGGGCGGAAAAGTTTTTGCTGAGCGCGGTGAGTGCGACTAAGGAAAAGATTTTTGAGCTTGATGAATATGTTCGCCCGCTGTTTGAAAAATATTTCAAGCACAATCGGCTTTATCACTACGTCGATTTTAATCAGGGGCTTGACGCGCGTTTGCTTGATGATTATAAAATGTCGCGGCTTGCGGAATTGAGCTTGCGCCCGATGCGCATTGCCTTTGACCATATCGAGCAACGCGACATTTACGAGCGGGCGGTTCGTTTGGCGGCGCGGTACGGAATGACTGACCTGTCGAATTATCTGCTGTACAATTTTTTGGACAAGCCCGAAGATTTGTACAATCGCTTGCGAATCAACATTGAGCTGAGCGCGGAACTCGGCGTACCGATTTATTCGTTCCCGATGAAGTATTGCCCGATTGACGACCCGAAATATTTTGACAATCGCAATTACATAGGACCGCATTGGAACCGGAAATTTATTCGGACGATTCAGTCGGTAATCAACGTGACAAAGGGCAAAGTCGGTTGCGGGCGCGAGTTTTTCGAGAAGGCGTTTGGAAAAAATCTTGATGAGTTTTATGAGTTGCTTTATATGCCCGAAACTTTTATAATTTACAGGTTCAAGTACGAGGACAACTTGACGGCGGCTTGGCGAAAAAAATTTCAGGAGCTTGACGACGACGAGAGAACTGCGGCGAAGAAATTTATTTCGGCTAATAGATTCGAGGAAGAAGAAATTGAACAGTTCGAGCCGGAGAAAATTCGCGAGCTGTTGAGGTTTTATTTGATAAGGCAACGATAAAAATTATTGGAGGCGGATTCAAGATTGACAAGCAAAAAATTTTCGGCGAGACGATAATTGTCAGCGCGAACGGCGTACACATACAGGCGAAGAGCGAGGGGCAACAAAATTATATCGAGACGATGCGGCGGCACGTCGTAACATTCGGCGTAGGCGTTGCGGGCACTGGTAAAACTTTTTTGGCTGTGGCAATGGCGGCGTATTATCTGCGGGTCAAGGAAGTGCGGAAAATAATTTTGACACGCCCCGCAGTCGAGGCGGGCGAGCGGCTCGGTTTTTTGCCGGGCGACATGACTGAGAAATTGGATCCGTATCTGCGCCCGCTTTACGACGCGTTAAAAGAAATTTTGGGCTTTGACCTTTATCAAAAGTTTTCGAGTCGGGGCGTGATAGAAATTGCGCCGCTTGCATACATGCGCGGGCGAACTTTGAACGACGCCTTCATAATCCTGGACGAGGCGCAAAATGCAACGTCAAACCAAATGAAAATGTTCTTGACGCGACTGGGCTTTAACTCGCGCATGGTCGTGACGGGCGACTTAACGCAAATTGACTTGCCGCGTGGCGTGACTTCCGGATTGGCGGAGGCGGTCGAGATTTTAAAAGGCGTTAAGGGCGTCGGCATTGCTCAGTTAAATTCTGCGGACGTCGTGCGCCATGAAGTCGTTTCGCGAATCGTTGAGGCTTACGAAAGGAATCAGGAACCAGGAATCGGGACCAGGAATCGGGAACCAGGAATCGGGAACCAGTGAAAAACCCTGACCCCTGACACCTGACTCCTGACCCCTGACCCCTGACACCTGACTCCTGACCCCTGACTCCTGCCCCCTGACTCCTGACCCCTGACTCCTGACCCCTAATCCCTCACTTGGAGGTGAAGTTTTGAACACTACGATTAGTTTTGAGCCGGAGACTTTGACGGTTGACAATAAAATTTTTGAAGAGATAATGCGGGCGGCGGATGTCGTCGGAGAACTTTACGGCGTCGAAAATTCCGAGCTTAGCATAACTTTGACTGACGATAAAAATATTCACGCGCTCAATAAAAAATATCGCGACATTGACAGGGCGACCGACGTTTTATCTTTTGCCTTCCGCGAGAGTGACGAGCCGGAAGTTATCGGCGCGGACTTTGAAATTTTGGGCGACGTGATAATTTCTTTGGAGCGTGCAAAAGTTCAAGCGGAGGAGTTCGGTCATTCGTTCCTGCGCGAAATAATTTTCTTAGAAGTGCATGGGCTGTTGCATTTGCTGGGCTATGACCACATGCAAGACGACGAGAGACAAGAAATGGAAACAGAGCAAAAATTTATCATGGAGAAGTTGGGAATCGGCAGGTGAAAAATTATTGTACATAATCGGATTGACGGGCGGCATCTCCTGCGGAAAATCAGCCGTTGCAGAATCGCTCAGAAGATATTGCAAGGCATTGACGCTTGACATTGACGAGGTGACGCATTGGCTTTCGGAACCCGGCGGCGTGCTGTTTGAAATTTACGTTAGGCACTTCGGCAGAGAAATCCTCACCTGCGCGGGCACTTTAAATAAAAAGGCAATCGGCGAAATAATTTTCAACAACCCCGCCGAGCGCGAGTGGATAAATTCAGTGGCGCACCCGATACTTTTAAACAGGGCGCGAGATTTTTTGGTTGAGTGCTGTGAAGTCGGAGCGGGCTTGGTCGTCGTGGAAGTGCCGTTGCTCTTCGAGGCAGGCTGGCAACATTTATTTGACGAAATTTGGGCAGTCTACACCAAACGGCAACTTCAAATCAAGCGGCTCATGCGGCGCGACAATTTGACGACGGAAGAGGCATTGGCGCGGATAAATTCTCAAATGACGCGCGAGGAAATTTGCAATCGTGCCGACGTTGTTATCAGAAATGTTAAAGGCTACAGCGACACGCGCGAACAAATCGTCGCCGCTCTCAAGGGCAGAATTTTTTAACAGGAAACCGGAGGTCAATCAATGAATAAAAGTTTGAGGATGAAAATTGGCGCAGGGGTCGCCGCGCTTGCGGTCGTGGTGACGGGCGGCGGCTACTATTATTTTCACACAAACATCGACACGCCCGAAACGGCGATTAAGGCGGTCACGCGCTCAATCGAAAAGCACGACGTTAAAAATTTTCACAAGGCGGTTGACGTCGACAGCTTGCTCGATTCGGGCTATGCGGGCTTTGTCGACGGGCTGACGGCTTTTGATAACTCGATGACGCCCGACGCCCGCGACGCCATTAAAACTTTTACTGAAATGCTCCGCGCTCCTGTGTTGCTCAGCATGAAGTCCGCGATTGATTCTTACGTCGAGACCGGCAATTTAAATCTCGATGAAAATGTCGGCGTCTCAGAAATTCTTCACAGGACGGGGCTAAATGATGTTGAAGTTCGCAGTGTGCAAAATATTCAAGTCAAGGACGCCAACCGCGACGAGGCTTTTGCCGACGTGATAGTTTTTCAGTCGGAGTTGGGGCGCGAGTTCCCATTTCAAATTACACTCGTCCGCAAAGATGACAAGTGGCAAATTGCGCGGATAGAAAATTTTAAAGAATACGTGGCGCAGGTCGCTCAGGCGCGTCGCGAGCAAATCAACGACTACTTGGCGAACGTAGGCGAGATAAATTCACGACATGAGGCGACAATTCGCGAGGCAGAGCAAAAATACGGTTTGATACTTTCAATGGGAAGTTTGGCGCAGGATAAGACGCGCGCGGAGTTGAAAACGCTCATGAACGACGTAATCAAGCGGGATTGGGAAGTGCGCAAGCGCGAGTTGTTCTCCTTGACCGTGCCGAAAGACGCCGAGTCTTTGCAAAAACTCTACATGCAAATTTGCGACTTGTCGATAGCCGCCGCGCAGGACTATGCGAAGTGGATGGACGATAAAAATGCGGCGACGATAAAATCAGCGGAAGGCAAAATTCATCAATCGCAAACGCTCATGACGGAGGCGGCGTCAATCGCGCGGCGCATGAGCAGTTGATTTTTATCGAAAAAAAATCCCCTTCCGGCTTGGAGGGGAAAATTTTTTATCCGAAAAAGAGTTTAAAGACCGCTTGGAAGTTTTCATGCGCCGATTGCCAAACGGGTATCAGCGACACGCCGAAAAATAAAATGCAGTTCAGAATCAAGGTCGCCAAAGATTTTCTCGCGACGGAATAGAACGATAAGATTACGCACACGCACCAGATTGCCAGTTGCCAAATTTCGACTTTAAGCGCGTCATGGTACACCGAATAAATAAGCACGCCGTTTACAACTAGAATCAAGATTGACAGCGCGAGAATCCATTTAAAGCGCGTCGTCATGTGGAAAAAGCCGGGTTCGTCTTTGAATTCGTCGATTGCGGTAGCGTCGGGATTCGCGGCGTCGTTGCCGTTTTTATTGTTGTCGTGATTGTTATCAAAGTCGTCGTTCATAAAATCGCCTCCCTGCTTGCAAATTTTAAAATGACGCCCGCCCTTCGTCAAGGAAAAAATTTTTGATTGGAGTTGATTACTTTGAAGACTGCGCAAGAAGAGTTGAAAAAAATTTTGGCGGCGATAAGCGCACGCGACGCCGAAGAATTTTCTGCCCATGTTGATTTAAAAAATATCATGGACGTTGGCTACGACGAGGCGACAGATATTTTAGCCAATAACTGCGCGAAGTTCCACGAGCTTTATCCGCATGATTTGTTTTTCAAGTTCGGCTCGCGGATTTTGAGGCTGTACAATGAAAAATTTCGCGGCGTACATCTCGGTTTGATTAGCAAAGTTATTGCCGCTTACTTCGACGGGAGCTCTAAGGACGCGGAAACTTTTGCAAAGACTCCGATTAAATTTCTTGCCGCTGAGCTTGACCGATTGCTTAAAGCCGTCCGCGCAGAGTTCGTTGAAGAAAATATTTCGGGCGATAAAACTTTCCTTGCCGTTAAAATGGTCGGCGACGGTTCCGCTTACGGAAAAATGATTGGCGCGTTGAATTTTGTTTTGGAGTTCGACAGGCGCGGCGACGAGTGGCGACTTCGCAAAATAAAAAATGTCGAGGAACTCGTTCCGCCGATTCTCGACATTGCAGAAAGGTATTGGCCCGCCTCGTGGGACTTGGGAATTAAACTTTAGCCGAAACGTTCTTTGAAGTCGGAAAGTTCGCGCTCCGCCTGTTCAATTTCATCCGGCGGAGTTTTTTGCGTCTCTTTCTGAAAGGTATGGAGCAAAACGAACGAATCACCGACCCAAGCCGCAAATAAAATTCTGTCGCGCAACGGGCGCAACTCCCAAATTTCTCCGCGCAAATGTTTGACGACAGGAGCACCTATTCTTGTGCCGCGTTCGGTTAAAAATCCTATTTCGCGTTGTATCTTATTAAATTTAATTTGACTGTTCTTGTCGCTCTTCATTGCAAGGGCATTCGTGTAATCGCGAACGGGCGAACGTCCTTTTCTGTCTTCGTAAAAGATTATGTTGTACAATGTTTTATCCTCTTAAGCGATTGCAAAACTCGTTGTGGCAAAATTTTTTTCTTCAACGGACTCTGATTCTTGAGTTCCATATTCTTCATCATAAAGTTTGCTGAAAGCTTCTGTCCATTCGTTGTCCAATTCTTCGTACAAGCGATTGCATTCTTCTTGAGAGATTTCGCCTTTATCGCGCTTGTCGAAAAGCGCAAGGAATTTTTCCATATACTCATCGTCAAGGGAGTTTTCTTTTTCCGTGCAGAAATTACGAACAGCCTCCCTGTCGTAAACCAAAAGCCCTTGTTCGTTGCGCTTGGCAATGTCAAACATAGTGAATTCCTCCTTTGTCACGTCATTAAACTTTCGCGGATAAAAATCAGATTCTCGCCGCGAAATGCGAAGAACCATTTGTACTTCGAGACCGCCTTAAAGAATTCGTAGGAGCAACCGAGTTTCATTCGGTCGTGGAGTTCGATAACGAGCAATTTGACTTTGGGAAGCCACTCGTCAACGTCGGGCGCGGCGAAAACTTCTTTTTCCGAGCCTTCAATGTCGAGCTTGAGAATGTCGATTTCGTCGAAACCGGACGCAGCAAGAAGTTTTGCAACGGTTATCGTCCTCAAGGCTTCGGGATTTTCTGCCGTCGTCTCAAAAGCAGTAAAACCTAATTCATTGATATCATCTTTTTTATCAACGCCTATGAAAGCAGGTTTACCCCACAGCGCAGAATTTATCGGGTGGACATTTTTGTAAAGAAAAGTATTGTATTGCAACAAGCGGAAATTATTTTTTTCAGGCTCGATGGAATAAATCTGCGCGGTCGGATATTTATTCGCGAAGTAAACCGCCGCACAGCCGATGTTGCCGCCGCAGTCCAAAATCAACTTCGGCTGAAAATTATTTATCGACGGCAGGTCGTATTCCTCATATTCGAAAATCAAACGAATTATATTAATATCAGCAGCAATCGGACGAAATATAAAAGGATTTTTGATACCGTCAAGTTGCAATATCCGATATTCAAACGGCAAATTGATTGTCATTAGTTTAAAACCTCCTACTTGTTACGCCCGCAACAGTTTTTATACTTTTTGCCGGAGCCGCAAGGGCAAGGGTCGTTGCGCCCGACTTTTTTACCGTCGGCAGTCTTGGCGCGTTTTTGAGCTTCGGCGGGGCTTGACTCTTCGCCGTGAGACGCCCGCGCAGTTTGCAAGCGGTCTTCAACTTTTGCCTGCTCGCGACGGATTGCCGCCTCCGCCTCTTTTGATTCGACGCGCGGCGGTTCTTCGGGCGTTTCTTCATCTTGCGGCGGGGCTTGTTGAACAACTGCCACGTGATACATCGTCGTTGCGATTTGGTCTTGAATTGCGCCTTCCATTTCCTCGAACATCGCCAACGCCTCAATTTTGTACTCGACGAGCGGCGCACGTTGCCCGTAAGCCCGCAGGTTGATTCCCTCGCGCAACATGTCCATGTGATCCAAATGCTCCATCCACTTGTTGTCGACGATTCGCAGCATGACGACTTTTTCCAACTCGCGCATGACCGTCGCCGTAAACATTTCCTCGCGTCGGCGATAAATATCTTCCGCCAACTTTTCCAAATGCTCCTTGAGTTCGTCGCGGCTCATCTTCTCAAGCTCCGACAACTGCAACATGCCCGGCGGCGCAAATATTTTCTCCGCGTCTTTTATCAGCTCGGCAAGTTGCCACTCTTCCGGATAAAGTTTTTCGTTCGCGTACTGATTCATTTCCTGCTTGATTATGTGATTGACCATGCCGCGAATATTTTCCCGCAAATTTTCCCCGCGCAGAATTTTCCGACGCTCGCCGTACATTATCTCGCGTTGCTGATTCATTACGTCATCATACTCCAAAACGTGTTTGCGTATGTCGAAGTTCCGCGCTTCAACTTTTTTCTGCGCGTGCTCAATCGACTTTGTTATCAACGTGTGCTCAATCGGCTCGTCCTCTTCCATGCCGAGCTTGTCCATTACTTTGCCGATTGCCTCCGACGCGAACAGCCGCATTAAATCATCTTCAAGCGAAATGTAAAATCTCGACTCGCCGGGGTCTCCTTGACGCCCCGAACGCCCGCGCAACTGATTATCTATGCGCCGTGATTCATGCCGCTCCGTGCCGATTATGAACAAGCCGCCGAGTTCGGGAACGCCCTCGCCAAGTTTAATATCGGTGCCGCGCCCCGCCATGTTCGTCGCGATTGTGACGACGCCGCGTTGTCCCGCGTCCGCAACGATTTGCGCTTCCTTCTCATGAAATTTCGCGTTCAAGACGCTGTGAGGTATGCCGCGCTTTTTAAGATAGCCGCTAAGCTCCTCCGACTGCTCAATCGAAGTCGTGCCGATAAGAACGGGCTGCCCCTTAGCGTGAACTTGCTCAACCGTATTGGCAACGGCGCGATACTTCGCACGCTTATTCTTATAAACAACGTCGGGATGGTCGACGCGGCGCACGGGCTTATTTGTCGGAATGACGACGACGGGCAACTTGTAAATCTTCAAGAACTCGTCCTCTTCAGTCTTAGCGGTACCGGTCATGCCCGCAAGTTTTTCATACATGCGGAAGTAATTCTGGAAAGTTATCGTCGCCAGTGTTTGAGACTCGCGCCGAATCTTGACGCCCTCCTTAGCCTCAATCGCCTGGTGAAGTCCGTCGGAATATCTGCGCCCCGTCATCAATCTGCCTGTGAACTCGTCGACGATAACGATTTCGCCGTCACGGACTACATAATCGCGGTCGAGTTTCATGAGTGCCTTAGCGCGAAGAGCCGCCGTAAAGCAGTGCGAGTACTCGATATTTTCCGGCGCGTAGAGATTTTGAATGCCCAAGAACTTTTCAATCTTCGGGACGACCTCATCATTGGGCGCGACGGTTTTCTGTTTCTCGTCGACTTTGTAGTCTTCGCCCTCTTTTAAATTCGCAACGGCACGAGCCATAACCGCATACATATCCGTTGACTTCGCGCCGGGTCCGGAGATAATCAGCGGCGTACGCGCCTCGTCAATCAAAATCGAGTCAACCTCATCGACAATCGCAAAGTTCAAAGGACGCTGAACCATTTGCTCTTCATGAACAACCATGTTGTCGCGCAGATAGTCAAAGCCGAACTCGTTATTAGTGCCGAAGGTCACGTCGCAACTGTAGGCAAACTTGCGTTCGGGAAAATCCATGTCGTGAAGAATCAAGCCGACCGTCAAGCCCAAGAACTGATAAAGACGCCCCATCCACTCCGAGTCGCGGCGAGCAAGGTAATCGTTGACGGTGACCATATGAACGCCCTTGCCGCCGAGCGCGTTCAAGTAGACGGGCAACGTCGCCACAAGCGTTTTACCTTCGCCGGTCTTCATTTCCGCAATCTTGCCTTCGTGAAGACACATGCCGCCCATAAGTTGAACGTCGAAATGCCGCATGCCCAAAACTCTGCGCGACGCCTCACGACAAACCGCGAAGGCTTCCGGCAAAATATCTTCCATAGTCTCGCCGTTTTGAAGACGCTCGCGAAATTTGTCGGTCGACGACGTGAGCTTGTCATCGGTGTAGTTTTGAAACTCCGCCTCAAGCGCATTGATTTTATCAACGGTCTTTTGAAGACGCTTAATTTCCTTGTCGTTGTTGTCGCCCAAAAATCTCTTCAAGAATCCAAATCCGAACAAAATCATCACTCCCTGCAAAATTTTTATCATGATAGCAAAAAAAATTCCGCGCCGCAAATTTTTTATAACAAAGTGCGGTAAGTGAAAAACCAGCCGTCACGAATGACGACTGCCCGCAATAAAATTTTGCCCTTATCACTTGACAAAAATTTGTGGTTTATATATCTTTGTCATGAATATTTTTTAATGCGTAGTTTATTAAGTAAGTCTGAATTCATTGTGAAAATGGATTTGATTATGATTGAGGAGGTGTTTAAAGTGAATACGATTAAAAGTCTCATGGTAACAGTTTTAATTTCTTTAATGTGCGTGGGCTTATCGGGCGAAGTTTTTGCGGCACCTCAGCAATTTTCAGCGGAGGGCGAATATCGGCTCGGAGATCGTGACACTCGCGAAGACGCCAAAAGATATGCGGTGGCGGATGCCAAAAGAAAAATCGCGGAGCAGGCGGGAGTTTATGTCGAGAGTTCTACGGAGATCACGAACTTTCAGTTGGTCAAGGATAAAGTAAACATTGTGGCGCAAACTTTAATGAATGTGAAAAGTGAGCGTACGGAGTTCACGGAAAACGGCGTTGTCTGCAAGGCGTATGTCACGGCACTTGTCGACCCCGACGCTTTAGAAAGCAAATTGGTTGAGATTTTAAAGAAACTGAACAAAGACGCCGAAAGACGCGGGGCTGATAAGCGCGACGACGACAAGCCCGACCGTATTTCCGGACCGACGATGACCACCACTAATAACACGCCGCGCGAGAGAAAAGAAACAAAAGAAGTTTATGCGCCTGGTGATGTATCAAGTGCTATAGCGGAGTTGGAAGAGGCTCGCGAAAAAATGGTTCGCGACTTGAGCAAAGCAACCGCTTACACGGCGGGAGCCGAATACAAATTGCAAGAGGTCACGGGGCTCAGCGACAAGGAAGGTCATCACGGCGAGAAGGGCGAGATTTATAATTATCTCAAAGAAAATTTCGAGATGAATAAGAACTATCGCTACGCCGAGCTTACGCCCTTTGTCGAGATTGTCGGCGCGTCAAAAATTATTAAAGTCCTGGAAGAAATTAACAAGAAAAAACTTTTGGAGGCTAAAGACACAATGACTTTGGCGAAACTTGAACGCGCCAGAGCCAAAAGTTACGGCGACATTGTTTTGGAAGAGGCGGCGGAAATTTTCGCCCGCGCAGGCGAGCTTATGGTTGACGCCAACGAGGCACAAGTAAATCGCTTGAAAGTCATTAGGCGCGAGGCTGATGACGCTGTGAAATTGATTCGGGCGTTAGAGGCTCGCAATAAAAATGTCGACGAGGTAGCCAAGAAGTACGAGAAGGCGAACAAAATCACCAACAAACTTGACAAGAGCGGCAAGGGTAGCAAAGATAACAAGAGCAGTTCGCGCGACGACGACGAGCAAAGCAATACCGGCAAAAAGGTTCAAGGCTTCATTGACAATATTTTCAAAGATTTTTGAGCGGGAGGAATGATTCTGTTGAACTGGCTGAAAAAAATTCTGTCGATTACGTTAATGCTGGCGGTGATTCTTTCCTTGACCGTTGCGGAGGCGAAGAATCCTTTTAACCAAAATCGCGACAAAGATTTGATGCGCAAGTTGGCTGTCAAAAGCTCCGATAAAGGCGGCGTCCTCTTGTTCAGCGACAGCCCCGAAAATGTTCTTGAAGACGGGATTTTGTACTCGGATGTTGTCAAAGGCGACGCTCGCTTGCTTTTCTACCATTTGAACGGCACCAAAGTTGACAAGAAAATTGCCGTCGTCGTCGAAAATCTTAGCGGCAAAAAAAATACCGTCGAAATTTCGCGCGGCGTGGTCAGCGAGCCGGGCTCAAATTATTTGGAGGTCGGCAAGGAAGTTCAAACCGAGTACATGCAGGAGACTTTCAATTATTCTTTGTACATGGAGCCGGACGGCAAAGATCTTTTGATTGAGGACGTGAGCAATCACTTGGTCAAGCCTGGTCAATTGCTTTACGGGATTTATGATTTTCACACGTTGGGCGCGGTTCGTGTCACGGTTCTTATGTGTCCAAAGAAGGAAAATCCGCTTGAATTCATTATCGACGCGAAAGTTTTGCCGAAAGACGAACACCGACTGCGCGGCACTTTCAAGAAAATGAACAGGACAATCACGCTCAAAAAGACTTACGACCCCGACAAGGACGGTATCGGCTACGTCATGCTTGCCGACAACGTGAACGATTTGTACAAGCAGGGCATTGATATGACTGACGGTAGCGCGACTGAGAACTACGGCAACTACGGCGTGATTTATACGATTAACGTCAATATCAAGGAGGGCAAGAAGGCACGAATTTTCTTGACGCCGCTGGGCGGCTACTACGCGGGCGCGATGCGTGTCACTTACAAGGGCGAGACCAAACGGATTTTGACGCCCGAAGGCAGAATTTATTTCGGTGACAATACGCCTGCCGAGTCCGAGAAAGTCAAGAAGGCACGCGAGAAAGGTTATTCGCTGTTGAGCAGTATAGCCGAGCTTGCCGAGCTTGGGATTTATGAGGGCGGCAAGGTGACGTTTGAATATTCGCCGCCCGGTGCCTCAAATCTTCCGGTTCACTTGGTTTTAATGCCCGTTGAAGACGAGAGCGATAAGAATTAAAAAATTTTAAAAAGCCTCCTGTGGTAGAATAAAGAAACTAGTTCAGGAGGCTTTTATTATCTTGAAAACAATTCGAGGTTAAAGAAAAGGGCAAAGCGTTGCATATATGCGCCCCTGCCAAAGAGTGGGCGGATTTTTCAAAAAGTGATTTAGCCAAACACTTGACAAGGTGGTATAATATAATCGACAGTTACACGGTCACGGGCGGCGAAGAATTATTTACGCTTAACAACTTAAAAGCGGGCGTGACATTGCCCGAAGGCGTGACAGCTTCCAGCACAGGTGTTATAATAATTAGCAATGATACTTACGCTGTACGCGGCGCGAAAGTCACGCTCACATTTGCCAAAGGCGTCGACGTTTCCAGAATCAGAATTAATGGTCAATCAATCACTCGATCTAAAGGAAGGGGATCTTATGACACAACAGGATGTTATCAAGGCTTTTGTAAATAAGCTTGCCAATCACGGTCAAGCTTACTCCGATTCAATCGGCACGAGTATGTTGGACTCGGCAGTCAGAGCGTCTTCGCGCTATCTCGGCATTGAAGACGTTATCGACGCAATGAAAGCCGACCAAGTTAAGGCGGAGAAACAAGCCGTCAAGGAAATTCTCGGCGAAGAAAAACTTTTGTCTGAGGTTGACGAGGAGACTTTGTCGCAACTTGCCAAAGACAACGAGGCAATCACGACGAACTCAACGACTGTGCTCAGAGACGACACGACGGTTGAGGAATATATTAAGCAACGCAAGGCGGAAATTTTCCTTGTCGAATATTGCGGCATTCAACTCAACAAGGGTTTTGGTTTTTATACCAACAATGACGAAAGAGTTATTGCAGGATTTAGCAATGTCTCAACCAACAACAAGGACACGGGCGCAATAACCGGCTCCGACGCGGGCGGCACGACGACTAAAACTGACCGCTCTGTTGTTCCTGAAGAATTCAACACTTACACTGCCGCAGGTTCCGACGCGCAGAACATTATAACCGACAAACGCGCTTGGGTTATCAATGCCACGAGTTACGACGACACAATCACTTCAAATGGCGCGGATTATATTAACGCGGGCGCGGGCAACGACCAAATCACGGTCAATGACGACGGCGCAACTGTTATCGGCGGCGAAGGCGAAGATTTAATCACCATTTCCCAAGATGTTCGCGACGTTACAATCAAAGACTTCAACGAAGAAGACGCTTTGACAATCAGCGGCGAGTTTGAAGTCGGCTCCGCGCAGATTGAAGACACTTTGCTTGTCATAACCGACAAGACCGGTACGCGCAAGATTCGGCTCGGCGACTTCGAGACTGCCAAGAACGCTAAAATCAACAGCACAACGCTTGCCGAGTTGCTTCACAACGCGGGCATTGACGTTAACTACTTTGCAACGTCAAATTACTCCGACGGCAAAGTTATAAGCAATTCAAGCGGCGACGTTGAAAACGAACTGCCGGGCGAACTTAACGAGGACAGCGGCAGAATTGCCATTGACCCGGATTATAAGCCCTCGCCCGCTCCCGAATCAGTCAAGAAACGTTCGACGGAAGATAAACCCGTAGGCTCAAGTAATGCGAGCGGCGGCACTGTCACGGTTGATTTGTCGACGGTCGACGCCTCCATATCAAACGACGAAACCTCCAAAGAAATTACGGGCGGCACACTCAGCAATTCTTATCCGAACGCAACGACCTTCACGCGCAACGGCTTGACGATTCACTTGCTCGGCGTGTCGCGTTCGCCAGACGGCAATCCGAGTTCAGACGACGGCAGCACCTTGTTTATCACGGCAAAAACTTTCGACGAGCTCACCGACGACCAAAAGACGATTATCGCGGGGCTGTTCAAGTGGTGGGGCAAAGAAGGACTCAAGCTCAATGAGGAAAGTTACAATCTCGGCTTCACTTCAAACACTGCGGCAATAAAAGAAATCGGCTTGTATTTCTACGAAGGCGATGAGAATAGCAATGCGCTTGCCACAGTTTTTAATTGGGGCACCGGCAATCCCTATAGTGACGGCGCGGCAACTATGTTGATGCTCAACGTCAACATGAAATATTACAACAACCTTTCGGAAAATGATGTCAATGGCTCGTCTTCGATAGACGGCGCAGGGTTCCTTGACCGCACGCTTGCTCACGAATTCAATCACGCGATTTTGGCGTCCAATGTCAAATACTTTGGTTTCCTGCCGCAGTTCATCAAAGAGGGTGTCGCCGAACTCACGCACGGTATCGACGACGAACGCGGCAACAGAATTTTCGAGATTGCCTATGATGATACGCGCCTCGACACCGCTCTTGACCTTACAAACACCAGCACCGGTACTCTGGACGCTTATGCGGGCGGTTATATTTTCTGGCGTTATTTTGCCAAACAAGCCTCCGCTCAAACTCTTCCTGCATTCGGCGAGATAACTGTTGACGTTGATTTTTCCAATCTCAGCGACTTACAAGCGGGCAATATTCTTTACATTGATACTTCCCAAACGAATCCGACCGTCCAAGTCGCCGCC
>JBGUYA010000117.1:0-15134 GCA_045118435.1 Quinella sp. | reverse complement strand
TGCCGCGCAGTTGCCGCGTCGAAATCTTTTCGCGGAGTACTTGTGGGGGCAAGCTCTCTTTAAAAAATTTCGCTTAAGTTTCTGCGTCGGCTTAGTTAATGGAGATCGCCCGCCAAAGCAATTAGGAATGTGAAATGTGGAATGATTTTGCAATTCCTCATTCCTAATTCCAAATTGTTCAGCCGCGACCGTTAGAGTGATTTCGACTATCAATCCTCCTTTTGAATTCAATTTTGTTCGACTCGCAAATGCATTTTAACAGATTAACTTGTCAATGTCGATCCCCCCACCATTAGAATTTCATGAGAGATTACAAATTTTGAGCTGATTAAAATTTTGCAGGAAGTTTTGGCGCGGCGTCGAAAGTAATTGCAAAATGTAGAGCGATAAATTTAAAAGGAAGAATGACTATGAGCACAAATTTATTTCTCCAGGTCGGCGAGGATTCTCCGTTGAGCCGAATCAAGACTTACTTTGACGCCCTGCAAAACTCTGCCGACGAATATTTTTTCGTCAGGGACTTGGGCGCGGGTCAAACGTTGCTGTCCAAAAATTTCTTGCAAGACTTCAATTTTCAGGAAGAAATTGTTGAGGACTTCGCGGGTTTGCTCCTGCCGTTTGTGTGGCATGACGACCGCGAGGTTTTGGAAGAGGCTTTGGGCGAAATTGATTCGGTCAAACCCGGCGACGAAGTTTTTGTCGAGTTCCGCTTGTTGAACAGTATCGGCGAATATGGCTGGGTGAGCCTGCGCATGACGGCGGGCACTGATGAATTCGGTCAACCGGAACTCGTCGCGGGCGTGATTGCACGCATGGACTTGAAACAAAAAGCCGACCCCGTGACGGGTCTTCTCAACCGCAACGCCTTCCAAACGGCTTTGATGCAGGAATTGAACAGCTCTCCCGATGTTCGCGGCGCGGTCGTTTTCGTCGGGCTTGATAATTTCCGGCTCGTCAGCGAAACTTACGGTCACGAGTTCGGCGACAATGCCTTGAAGCAACTCGCGCAGGACATGACAAACATTTTGCCGCCCGATATTCGCCTGTACAAGCTCGATAATGACATGTTCGCGTTCTTTGTCGAGGACGTCTATCCGGAAGAGTTGGAAATTATTTTCTCAAGCGTGCAACTGTGCATGCGCGAGATTCAAAACGTCGAGGATACAATTTTCTGCACGGCGTCGGGGGGCGCGGCGTTCTATCCCGATGACGCTTACGACGTTACAACGCTTATGCGCTACGCCGAAGTTGCACTTGAGTTCGCGCGGCAAAAGGGGCGCGACCAGATTGCCTTCTTCGACAGCGGCTATTATGATCGTTGGCGTTATGATATTGGCATGCAAAACCTCATGCAGAATTCGATTGCTCGCGGTTGCGAAGACTTCTTCCTTTGCTATCAGCCGCAAGTCGACGCCAAGACGCAAAAGCTTGTCGGCGCGGAGGCACTTCTGCGCTGGTACGACAAAGACGGAACAGTTGTCGCGCCCATGCAATTTATTCCGATGCTTGAGCGTTCGCGCATGATTATTCCCGTCGGGCACTGGATCATTGAAAACGCCGTCCGCACTGCCAAAGAGTGGCAAAAGTTCATGCCGAACTTTGAGGTCAGCGTCAACATTTCCCTTTACCAACTTGAAGAGCAAATGCTTTATGAATTCGTCGCGGATTGCCTTGAGCGTCACCAGATTGACCCGCACACGGTGGTTTTCGAGTTGACGGAGAGCAACAAGGTTTATGACTGGGATTTTGTCAACAAGCAGTTTAACGCCTTCCATGATCTCGGCATTAAGATTGCGATGGACGATTTCGGCATGGGCTACGCGAACTTGGCGTTCTTGAAAAATTTCCGTTGCAACCAAATTAAAATCGACCGCTACTTTGTCGAGAACCTTGTTAATAGCGAGTACGACAAGCAGATTATCAAGCACATTATCCAAATGTGCCACGCGGTCGGTATGGAAGTTGTAGTTGAAGGCGTCGAGGACGAGGCGACTTATATTTATCTGCGCGACGAATGCAAGGCTGATGTTATTCAAGGTTTCTACTTCGGCTACCCTGAAACGACGGACGTTTTTGTCAAGCGTTTCAACAAGTAAGGCGGAGGAATTGTTATGAAAAAAATTTTTGCAATCATTTGCGGCGCGGTGATTTTGAGTTCGTCGCTGTGCTTTGCGGCGGTTGATGGTAGTAAAATTTCGCTGGGCGGAATTGCGCTGGGCATGAGCGAACAGGATTTGATTAACGCCTTCGGACAGCCGACCTATCGCGACGGCGACGACTGGTCATATAAAACTTTCAAGGTTGAAGTTGAGCGTGGCAGAGTTGAAGAAGTTTCGACGCGCTTTGATTCGATTATAACTCCCGACGGTGTGAGGGTCGGGCTGGCGGCGGACGTTTTGAACGATACCTTCGGCAAGGCGGATAAGGTTGACCAAGACAGCGACGGCGTCGAGTATGAATATTACAGCACCGACGGCACTAAGAAGATTGAGTTTAAGGTTGTCAACGGCGTTATCGCGAAGATTACTTGCAAGATTCACGACTAAATCTCCCTTTTTGCCAAAAAGTTTTTAACATACTTCTTTGCTTGTCCAAAGAAAGTATGCAAAGAAAGGACCCCTCGCAGGGGCGTGCCGCTTGAAACATCCTGTTCAAACGGCGAACGCTTGCGGTGCCAGCGTTCGGTCAAGGGCGTCATCCATGACGCTCCCCAACTAACCGATAACCCGTTGAGTGATTATAGTTTTGATATGAGAACGATAAAAATTTTTCTAATTGGAGCGGCGACTGTCGCCGGTTTTTTTTTAAGCTTGATGAATGGCTCGGTTGAAATTTCTTCCGCGCAAATATTTTTCGGCGTCGAGGACGAGACAAAGCGGCAGATTTTAGAAAATATCCGCTTGCCGCGAACAATCGTTGCAATGCTCGTTGGCGTGAATTTGTCATTGTCGGGCGCAATTTTGCAGGCGGTAATGAAAAACCCGCTCGCCGACCCTCACATAATTGGGATCTCTTCGGGAGCGGGCTTATTCGGAATTTTCGTCATGCTTGTTGCGGACGACGCGGTTTTAGTGACACCTGCGGCATTTGTCGGAGCAATGTTGGCGGCGTCGCTGATATATCTTTTGGCGTGGAAGGACGGCATTCGCCCAATTAGGGTAATTTTGGCGGGCGTGGCGGTCAGCGCGTTCTTGGGCGCGGGAATTTCGGCGTTGCTGATTTTTTACAGCGACAAAGTTCACGGCGCGTTGTTGTGGATGGTCGGCGGTTTATCGGCGCGAAGTTGGCAACACGTAGAAATTTTGTTGCCATACTCAATCGCGGGAACGCTTTTGACGTTTTTATCTGCGCGGCATTTGAACGTTCTGCAGTTGGGCGACGAAGTGGCGACGGGGCTTGGCTTGCGCGTCAATCTCGTGCGCACGATTTTAACGGCAGTGGCGGCGTTGCTTGCGGCGTCTGCGGTTTGTGTCGTAGGGCTATTAGGCTTCGTCGGGCTGATAGTTCCGCACACCGCGCGATTGATTCTCGGCTCGGACTACAGAATTTTATTGCCGGGCGCGGCTTTCTTGGGAGCGGCGGTCGTGACGATAAGCGACACGGTTGCGCGAACGATCTTTGCGCCGACGGAGCTTCCCGTTGGAATTTTAATGGCGATGCTCGGTGCGCCGTTCTTCCTGTACTTGTTGAGAAAAGAATTATAGGACGCCTTTGGTCGAAGGGACGTCCTTATTTTTTTTGTCGACAGTGACGGCGGCGCGGAGTGCGTGACCCAAAGCTTTAAAGACTGCCTCAACTTTATGATGAGAATTTTTGCCGTAGAGAATTTTGACGTGCAGAGTTATTCCCGCGTTGAAGGCGAAGGCGCGAAGGAATTCTTCGACAAGCTCGGTATCAAAGCCGCCAATCATTGGAGCGAGTTCGCCAAGTTCGCAGATAAGAAACGGTCGCCCGCTTATGTCCAAACTCACAAGGGCAAGCGTCTCGTCCATTGGCAAGAAAAAAGTTCCGTAGCGAGCAATGCCGCGCTTGTCGCCGAGAGCTTCTTTGAACGCCGCGCCAAGTGCAATTCCAATGTCTTCAACGCTGTGATGACCGTCAACTTCTAAGTCGCCTTTGCAAACGACCTTCAAGCCGAATTTCCCGTGCGCCGCGAACAAGTTCAACATGTGGTCGAAAAAGCCGATGCCTGACGAAATTTCAGCCTTGCTCTTGCCCCTGTCGTCCAACTTCAAATCGACCTTAATTTTTGTTTCGTTCGTCTTGCGATTAACTTTGCCGATTCTCATTTTCATTCCTCATTCCTAATTCCCAATTCCTAATTGCATCAAAAACTTCGTCGTTCTCGACGCGCGTCCCGATTGAAACTCGCAAGCAGTTCTTCAGTCGCGACGAACTCGGCGAAAAATATCTTATGCCAATGTTCAACGACTCAAGATAATTTTTAAGCTCCTCCGCTTTGTCGAGACGGAACAGGATAAAATTTGTCTCCGACGGAAAAACTTCGACGCCGCGCAGAGTTTCGAGCCGCTCGAACATGCGCTTGCGTTCGGCGATTGTCATTTGCAGGCGCGGAATAAATTCGTCGCGCATTTGATAGACGATGTCCGCCGCCGCCAAGCTCAACTTATTCATGTGGTAGGGCATAAAAGTTTTGTTAATCATGCGGGTAACGTCGGCTTGCGCAATCATGTAGCCGACGCGTGCGCCCGCCATGCCGTAAGCTTTCGAGAAGGTGCGAGCAACAATCAAGTTAGGAAATTTTTTGACGAGATTGACCGCCGAGCGACCATAGAATTCAACATAAGCCTCGTCAAGCAGGAAGGCGCAATCAATCGACGCGGCAATCTTTTCAATCTGCGCGGGCGTCAAGGCGTTACCAGTCGGGTTGTTCGGGTTGCAGACGACGGCGAGACTTGCCCCGACTTCGCGAATCGTTTTGATAAAGTCGTCGACGTTGAGATTAAATTTCTCGTCCAATTCGAAGGGAACGCCCTCAGCGTCCGCCGCCTTCGCGTAAATTTTATACATGGAAAAACTCGGTTGCGGATAAACGATTTTATGTCCCGCGCCGCCGAAGGCATGGAAAACTTTTTCTATAATCTCGCTTGAACCGCCGCCAAGCAAAATCTGCGCGGGGTCGACGGAAAAATTTTTGGCAAGTTGCTCGACAAGCGAATAATATTCCTCGTTGGGATAGCGATTGAACGCGAGCATTGCCAGCCGATTTATCACGCGCTCTTCGACGAGCGGCGGCAAGTTAAGCGTCGACTCGTTCGCGTTGACCTTAATCCGATAATTTTTCTCCACGCCGTCATACGACGGCATTTGGTCAAGTTCATTTCTGTAATTCAACATTTGCAAAACCTCTTGAAAAAATTTTTAGTCATTATAGCACAAAAAAATCCCCGACGTTAATCGGGGACTTTTAGTTGAGAAAATTTTTTACTCGAAGATTTCACATGCGCTAAAGAAAATCGGAATTTCCCGCGCAGAACTTTCCGGGCTGTCGGAGGCGTGAACGGCGTTATGCGTTTTGTCGGCGGCGTAGAGTTTGCGAACAGTGCCTTCCGCCGCCTCAGCGGGATTGGTCGCGCCGTTAAGCTCGCGAACTTTTTTAATCACGTTGTCGCCGCTCAAGACCAACGCCATAATCGGCGCACTCGTCATAAATTCAACCAGCGCGGGATAATACGGGCGTCCGATGTGTTCGACGTAATGTTTCGCGGCGAGTTCTTCCGTCATCTTCATGACCTTTGCCGCGACAATTTTAAAGCCCGCGTCCTCGTAAATTTTCAAAATGTCGCCCGCGTGATTCTTGCCGAAGGCGTCGGGCTTAATCAGCACCAATGTTTTTTCCATTAAAATTTTTCCTCCCTTAACTCTTCCAGAATCGTTTTGTAAATAAAATCGCTCGCGTCCATGCCGTTCTTGCGATAGTAATTTAATTCTTCGTCAAAAACTTTTTGCCGCGCAGATTTGAGCGGGTCGTTGCCCTCGATAAAAATCTTTTGCAGGGCGTCGCCGATTTGCTCGAAATTTTTACCGTCAATGACATACGACGCATCCAAAATTTTTTTGCCAAGCTCGCTGAATTCCTCCGACTCATCGTTCAGAAGATAAATCATGGGCTTGTTGACGTACTGATACTCGGCGATAAAAGACAGCGAATCGAGAATCATGCCGTCGGAAGTCGCGAAGATTTCTTGATAGTAAGCACCCGTGAAAACTTGCGCGTTGGGCAAATCGTTCCAGGCCTGCAGATAATCTTCGTAAGCCGCGACGGAAGGGAAAATTTCCGTTTCAACTGCCGCCACCATCAGGCGGGGATGCGGCTTGACAACCCAAGACGTTTCGGGGTGAGACTTGGCGAACTCATACATAAATTTATAATTGTATTGAAACGTCGAGTAGAAAACGCCGAAGTTCATTGACCAATGAGGAGCCCAAATGATTTTCTTTGCGTCGGGGCGCGTCATCTTCCACAAGAACGAGGCTTTGTTTGCGTCGTTAAAAAAGAAATCCAACTTTGGCAGACCGCTAACCACGCCGCGCGGAACTCCTACGTCGCATTCCTGTTCAAGTAGGCGGAGTGCAAATTCCGTGTCAAAGAAAATTTTCCAAGCCACATGAAAGACAAGAATATTGTAATAACCAACCGGTATCGTCAATATTGCGTAGGGAATGTAAAGAATCAGAGTTTGAGGCGTCAAATTCTCGAACTGAAGACGCTTTGGGAAAAAGACCGGATACGGTCTCAAGAAAAAGATGATATCCTGCGCGGGCATCGCCATGTCCGAATCGAAGGCGGCGACGACATTTACTCCTGCAGATTTAAGTTGCTCCAAATCGTGACGTGCGTCTTCTAAAGTCGATTCGGCTTTATTTTGACAAAAGAAAACCGTCGTCTCGAAACGCGGATTTTTGGCAAAGAGATTGTAAAGTTTGTCGCCGCACCAAGTCGCCGCGTGATCCGTGACGAACGCGACCTTGATTTTGTTCTTGCGGCGGAGCTTTTCAAGAGTTTTAGAATACATTTTCCCCAAGAGACTGTGGAAAAAATTTTTATCTGTAAGCATGTAGGAGAGGTTGTAAAAATAATCGTATCTCATGTTGTAAAAGTCATCATTGGAAAAGATTTTGTGCTTAAAAAGTTGTAGCGTCAAGGCAACGCTTATTTTTTTCGCGCCTTCCTCGTTCAAGTTGGTTTCGTCTGAAAAATTGTCTTTGGGAAGTTCGGCGTTAAAGAAATTCATAACCTTGAGCTTGTAAAGTTTTTTAAACTCGGCAAGAACATCTGCGAGCGGCTCAAGAAAATTTTTTCTGTAACTCTCGCGAACACTCGGAGCGACGGGAAAAATTATTGCGATTGGTTGTACGCCGTTATCGCGGCAAAGTTTGATGTAATCGTTCAAAGCCTGGAGATTTTTGTCGAAAACGTCCGCTGTCAAATTCTCCTCTGTATCGCGAAACAAAACATCGGTAGCAAGTCCGATAAGCACAAAATCAATCTTGCCCTTGTCGACGAGCCGAAAAATATTTTGCGCGATTGAATAACTCTGCACGAGAGTTTGACCTTTGCTTGTGAAATTTCCGGCTCTGGCATTCACAGGCGCGATTAAATTCAAATCAAGCCCACTGTTGCCTGTTGTAAAAAAATTCACTCAATCGCCTCCAAAATTGTTTGTAATAGAATAAGCCATTTGCGCTTGACGGTCAACACCAAAACAGATAAACTGCCCGCGATTAAACTTTTTGGAGGGAATTTTTATGCAAGTGACCAAAACGGATTTGGAAGGCGTGCTGATTTTGGAGCCGAAGGTTTTCGGCGACGCACGCGGTTGGTTTATGGAGACGTGGTCGGCTCGAAAGTTCCAAGCGGCGGGCTTGACTTTTGAGTTTGTGCAGGACAATCAATCTTACTCCGCGCAGAAGGGAACGTTGCGCGGCTTGCACTATCAGACGGCTCCTTTTGCGCAAGCAAAGCTTGTTCGTTGCACGCGCGGCAAACTTTTGGACGTGGCAGTTGATATTCGCGAAGGCTCGGAGACTTTTGCAAAGTGGGTTGCAGTCGAGCTTACTGCGGAGAATAAAAAGCAGTTGCTGATTCCGCGCGGCTTTGCTCACGGCTTTTTGACGTTGACTGATGACGTGGAGATTCAGTACAAGGCTGATAATTTCTACGCGCCGACTTGCGACGGGAATATTCGTTGGGACGACGCCGATATTGCGCTTGATTTACCGTTTGCGCCGACGATTCTTGCTGATAAAGATGCTAAGGCTCCTACTCTTCGCGAACGTTTGGAGCGCGGCGAACTGAAGTTTTGACTTCCCCCCTTTAAAGTAGGTTATGGGTGTTAGGTGTTAGGGGTTAGCTAAAACCTAATACCTAGAACCTAAAACCTAAAACCTAAAACCTATAACCGCGTGTCCATGTGCGCCGGGTTTTCACAACCCGCTACGTTTTTTAATGAGGTTTTTTGTTATGGAGCTTACAAAGGAACAACGGGAGGCGGTCGAGGCTCGCGGCGAAAATTTGTTGATAGCGGCAGCGGCGGGCGCGGGCAAAACTCGCACACTCACCGAGCGCGTCATAAGCTTGCTTGAGGAAAATTCCTGTCAAGTCGACGAAATGCTAATCATGACTTTCACAAACGCCGCCGCGCAGGAAATGCGCTCGCGAATTCAAGTCGCACTTATGCAACGTCTTGAAACTGAATTTGACACCGACAATCAAGCGCGGCTCGAACGGCAAATCATTCTTTTGAGCAGCGCACAGATAACAACCATGCATTCTTTTTGCCAGTCAGTCTTGCGCAGAAATTTTTCGCGAATCGACCTCGACCCGAAATTTCGCGCGGCAGATACCAATGAGCTTGACCTTTTAAAAAAGGAAGTCATCGAGGAGCTTTTTGAAGAGAATTACACGCGCGGCGACGAGTCTTTTAAAAACTTCACGGACGCTTTCGGCGGCAACGTTCACGGTGACGAAAACCTTCATGAAATGATTCTTGACTTGCATGCGTTTTCGCTGAGTTTGCCCTACCCCGACGCTTGGTTTGATTCGCTTGCCGCGCCCTACGACTTGCCCGAATCTGCGCGGCTCGAAGATACTGCTTGGTTCAAATTTCTCAAGCCCTACATTGCCGAGACGCTCGATAAAATTTTTGCCGAAGTCGCAGAGGCTAAAGCCCTTGCCGAGACGAATAACATCAAAGTCAATGTCATTGCCGACGACTTCAATCAGCTCAACGACTTGAAAAGAACGCGCGACGATTGGGATAAGACTTGCGACAAAATTTGGGCGATTAACTTCGGCAACTTCGGCGGCGGAAAATTTGTCGGCGATAAAAAAATTGTCAAGGATAAAATTCAAACTCTGCGCGACGACTACAAGAAGAAAGTCGAAAATCTCCGCGAGAAATATTTTCTTGCTCACAAAGACAAAATGATTTCCGACGTGCGCGGACTTTTTGCCCCTGTTAAAGAGTTGATTCGCGTCACGAAAGATTTTGCAAAAAAATTCGCCGCCGCCAAGCGCGAGCGCGGCATTATCGACTTCAACGACATGGAGCATTTCACGCTGAATATCTTCGACACCGCGCCCGAAGTTGCCGCCGCCTACCGCGATAGGTTCAAGTTCATTATGGTTGACGAGTACCAGGATACAAACGGCGTGCAGGAGGCGATTGTCAAGAAAATTTCGCGCGGCGACAATCTGTTTTTCGTCGGCGACGTTAAGCAGTCGATTTATCGTTTCCGCCTCGTCGATGCCGAGAACTTTAAGGATAAGATGAATTCTTATCGCTGTATAAATCTATCGAAAAACTTCCGCAGTCGCAAGGAAATTATTTGCGCGGTCAACGAGATTTTCAAGCGGCTCATGAATCGTCGCGCAACCGAAATTGATTATAACGAGGCGGCAAGGCTCCAATTCGGAGCGAGCTACGAGACGGGCAAGAATTACTTCGACGAACGCCCCGAATTTTTCTACATAAAAAAGGAGCGCGGCGACGGTGACGATAGCACGGATATTAAGCTTGAGATGCGCTTTATCGCGGGGAAAATTCATGAACTGATTGAGTCGAAAAAGCTTGTGCGCGACGGCGACGGCTATCGCCCTGTTGAGCTTAGGGACATTGTAATTTTGCACCGCTCGCCTAAGACGACCGCCTTTGAAATTCTCGATACGCTCAAAAAGTATGGCGTGCCCGCCTACGTTCCCGACGAGGAAAATTATTTTCGCGCGACGGAAATTCAAGTCGTCATGAGTTTGTTGCAGTTGCTTGACAACGCGCGGCAGGACATTCCGCTTGCCGCCGTCATGCTCAGCCCGATTGGCAATTTCACGGCGGAGGAGCTTGCGGAAATTAAAATCGCGAACCCCGACGCGGACTTTTATACGGCGGTCAGTCTCGGCTCGGACAAGTGCAAAGATTTTTTGTCGAAGATAAATCGTTGGCGTGACATGGCTCGTCAGCTCGGCGTCCCCGAACTTTTGAGCACGCTTTATCGCGAGACGGGCTACTATGATTTTATCGGGAAGGAAATTCGCGGCGACGCGCGGCAGGCGAACTTGAGAATTCTGATTGACCGCGCCGCAACTTTTGAGTCGACCGACGCTCGCGGCTTGTCGAGATTTATTGAGTTCGTTAAAAAGATTCGCGACTTGTCTAATGACTTGCCGACGGCGACGGTTTTGGGCGAAAATGAAAACGTCGTGCGCGTCGTGACGATTCACAAGAGCAAGGGGCTTGAATATCCCGTTGTGTTCGTGGCGGGCATTGGTAAGCCGTTCAACACCGACGATTACACCAAGAACCGGCTTTTCATGCACAAGGAGTTTGGCATTGGAGCGCACAGGACGCCCGAAAATTCCCTGCTGAAAGTCAAGACGCTGGCGACGCAAGCCGTATCGCGGAAAATTCGGGAGGAGTCGCTCGCGGAAGAGTTGCGGATTTTGTACGTGGCGTTGACGCGGGCGGAGGAAAAATTATTTTTGACGGGCGTAACTTCAAAGTCGGCACTCGAAAAATTGCGGCAAGTCGACACGCCGAGCGATTACGACATTTTGGCGGCGGGCAAGTTCATGGATTGGCTGTTGCCGATAAAAGACGCACTCGCGCCCGTCATAGATTCGCGGCTCGTGACAATGGAAGAAATTGCGGAGGTCAAGGAGCGGTCGCTCGCCGAAGTCGCACAAAAAACTTTGCAAGCTCCCGAAAAACTTTCGCCAACGCCACTCGCCCAAATCCCCGCGAAACTTTCCGTCACCGAGTTAAAACGCCGCGCCGAAGAATCAATGTGGAATGAGGAATTAGGAATTAGGAATTACTTTTCATCCCACATTCCAAATTCCTCATTTCTAATTACTAATTGCCTTTCTGGCGCGGAGTTCGGCTCGCTCATGCATAAAGTCATGCAGAGTTTGAACTTGAGCGGCGACTTGTCGGCAAGCGGGATAGCCGCGCAGATTGAGGAGCTTGCGCGGCGCGAAATCATTTCAAAAGAACATGTCAAGCTAATCAAGACGGAGCGGCTTGCAAAATTTTTCAACAGCGAAATTGGTCGGCGGCTCGTCACGGCGCAGGAATATTACCGCGAGTTGCCGTTCAGTTGGCTGATTGACGCGCAGAGATTTTTCCACGTCGACGAGAAAATTTTCATACAGGGAATAATCGATTTGCTGTTCAAAGACGTAGCGGGCAAGTGGGTTTTGCTTGACTACAAGACCGACCGCGACTCGGAGAATATCGGCGAACGTTATCGAATTCAAATTGAACTTTACGCGGCGGCAGTCGAGGCGTTGCTGAAAATTAACGTCGCGGAAAAATATCTTTACCTGCTCAACGGCGGAAGATTGGTTAAAATGTAGGAGGATTTACAATGATAAAAGTTTTGGTGAACGGCGCACTTGGCAGAATGGGCAAGACGGTTTGCGGCGCGGTCAAAGCCGATTCAGAGCTTGAACTTGTTGGTGCGGTTGATGTTTTTGACGGCGAAGTCGAGGGCTTGAAAGTCGAGACTAATCTTGACGCCGCGTTGAAAAAATTCGCGCCCGATGTAATGGTTGATTTCACGCGCCCCGCCGTCGTCTTTCAAAACGTCATGACCGCGCTTGAGAACAGAGTTTCGCCGGTCGTGGGCACGACGGGTTTAAGCGACGAGGCTAAGGAAAAAATCCGCGAGCTTGCCGAGAAAAACAACACGCCCGCATTTATCGCGCCGAACTTCGCATTGGGGGCGGTGTTGATGATGTTGACTGCGCAGAAAATCGCGAGGTACATGCCCGACGTTGAGATAATCGAACTTCACCACGACAAGAAACTTGACGCGCCGTCGGGAACCGCCGAGCTTACGGCAAAAATGATTGCGGAAGTTCGTCCTTCGCACAAGCAAGGTCACCCCGACGAAGTGGAGCGATTGCCCCATGTGCGCGGCGCGGAAGTTGACGGCATAAGAATTCACAGTGTGCGACTGCCGGGCTACGTTGCTCATCAGGAAGTTATCTTCGGCGGGCTTGGTCAAACGCTGACAATTCGCCACGACTCAATGGGCAGAGATTCATTTATGCCGGGCGTCGTGTTGGCTTGCAAGAAAGTTAAAAACCTGCGCGGCTTGACAATCGGTTTGGACAAAATTTTGGACTGATGCGAAATCTTTTGCTCGACGCGATTTTATTCGCGCTGTTCGTGGCGGAGCTAAGTTTTCAAATTCTGCCGAAGCTTTTGCACGAAATCTTAGGCGTGATAATGTTCGCGCTGATAATCTTCCACGTCGCGATTAATCGCCGTCGCTTCGTCGTGCTGATAAAAAAAATGACACCGCGAAAATTTTTCTCGACGACGACAAATATTTTGCTGACAATCTGCGCGGGAGCGACGCTGATAACAGGTGTTTGCATGTCAAATTATCTTTTCGTCGACGCGGTGAGCAGGGAACTTCGCCGCAACATGACGATTCACCAACTGCACGTCGCCGCGCCCTACGTCATGCTGATTTTAATCGGCGTTCATATCGGCTTGCATTGGCGCGAACTTTGGCAGAGATTTTTTAAACGCTTCGGGATATTTTTCAAAGCGGCGGCGGGGCTTTTATCGGCGGTCGGAGTTGCGGGCTTTTTCCTAAACCGCGTCGGCGACAGAATTTTAATGAAACACATCTTCGGAACGCCCGCGACTGAGTTACCCGCCGCGATTTTTATCCTGCTGATAATCGGCGGCATAATTTTTTACGCGCTGATAACTTTTCTGCTTGACGAAAAAATTTTTAAGAGGAGGTCGTGATTGAGTGGACGCAAAAATTGTTAAGGGAATGCTGTTGGGCTTGGCGGTCGGTGACGCGCTGGGAGTGCCCGTCGAATTTGAATCGCGTTGGAGTTTGAAGTCCGAGCCTGTTATAAATATGCGTAGCGGCGGTTCTTGGGGTCAAGCGGCGGGCACGTGGTCCGACGATACGAGTTTGACGATTGCGGCTATGGAAAGTATTACGCGGCTCAAGAAGATTGATTACAACGACGTCATGGAAAATTTTTTGAAGTGGTACGAGCGCGACGCTTTCACCGCGACGGGTCACCGCTTCGACATTGGCAACACGACGCGCGGAGCTGTTATGAGGTTTTCGCGCAGGTTGTTGAACGCGACGAAATGCGGCGCGACCGAAAAAAATTCCAACGGCAATGGCTCGCTCATGCGAATTTTACCCGCGACGCTTTATCTTTTTGGGACGCGCGGGAAAATCGGCGTTGACGAGTTGGAAGTTATTCATGAATTTTCCGCGCTCACTCACGGGCACATTATCAGCAAAATGTCTTGCGGGATTTACTCGCTGATTGCCGCGCAGATTTTGAACGGGAAAAATATTTCCGACGCCTTCAAAGCCGGCATGACTGACGCTGAAAAGTTTTACGGTGCTGACGCGACGTTTAAAGAATTCTTCAGACTCTGCGAAGCAAATTTTGCCGAACTTCCCGAAGAAGACATTTTGAGTACGGGCTACGTCGTCGACACGTTGGAGGCGGCTCTTTGGTGCTTGCTCAACACCGACGATTATAAGACGCTCGCGCTTAAGGCGGTCAATCTTGGCGGCGACACTGATACGGTTGGCGCAGTTGCGGGCGGACTCGCAGGAATTCTTTACGGCGCGGAGTCAATTCCTGCCGAGTGGCTGTCAACTCTCAAGCGGCGTGATTATCTCGAACGAATAGCCGAAGACTTCGCCGCCGTCTTGTAAAAAAATTAGCCACGACTCTTTGGACAGTTTTGGGTTCTGTCCACTTTGTCGAGGCTGATTTTTTTTTGCCGAGCAGAGTTTATTTGAGCTTGGAGCCGCTGACTTTGTAGGTCGTGCCGTTTATGTTGAACTTGGTCGAGGTCGTGACGTTTTGGAAAACAATGGAGCCGTCACCAATCGTGAGTGTGAGCGTCCCTTTGCTGTACTTGGAATTGTCGAACGTACCGTCAACGATTTGGAGCATGTCGCCGTTCGTGTAGTCAAAGATAGTGTCGTTGCCGTCGCCGAAATTGTAAGTAAAGATGTCGTTGTCGTCGCCGCCATAAAGGCTATCGTCACCTGCGCCGCCCCAGAGGCTGTCCTTGCCCTTGCCGCCGTTCAGATAATCGTTGCCTTCATATGCGTTGATGATGTCGTCGCCGTCGCCGCCGACAAGCGAATCATCACCGGGAGCCGCAGAAAGGGTATCGTTACCCGCGCCGCCGTTGATTGTAATCGACTCGCCGTTGTAGTTTTCAATATAATCATCGCCCGCGCCGGCATTTATCGTGACATTCGAGTTGCCGTTTTCAATGGTATCATTGCCGTCGCCGCCTGAGATTGACGCACTCCAGCTATCGTTATAGATGTGGTCGTCGCCCTTGCCCGCGCTGACCGTTACAAAGCTGCCCCAGCTGTGAATGTAATCGTTGCCTTCGCCCGCGTCGATAGTCACAAAGTCGCCGTCGCTTTCAATGGTATCATCACCTGCACCCGACGAGATAGAGAATTTTACTCCTCCTCCGCCGTTATTTTCAATGTAATCATTTCCTGCGCCCGCGCTTATCGTGACGTTTGAACCCCAGCTACGAATTTCATTGTTGCCGTCGCCGCCGTCAATTTTAACCGAGTCGCCCCAGTTG
>JBGUYA010000116.1:0-8010 GCA_045118435.1 Quinella sp. | reverse complement strand
CAAGGAAATCAACTTGACAATCGAGGGCGAGGACACCGAACTTGACCGCACGGTTATCGACGAAATCGGCGATCCTATCATGCACCTCTTGAGAAACTCGCTTGATCACGGTATCGAAATGCCCGACGAGCGCGAAGCTATGGGTAAACCGCGCGTCGGCGAAGTCGGACTTATCGCCCGCCACGAAGGCAACAACGTCGTTATTATGGTCACCGACGACGGCAAGGGCATTGACGCAAATATCATTCGCCGCAAGGCTGTTGAGAAGGGGCTTTACTCTCAAGAAGAAGTCGACTCAATGGACGACGCGGACGCCGTTAGAATTGTCTTCCTGCCCGGTTTTTCGACGGCGGATAAGATCAGCGACATTTCGGGGCGCGGCGTCGGTATGGACGTTGTCAGAAGTAAGATTGAGTCTTTGAGCGGTCAAGTTGACGTTGAGACGCACGTCGGCGAAGGCTCCGTTTTCAAAATTAAACTGCCGCTGACTTTGGCGATTATTCAAGCAA
Organism: Quinella sp.; assembly: GCA_045118435.1. Lineage (GTDB taxonomy): Bacteria > Bacillota > Negativicutes > Selenomonadales > Selenomonadaceae > Quinella. Next base: position 7,501 of record JBGUYA010000116.1, on the reverse strand, counting down.
TGTTGGTTCAAGTTCAAAATGAAATGTACGCAATTCCGCTCGCGTCAATCGATAGCACGCTAAGCATTCAGCCGACCGACATTCGCACAGTGCAAAACAATGAAGTTATCGTTCTGCGCGGCGAGATCATTCCGATAATTCGCATAGAAGAAACGCTGATGGTTCCGCACGTCAGAGACACGCAAGAACTTTTCGTTGTCGTTGTTCATGCGGGCGACTCGAAGGCGGGAATTGTTGTTGATAAATTAATCGGTCAGCAGGAAATTGTTATAAAGACTTTGGGCAATCTGTTCATGGGCTTGAAGATGTTCTCAGGCGCGACGGTACTTGGCGACGGGCGTGTTGCCTTGATTCTCGACGTAGCAACCATGCTTAACTAGGGACTGGTAGATAGGGACTAGTTCCTAGTTCCTACTTCCTAATTCCACATTGAATTTCGGGGGGATTTTTTATGGCTAACGACAAGGTGACGAATAAAAGTTTTGGAGCCGACGACGAAGAAGAAGTAATAGCCATGCAAGTTGTCGCGTTCAAGTTGCGCGACGAGGAGTACGGTGCAAATATCTTTCAGGTGCAAGACATTAACGACATGTCGGACATAACGCGCGTACCGTTCGCGGCGAGTTTCATAAAGGGCGTTATCAATCAGCGCGGCTCGGTCATGCCAGTTATCGATTTGAAAAAGCGGCTCGGCATTGAGGAGACGCCCTACACGGCGACGGCAAGAATCGTTACGGTTATCGTGGGCGATTTGCAAGTCGGACTGCTGGTTGACGCCGTCACGGAAGTTTTGACAATCCGCACAAAGCTCGTCGACCCGAAGAAGACCGTCAGTGATAAGGCTATGGAAAAATTCCTTAGCGGCATCGGCAACATTGACGGGCGGCTCGTCACCATGCTCAACCTTGAAGAAATTGTCGGCTTGAATTGAATTAGGGAAGTAGAGAAGTAGCTACTGCGCTACTTCTCTACTGCGCTACTTCTCTAACAACTAAAAACGAGGTGTTCTAAATGATTGATGAATTTGATTTGACTCCGGCTCAACTCGACGCAATGCGCGAAATCGGCAATATCGGCGCAGGTAACTCGGCTACTGCTCTTTCTCAGATTGTCAACAAGAAAATTGATATGAATGTTCCCAAAGTCTCCGTTGTCCCGATTGAAGATGTTCCCGACCTCGTCGGCGGTCCCGATGCACTTATCGTCGCCGTTTTCCTGCGCGTCTACGGCAAAGCTCCCGGCAATATCCTCTTCCTTATGCCTAAAGAAAACGCTTTCTACCTCGCCGATGACTTAATGGGAAAACCTCACGGCACAACGCAAGAGCTTGACGAAATGAGCGTTTCGGCAATAAAAGAAGTCGGCAATATCCTTTCCGGCTCTTATCTTGGCGCGTTCTCACACTTTACGAATATTTCTATGTTGCCGTCAATCCCGTCTTTAGCAATGGACATGGCAGGAGCAATCTTAAATATCGTGCTCGTTCAGCTCGGACAAATGGGCGATCGCGCAATGGTTATCGAAACAAAATTCATAGCTGAAGACGACAGCATTAACGGACACTTTTTCTTAGTTCCCGACCCCGGTTCGCTGGGCACGATTGTCAAGGCAGTGGGCGTTGAATAATAGTAGAATCGGCAGACACGCAGCAAAAAGCTGAAAGCTCATAAATAAAATAGCCGTTGAGCCAGTTGGTGCTAACTTTAAAGCAGTCTATGCGCCGGGAAGAAGACCCGTGCAGGTTGAAACAGTCCTGATAACTATGAGGTAGAACTCTGAGGGCGGTCGCGGATAGTGGCACTTAAAAATTTTTGTTTCACATTATTAAGAAAGGGGAAAGCTACAAAGATGAATGTACCGGTGGCTAGCCGGAAATTTACGACTGCGGAGTGTTACACAAACGTTGGTAGCTTTGGCAAAGACGGACACGTCGAAACAGTAAGACAGAATCGCGAGGTCTGTCCAATTCATCTTGACATAGTCAGTGGCTGTGTTTTAAGTAGCAGTTGAATAATTATGGCAAACCTTGTTAAGGTAGGTATGGCTGATTACAAGGTTGGTCGCAGTCCGTCAACCCTTATCAGTTACGGCTTGGGCTCTTGTATCGGCGTTTCGCTCTACGATCCTGTTAAAAAAGTCGGAGGGCTGTTGCATATTATGTTGCCCGACAGTACGCAGGCTCGTTCGAGTGACAATCCCGCGAAGTTTGCCGATACGGGCATTCCGCTAATGATAAATGATGTGGTTGCGCTTGGCGCGACTAAGGCGCGGCTCGTTGCCAAAATTGCGGGCGGCGCGATGATGTTTGCCTTTTCCAACGCAAGCGATGCAATGAGAATCGGCACGCGCAACGCCGAGACTTGCAAGCAAATTCTCAGGCGCAACGGCATAAAGGTTATCGCGGAGGACACGGGCGGCACTTACGGGCGCACAGTTTCTATCGACTTGGAGACAGGTTCTTACAAAATCAAAACCATAGATCGCGGCGAAAAGAATATTTAGGTCAGGTGTTGTATGCTGTGACGGAACTTTACGATTATCTTGAAGAAATAATGCCAATCAAAAGAGTTTTAATCGCGCTGGCGGTCGGCATGATCTCATTGTTTATCGTACTTATATCGGGGCTGACAAGTGATTTCGTGCGTTCGGAAACAATAGCGTCACGAGCGTTTTCAGCCTTTTCTTATATGACGCTGGCGAGTTTCATAGTCATAATGCTCGGCGAGGAGTACGCCATTTTCAAAAGCGACAAGGAGCTTGAGCATTTAATTGACGACGCGCCCATTATAGAGACGGACGAGGACTTCGACAGGGAAGAATATCTGCACGAGGACGATGAGGAAACGCCCGACGAAACACTTCAACAGGCGGAAGTTGAAAGTTTCTCGGATCAAAATTAAAATTTCGCGGCTTGCGAGGGACGGTGAATTACTATGGACAGTGACGCGAAAAAAGATCTCACGCCTTTATGGCTAAAGTACAGGGAGACAAAATCAGTCGACCTGCGCAACGAGATAGCCGAACATTATTTGCAGTTGGTCAAGATAGTTTGCGGGCGGTTGGCGGTGAGTCTGCCGCCGCATTTGGATAGAGACGACCTTTTGAGTAGCGGGTTTTTCGGGTTGCTCGACGCGATTGACCGTTTCGATGTGACGCGCAACATTAAGTTTGAAACTTATGCGGGCGTGAGGATTCGCGGCGCGATTTTGGATTATCTTCGCTCAAAAGACTGGATACCCGTAACAATGCGCCAGAGGATTCGCAAGTACGAGCAAACGGTTTGTCGCTTGGAAAACGAACTTGGACGCGCGGCAACGGACGCGGAAGTTGCGGCGGCGTTGGAAATTTCGGTTGAAGAATTGCAAACGCTGATAAGCCAGTGCAACTCGGCGACGGTCATTCCGCTTGAAGAATATTTTCAAACTGACGTAGCCGAAGCAGTCGACACAAACCCCGCGAACTCGACGGAATTTTTTGAGCTTAAAGAGACATTGGCAAAAGCGATTGAACGTCTGCCGCAAAAGGAACGGACGGTCATATCGCTTTACTATTACGAAGAGTTGACGCTAAAAGAAATTGCGTTGATTATGAACTTGAGCGAGGCGCGAATATCGCAAATGCACACGAAGGCGATTTTCAGACTGCGCGGCTATCTCGCCAACAGCAGAGACGAATTGACTTTCTAGGGACTAGTTGATAGGGACAAGGAACTAATTCCTAATTCCTAATTCAAAGAAAGGAGGACGCCGGATGAGCGAAAAACTTATCTTAGGCGGTCCGCAAGCCGGTTACAAATACGAGTTCAAAGCGGACGGCGTTTATTTGACGATATATCCGAGCGTGGACGGCGAACGTCTTTTTGAACTGTCCGACATGCGCCAGATTCTGCGCGAGTGCAAGGTTATGGATTACGACGTGGGAATTCTTTCGCGGACAATGCGCGAGGCGAACGGTCGCCCACAAAAGATTGCCAACCACGTAGAGATTACCGAGCGGGATCTTGAAATAATCGCGTGCGGCGACACTCTCGAAGAACCCAAAGAAGAATCAGAGCCTTACGCGCGAATTGTCGTTGAACTTAGTCGCGATAAAATGAAAGCGACAATCCGCTACGACACGCGCACGGGCGCAAAACTTCCGACAAAAGATATGGTTATGGCGGCGTTGACGGAGGCGGGCGTTGTTTACGGCATTGACGAGGACGCGATTGAAAGCGGCATCGGGAGTTTGACCCCTTTCACGGCCGCCGAAGGTCTCGCGCCCGTCAACGGTGAGAACGCCTACATTGACAGGAAATTTAACTTGGGCATTCAAGGCAAGCCCGTCGTCGACGAGTATGACAAAGTTGATTACAAGGATTTAAATCTGTTTGTGCTCGCCAAAGAAAATCAGACGTTGGCAATCCGCGTTCCGCAGACGAAAGGCACTAACGGCAGGAACGTTTTGGGAGGCGTCGTACCCGCGCAGAACGGTCGCCCGATTCCCATGCCAGAAGGAAAAAATACAAAGGTCGTCGGCGAACACCGCTTGATTGCCACAGTCAACGGGCAGATTGTCGACAAAGGTACGCGCATAAGCATTGACCCGCGCTTGATTATAAAAGGTCCTGTCGGCGTTTCGACGGGCGATGTTAACTTCGACGGCTCAGTTTTAATCGGCGGCAACGTCGAGCAAGGGTTCAAGGTCACGGCGACGGGCGACATTGAAATTAACGGCTCAATTAACGGCGCGGAGGTCACGGGGCGCAACGTCTACATTCGCGGCGGCATAACGGGCGCGGATCGCGTCAAGGTCATTGCCGAACACGACGTGCGCACAGCCTTTGCCGAGAACGCGCTGATTGAGGCGGGCAACGACGTTTATATCTCCGACATTGCCTACCACTCGCAAATCCGCGCGGGCAAGCGCATTATCATGGAGGATAAGCACGGACAAATCACAGGCGGTCACGTTGTGGCGGGCGAAGAAATTAGGGTTAAAGTTATCGGCAACTCCGCCTTTGTCGTAACGCGCGTTTCAGTCGGCGTCGACCCCACTTTGCAAAAAGAATATCAAGACTTGCGCAAATCTTACAAGGAGTCGCGGCGGCGGCTCATGCAGATTACGCAGACGCTCAACACGTTGTCGAAGATTGACGTAAATAAGTTGCCGCAAACGCGCCTTGATATGATAACTCAACTAACCCGTTCGCAATTCCCGCTTGCCGGTCAGATTAAGCGCGATGAGAAAAGAATCCTTGAGATTGAAGCGTTGCTCTCCAACATGAAGAACGGGCGAATTAAAGTCAGCGACACGATTTATCCCGGTACGCGCCTTTCGGTCAACAACGTCTTGAAAAATATTCAATCGGAATACAGACGTTGCACTATCTTTTTGAACTCGGATGGCGACGTTGAAGTCGGAGCTTATTGAGCAATTAGGAATGAGGAATTAGGAATTTTGAATCAAGGAGGAATGGGAAATGGAACTGGCACCGATTGGAGTGCAAATGACTTACGCCAACGCGAACAATGCGGCGCAAGTTCAGCACGATTTAAATCAGGCGTCAATGTTGCAACAGAACTTTGAAGCAGTGCGCGAGAAAAGAGACGCCGAGCTTAAGCAAAAACAAGTTCGCAACAAAGACGAGACTGAGGACGGCAAAATTAAAGACGACCCCGAAAGAAATCGTCGCAACGGCGGTCATTATTATCGGAGTCGGAGAGAGCCGCCCGAATTTGAAGATGAGGATGATGTTTATGCAGTCGACCCGCGACGTGGACATTTCTTGGACATTTCCTTTTAGCCGCGAGTTGGTGACACTATGATTATCGAATTGATGATAATGCTGATTGTGGTCGGCGCGGGAATTGTCTTGGTTGCGTGGTCAAACACGCGACGCCGTAAACAAGACGCCCTCGACCGCCGCGAAGTCGAAGACTCAACCGTCAAGCTCAAAAAGGAATTGGAGCGTACCGCGACCGAGATTATCGGGCGCATGGAAAAGCACGTCACGCACCTTGAAAGTATTTTGGACGAGTCGGAAAAAAATCGGGCGCAACTTGAAGGGCGCGTTACCGAACTCAAAAAGTTAATAAAGAAGAGTGAAAGTCAAGCCGTCGAAGTCAGAGACCTAATGGCGCGGCTCGAAGACGCGGGCGCGGAAGTCGAATCAATGCGCAGGAAAATGGAAACAATCGACCGCCGATTAAACGTAGTCATGTCGACGCCGCTCGCAATGCAACAGCCTATTCAGCAACCAATTCAGCAACCAATTCAACAACCTATACAACCGATTCAACAGCCCGTCGCAATGCCGCAAATGTCGCCGCCGCTAATCAATCCCCTGATAACTTCGCCGATAACCGCGCCGCCGATAACGCCAATGCAACCCTCGCAGGTCAAGCCGCCAATAAGCAAGCCGATTCAGCCGATAACGCCCGCGCCAAACGTTCAAGTCACGACTGCGCCACCCGCGCCGCCAATGAATCCGCTCGGACCAATCACAATACAACCGACAATCAAAGCCGCCGAGCCGGATAAAGATTTCGACAAAATTTTGGAAGAGACAATCGCGGAGCCGGTGAAAGGTGTCAGGAATCAGGAATCGGGAATCAGTGAAGAACCTGCACGAGTGCAAATCAGAGAGCCGAAAGTTTTTTCACAGGAAACAAAACAGCCGGTCAAAATGGTTGAAGCAGACCCGGTTAAAATTGAGGCGACGCGCCAAAAATTGACTAAGGCGTCGTTGGAAATGGCAAAAAATCCGCCCGAAGAAGTCCCCGAAGTTGAACCGTCGCCGCTAATCAAAGACTCCAAAAAGAAACGTACTCGCCGTTCAAAACGCGACGTGAGATTAGCGGCAATCGAGGCTATAAAAGAAGTCGAGAAACAAAACGAACTCGAACCAAAACCCGTCGTCGAACCGAAAAAAAATTCGCCGCCCGAAAAACCAGAGCCTCGCCGCGAGCTTAAACTCGAAACGACAGACTCGTCAATCATCAAGGAAATGCTGTTGGCTGGCATGTCGATTGAAGAAATTTCGCGCGAGACGGGACTCGGCAGAGGCGCAATAGAATTGATTCAGGAAATGACACGACGACAACTAAACAGAAAATAAAAATCCGCTCACCACGAGCGGAAATTTTTTTGCACATCGCGGGCATTTCTGCTATTATTCTCTGGAAAAAGTTTCGGGAGGAAAGTTTTATGAGCGAGCCGAAAATTTCTGTCGTCATTCCAATGTACAACGCCGAGAAATTTATTCGCCAATGTTTAATAAGTGTGCTTGCGTCGAAGTTCAAAGATTATGAAGTGCTCGTTGTCGACGACTGCTCAACAGATAACTCCGTCGCCGAAGTTGAAAAGCTTCTACCGCACTTTGATGGGCGTTTGAAAATTTTAAGTACGGAGAAAAATTCGGGCGGCGCGGGCATTCCGAGAAACGTCGGGATAAAAAATGCTACGGGCAAATACGTTACCTTCATTGACAACGACGATTTTATTTTGCCGACTGCGCTCG
>JBGUYA010000115.1:0-3834 GCA_045118435.1 Quinella sp. | reverse complement strand
TAGCTGTAGCTGTAGCGTCTGCCGCCGTCATCGTGTAGGTATAGGTGTTTTCTCCGGTTGAAGTTAAATTGGTGCCGCCGACCATCAAGGCTTCATTGGAAGTCAAGGTAATTGTTTCGTCCGCCGCCGCGTAAACTGCGCCGTCATAGTAAACGCCGCTTGAACCTGCGGCAAGAGTGACGCCTGCGGGCAACATGAGCTTGTAAGCTTCTTTTGCATCGTCGTCTTCGCTAGCGGGAGTAGTATTGTAGTAATAGCAACTGTTGACCTCACCATAATTGAAGCCGACAACCGTGCCGAAATCACCAAAGTCGCTACTGACCTTCGAGCTTAGCACAAGACAGTTGCTGACCTTGCCGCCATAATTGCTGCCGACAACCGCGCCGACCTCAGTATTGCCGGTGACCTTTGCATTTTTCAACGTGACATTTTTAACTATGCTGCCGTTGTTAATTCCACCGAACAACCCTTGACAGTCGCCGCCATTTATCGTGAGGTTGCTGATAGTGTGACCGGCGCCGTCGAACGTGCCGCTGAAATAATACCTTTCATAGTCTTCGCTGTAGCAACCAATAGCCGTGAAGTTAGCGTCTTTCAAGTCAATATCGTTTGCGAGCTTGAAATATTTGCCGCTGTAGGAGTTACCACCGTTTACGTCGCTTGCGAGCTGATTCAGGTCGGCGGCGGTTGAAATTAGGTAGGGGTCAGTCTGCGTGCCGGAGCCGCCGCTGAATGCAAACCTCTGCAAGTCGAGGATAAAATCTTCCATATCCACATCCCTTTCTTTCTTAAAAATTTTTTTGTAGTCGCCGCCTTTTATTATAGTTGCATTTTTTTTCAATTCCTGCCGCGAAAAATTTTGTCACTAATGCCAACTTCAGCTAATCCGTTTGAGAACAAAAAAAACTTCCACGCAGTTTTTCCTAACGTAGAAGTTTTTTCTGGCTTTATTTTCACTGCAAAGAATTGTTTAGACCAACTCAATCAGAACCATTGGCGCGGCGTCTCCGCGACGGGGCGCGAGTTTCAAAATCCTGGTGTAACCGCCCGAACGCTCGCTGTACTTGCCGGGAATTTCTTCAAAAACTTTGTGAACAACTTCGACATTCGCGACGAGATTTATAGCTTGACGACGTGCGCTGAGGTCGCCGCGTTTGGCAAGCGTGATAACTTTTTCCGCGAACTTGCGGATTTCCTTCGCGCGCGCTTCGGTCGTTTCAATTCGCTCATATTGGAAAAACGCGCTCAGCAAACTTTTTAACATAGCTTGACGTGCGCCCGTATTCCTGCCGAGTTTCCTATAGCTCATCAAATTTCCTCCTTCCGCAAAAATTTATTCTTCGGGAAAGACAATCGGCCCCGCATTCGGATCTTGCTTGAACGAAACGCCGAGTGCCTCCATTGTGTTTTTAATTTCTTCAAAAGACTTGCGCCCAAGATTGCGAACCTTGAGCATTTCCTCTTCGGTCTTGTCCGCCAAATCCGCCACGATGTGAATTCCGGCGCGCTTTAAGCAATTCGTCGAGCGCACCGACAATTCCAACTCCTCAATGGGCTTGGCAAGATTTTTATCAAGCGCAATCGAGGTTTCGTCGGTTGGTTCTTTGACGGGAGTTTCCGGTTCATCATAGGTTTCTTCCATTGCAATGGCGTCCATGTTCTGGAAAAGTTTCATGTGCGCAATCATAATCGCCGCCGCCTTTGAAACCGCCTCTTCGGGACCGACCGTGCCGTCCGTCCAAACTTCCAACGTCAACTTGTCAAAGTCCATTTCGTTGCCGACGCGCGTATCTGTCACTTCGTAGTTGACGCGCAGGACAGGCGAGTAAATCGAATCAATCGGGATTGTGCCGATAATGTCGTCGACGTTTTTATTTTTCTCGGCGACTTCGTAACCGCGCCCAGTGCGAGCCGTCATTTCGATTTTGAGCTTGGCAGTGTCGTTAAGCCAAGCAATGTGTAAATCGGGATTCAAAATCTCGATAATAGGGTCACACTCAATATCTGCGGCGGTAACTTCGCGACGTTCGCCAGCTTTAAGAAAACCTTCCTTAATCTCTTCGGCAACATCAACATCAATGCGGAGATTGTAAGTTCTCGGCGGCGTCGAGCTGACCTGCGCGAACCCTTGATAAACTTGACCGTTATCCTCGTCAATCTTCAAGCAAAGCTCCTTGATATTGAGGACAATATTTGTCACGTCTTCGCGAACGCCGGGTATCGTCGAAAACTCGTGAAGTACGCCGTCAATCCTAATCGACGTAACCGCCGCGCCTTCCAACGAACTCAACAACATGCGCCGCAAACTGTTGCCGATTGTTATTCCGTAACCGCGACCGAGCGGCTCGCAAATAAATTTCCCGTAATTGCCGTCGTCGCTGATCTCGACCAGCTCAATCTTCGGCGGCTTTTGGTTTTCGTTCTTTTCGTTATCAGCCATTCAAGAAATCCGCTCCTTTCAAAAGCAATGCGTAATTCGTAATGCGCAAAGCGTAATGAGTTCGGGAAGGAATTTTATCTTGAATACAACTCGATAATGGACTGCTCGTTGACAGGAATATCGCTGAGGTCTTCGCGAGTCGGAAAGCGCGTGACTGAGCCTTTAAGATTCGCCTGGTTGGAATCAATCCACGGCGGGGCACTGAGCGCGTTGTTGACTTCCTTAATCGCCTTGAAAACTTCCTTAGCCTGGCTTTTCTCGCAAACTTCGATAACGTCACCAACTTTGACGAGCGCGGAAGGAATATCGACGCGCTTGCCGTTAACAGTGATGTGACCGTGACGAACGAATTGGCGAGCTTGGCGGCGAGTGTTGGCAAAACCCATGCGGAAAACGACGCTGTCAAGGCGACGCTCCAACAGAATCAGCAGGTTTTCGCCGGTGACGCCGGGCATTTTCTTTGCCTTCTCATAGTAATTTCTGAACTGACGTTCCAAGACGCCGTAGATAAATTTAGCCTTTTGTTTTTCTTTGAGCTGCAAGCCGTACTCGCTGACTTTGCGGTTCGTGCGTTGTTGCTGATGTTTTTTCTCATTGACCTTGCGCGAACGACCGATAACCGCCTGTTCAATTCCGAGTGCGCGGCAGCGTTTTAAAGCGGGAGTTCTATCGATTGCCATATTTGCACCTCCGAAATGCAATGCGTAATTCGTAATGCGCAATGATTTGGTTTTTAACTACGCATTAAGCATTACGCATTCCTAATTGCTTTTTAAACTCTTCTGCGTTTGGGCGGACGGCAGCCGTTGTGGGGAATGGGCGTGACGTCTTTAATCATGTTGACTTCGAGCCCCGTAGCTTGGAGCGAACGGATAGCCGCCTCGCGACCTGCGCCGGGACCTTTAACGTAAACTTCGACTTGTTTCAAGCCGTGTTCCATAGCCGCCTTAGCCGCAGTCTCTGCTGCCATCTGCGCGGCGAAGGGTGTCGATTTACGCGAGCCTCTGAAACCAAGCCCGCCAGCTGATGCCCATGAAATTGCGTTGCCGCTTTTGTCGGTGAGCGTGACAATCGTATTGTTAAACGTGGAGCTGATGTGCGCCACGCCGTATTCTATATTCTTGCGAACTTTTTTCTTGGCGCGAACTGTTCTTTTTGTTGCCACCTGTTTAGCCTCCTTTTTGAGGGGTCAGGGGTCGGGAGTCATGGGTAAAGGGTTTTTCCCTGATTCCTGGTTCCTGACACCTTAATCTTTCTTCTTGCCGCCCTGAACGAGTTTCTTGGGACCTTTGCGGGTTCTGGCGTTGTTTTTGGTATTCTGTCCACGAACAGGGAGACCGAGACGGTGACGGCGTCCGCGATAACAGCCAATATCAATGAGTCGCTTGATGTCC
>JBGUYA010000114.1:0-13113 GCA_045118435.1 Quinella sp. | reverse complement strand
TTCCTTTACTGGCAAAAATTATTCGGTGATGCCGTCGCTAATGGCAGAAAGCCTTCCGAATACTTCATTACCGATATTGAGCAAGGTAAATCGGAGGATTTGCGTAACAGCGTACTTTTTCGTATGAATGGCGGCGAACTCGTCGAGAAATTCATTAAACCAGATAAATATCACGCCTTTTGGGATTTATACGATAAAATTAGCACTGCTGACGACATTATCGCCATTAGACGCAAGATGGATAGGATGACTGAGGAAAATTTGCGCCGTCGCACTGGCGAATTTTATACTCCGCTTGCTTTCGCCGATAAATCCTTTAAATATTTATGCAAAACGGTCGGCGAGTGGTGGAAAGATGATAATTTCAGACTTTGGGATATGGCGGCAGGCACAGGCAATCTCGAATTCAATTTCACGCCCGATATTCTCAAACGCTGTTACATTTCCACGCTGATTCATGACGATGCCGCTTATTGCAAGAGCATTTTCGCTGAGGCGACCGTATTTCAATATGACTACCTTAACGATTCGGCTGATAAATTGCCAGAAAAGCTCCGCGCTGACCTCGCTAACCCGAATATTAAATGGATTATCTATATAAATCCGCCTTACGCAATGCCAAGTAACTTTGAGTTCGATAAAAACCGTAAAAATAAGCTCGAAGTATCATTTACTGCTATTGGAAAGCTTATGAACGCTGAAAATCTCGGAAAAGCCAGCCAAGAACTAACTACGCAGTTTTTATATCGAATCAGCCTCGATTTTGCCAATCGTCAAGCGTGGCTCGGCATATTTTCTACGCCTAAATATATAAACTCTGATACTAACCAGCAATTTCGCGATAAAGTATTCAATTATCAGTTTAAACGCGGCTTTGTATTTAATTCAAAAGCATTTCACGGTTGCAAGGGACAATTTCCGGTCGGATTTTTGATTTGGAACCTTAACGAGTGCATTTCATTAGAGGAGCAAGAAATTTTACTTGATGTCTATAATTTAGAAGTCGAAAAGGTTGCCGAGAAAATATTTAGACCTGCGCGGAGTGAAAATTTCTTAAACAAGTGGCTTTATCGCCCTCGTTGCACAAAAAAATTCCCGCCGATTTCTAGCGGGATAAAAATTGCGTATGAAAGTAAATCTGCGCAGAAAGTTGCGGAAAATTTCTTAGCGTCGTTTATGTTAAGTGGAAATGAGTTTTCAAATCAAAATTACACGGCGTTTTTATCTGGCGCAGTAACAAGACACGGAAATTTATCAATCACAGCAGAAAATTTTGAACAGGCGATGATAGTGCACATGGTGCGGCGATTACCGAAGGCAGAATGGCTAAATGACCGCGACCAATTCATGAAACCTTTAAAAAAGTTGCCGCGCGAATTTATAGGCGATGCGGTAGTGTGGAGTTTATTTGCGTCGTCGAATCAGACGGTAAGTTTGCGTGAAGTGGAATATTTAGGGGTAAAATATGAGATAGTGAACAATTTTTATCCGTATTTATTGACGGAGGTAAAAAGTTGGCTGTGTACGTCGCCTGTGGTGCGAATGTCGATATATCGTGCGGTTGAGGACAGATTTGCGGCGTTATGGCTAAAAAAACACGACTCTGAGCTATCGTCGGAGTCGCTGGCGGTAATAAATGCGGGTCGGGAGATATACAAGCGATTTTACGCTGAATTAGAGAGTTTAGACGTTCTGAAGTGGAAAATTGAGAGTTGGGACGCGGGCTGGTATCAAATTCGCATGAGTTTAGGCGCGAGCGTGGATTTAACGGCATTAAGCGCGAAATTATTGCCGCAGATATACGAATTGGGCTTTTTGCGGGACGAGGTGCGATATTTTTAGGCTTGCAAATTGACGGCAGGAAAAATTTTGCATTGGCAGAATAAAATCGGAAAACAATTCACGAGGAGATTTTTATGAGTTCAATCCTAAACGAAGAAGTCAGAAGTTGGATAGTGTCAATCACGTCGGCGGTGTTGGTCGCGATTTTTATCAGATATTTCATAGTGGAGCTGTACGTGGTGGACGGACCAAGCATGCAACCTACATTGCAGGACGGCGAGCGGCTCGTCGTCAACAAATTTATTTATCATTGGCGCGACCCGTTGAGGAGCGAAGTTGTTATCTTCCGCTATCCGCGAGATCACAGCCGCGACTTTATCAAGCGGGTTATCGCTGTCGGCGGCGACACGATCGAGATTAAGGACGGTCATGTTTTCGTAAACGACGCGATTGTCAACGAGGATTACATTTCTGAGAAGACCCGCACCGAATATCCAAAACAAACCGTGCCCGAAGGTACATTGTTTGTTTGCGGCGACAATCGGCGGAATTCTCTTGACTCGCGCTTTCCTGACGTGGGTTTTGTGCCGCTTGAGTTAGTTAAGGGCAAGGCCGCGCTGATTTTCTGGCCGATTGATTACATTGCCGCCCTGCCTTAATAGGTGTTAGGTGTTAGGGGTTAGGTATTAGCTAAAACCTAATACCTAAAACCTAATACCTAAAACCTAAAACCTAAAACCTAATACCTAATACCTAATACCTAATACCTAATACCTATAATCATCAGGAGGAATCATTATGGCGACAAATGATTTGTTGTTGCAAGCGGCTAAGGCGAGTTTGAAGGCAATCGGCGAAGTTCTCGGCGAAAAAGTCAGCGAGGGCATCAGCCTTGTCAGCGAAGATAAAGACGAGCTTAGCAATTTTAAAAGCTCCTGCAAAAAACCCGTCGGCACTTTGACAAATATCCCCGACGAAGTTTATCGCGAAATTATGACGGCTTACTACGACGCACTCAAGGAAAAGGACGCGGGCGAAGTTTTTGACACGCTCATTGCGAAAGGCAAGACTTGGGACGAAAAAATCGCCGAAGTTATCGATACGCTCACTAGACCCGTCAACAGCAAGAAAGTTAAAGTCGGCGACGGCGGCGACACGACAACTTATAAAATTTCCTTCCCGCTCAGCAGTGTTGGTATCGACAGCGTGGCGAAGATTAAAAGCGGCAAGAAAACTTCGCTCCTCAGTTGGAACAATGAGTTCTTCGGCAAGACCGCGCTTTTTAAATATTTCACGTCGCTTTGGACGATTGAGAAACAATTATCCGACGCGGTTTTGGGCGCGTGCTTCAATGTTTTAAAGGACAACGCGCCCGATTTGTTGCAGGCGATTTATTCCAATCTGCCTTCTTCTGAGCTTAAAGAACTGCTCAAGGTAAGCAGTAGCGGTTCGCTCAAAAGTGCGGCTAAGAAAAAAATCAAGGACGCTTTGCCCGAAAACTCTTACCTCAACGCCGCGCTCTCCGACTACGGCGATTTGACTAAGGCTTACAACAAACTTCAAAAGGAAATTGCGTCGGGCAACAGCGATTACTCCGACATCTCGAAGGCGACCGCGAAATTTCTCAAGGCGCAAAACAGCTTGGTCAGTTACTTAGCTAAGCAAAGCGTAAATGTTTCAGTTGCGACTTTGCCCGACGTACTCGACCCCAAAGACGCTTACATTAAATACAACACGGCAATGACGACCGTCAGCGTCTTGAGCGGGCACGGCTCAAGTCTCGACTCTTCGACTTACGGCAAGAAAGTTAAAGTTATCGACGCCTCCGAACTCACGACCGCGATTGAAATTTTCGGCAACGCCAAAGCCAATACGATTCTCGCCGGCTCCGGTAACGACACGATTTATGGCGGCAAGGGAAATGATTCTATTCTCGGCGGCGCGGGAAGTGATTCGCTTTTCGGCGAACTCGGCAACGATAAAATCTTTGGCGACGCTGGCGACGACCTTTTGAGTGGCGGCAAGGGTAAGGATTCGCTCAATGGCGGCGCGGGTAATGATTTACTCTTTGGCGAACTCGGCAATGATAAACTCTTTGGCGAGGCGGGCAACGATACTTTGTTTGGCAACAAGGGCAATGATTCTTTGTGGGGCGGCGCGGGCAAGGATGTTTTCTACTTCGAGAGCGGCGACGGCAAGGATACGATTTTTGACTACGCGGCGGGCGACGATAAAATTTTCTTGGCGAGCGGTTCAATCGATAAGGTCATGATGAGCGGCTCCAACGTCACTTTCAAAATCGGCGCGGCGTCAATCAAACTGCGCGACGTTAAGGACAAGGAAATAACTTTCCAACTCGCCGACAACTCCGAGCAAAAATATCTTAACGGGCAAGCAGTTAATGCGGGGTGATTCTATGGAACTGGCAACAATATTTTTAATCTGGCTGGCAATCGTTGTAATCGACAATCTCGCCGGACGCAAAAAAAGACGGCTCCCGCCGCCCGAAAACAATTCGCCCGACTTCGACATACCGACGCTCGCGAACGACCCGAACTTTCCAGGCGAAGAAGTCCCGATTTTTATCGAGAATCCTCGACAAGCCGAAGTGCGCCCGAAGTCAAAGCCGCCCGCGCAGATTAAGCCAAAAATTTCAGTACAGGAAGTTCAAGAAGAAACTAAGGAACTGGACTTGAACTTGACGCCTTCAACCGTCATTAATGCTTTCGTGCTCAGTGAAATTCTCGGAAAACCTAAGGCACTGCGGAGATAATCCCCCCTTTGCCAAAGGGTGGATTCGCGGAACCAGCTAAAGAGTTGGCGGCTCGTCTTTTCGATTTGGTTTTAAAATAATTTTTGCTTGTGGAACAAACTTTTCTTTGCTTGTCCAAAAAAATTAAGGGGCGGCATCCATGCCGCCCCTTCTGCTTTTCGACGAACCATTTAGTTTTTAAAACAAAGACAGTTGATTAGTTTCTTCCAAGCCGTTCAAGCAACCGTGACTTTTGAGAGCGGCGAGGCTCGTCTTATTTAAACCTGCGCGGGATTTAAAATCTTCAATCGATAAAAACTTGCCGCCGCCCTTGCGAGCCTCGACAATGCCGCGAGCCGCCGCCGGACTTACGCCTTGAATCGAACTCAACGACATCAACAGCGAATTTTTCTTGATAATAAAATCCTCCGCCTCCGACTCGTAAATACTCGCGCGCTCAAACTTGAACCCGCGCAGAAAATATTCGTAAACAACTTGATAATCGGCAAGCACGTCGCTTTCCTTGTCGTCAAGCTTGCGCTCCTCCGACAACATTTCTAACTCGTCGAGCTTGCGCTTAATGAATTGCTGACCTTTGATAACCTCGTTGGCGTCAAATTCTTCCGTGCGCTTTGAAAAGTACGCCGCATAATACGCCAGCGGATAATGAACTTTGCAGTAAGCAATGCGATAAGCCATCATTACGTAAGCCGTCGCATGCGCACGCGGGAACAAATATTTTATCTTTTGGCAAGAATCAATGTACCAGTCGGGGACGTTGTGCGCCTTCAAATCTTCGACGACCTCCGGCTTAATTCCCTTGCCCTTGCGAACACTCTCCATTGTCTTGAAAGACTTCAGCGCGTCAACGTCGTGATGAATCAAGTACATCATAATATCATCGCGGGCGGAAATGGCGTTCTTCAAAGTGCACTTGCCTTCGCGAATCAAATCTTGCGCGTTGCCGAGCCAAACGTCGGTGCCGTGCGAAAAGCCCGAAATTCTCACCAGGTCACTAAAGCAATCGGGCTTTGTATCGTCAATCATCTGCCGCGTGAAACTCGTCCTGAACTCCGGCAAGCCGTAAGTCCCTGACTTCGAGCCAATTTGTTGAGGCGTCAAGCCCAGTGCAGTCGTCGAGTTGAATAAACTCAACGTCGGCTTGTCGTCAAGCGGAATGGTTTTCGGGTCGCGGTGCGTCAAATTTTCCAACATGCGAATCATAGTCGGGTCGACGTGCCCCAAAATATCGAGCTTGACGAGCCGCGAGCTTATCGAGTGATAATCAAAATGCGTCGTGGTCGTGTCGGCGTCCTTGTTGTCGGCGGGATATTGAATCGGCGAAAAATAATGAATATCCATGTCGCGCGGCACAACCATAATTCCGGCGGGGTGCTGACCTGTCGTGCGCTTGACGCCTTGACAACCCGCCGCGATTTTAGCGATAAAGGAAATGTGTTTCTTCTGCCCGCGCTCCTCGTAGTACTTTTTCACGAGACCATAGGAAGTTTTCTCGGCGACGGTCGAAATTGTGCCCGCGCGATAGACATTGTGCTTGCCAAAAAGAACTTCGGTGTACTTGTGCGCGGTCGATTGATATTCGCCCGAAAAGTTCAAGTCAATGTCGGGAACCTTGTCGCCGTCAAAGCCCAAGAACACCGCGAATGGAATATCATGACCGTCCTTGATGAGCGGGTGACCGCACACGGGACAATTTTTATTTTCCAAGTCGTAGCCACAGCCGACTTCGCCCTTTGTGAAAAACTTGCTGTACTTGCACTTCGGGCAACGGTAATGCGGCGGCAGAGGATTGACCTCCGTTATGCCCGTGAGCGTCGCGACGAATGACGAGCCGACACTTCCGCGCGAGCCGACAAGATAGCCGTCGTCGTTAGATTTTTTCACGAGCCGTTGAGCGATTAGATAAAGTCCCGCGAACCCGTGAGCAATTATCGGCTTAAGCTCCTGTTCAAGCCGCGCCTTAACCAACGTCGGCAAATTTTCTCCGTAAAGCAGTCGCGCTTTCCGATAAGACGTTTCGCGAATTTCCTCTTCCGCGCCTGGCACTTGTGGCGAGTAAAGTCCGTCGGGTATCGGCTTTAAAAACTCAACTGACTCGGCGATTTTGTTCGGATTAGTGACGATTGCCTCGTAAGCTGTCGCTTCGTCGAGATATTTAAACTCGTCGAACATTTCCTGCGTCGTGCGAAGGTAAAGCGGCGGTTGAAGGTCGGCGTCGGGATAACCTTTGCTG
This sequence comes from Quinella sp., assembly GCA_045118435.1. Classification (GTDB taxonomy): domain Bacteria; phylum Bacillota; class Negativicutes; order Selenomonadales; family Selenomonadaceae; genus Quinella. Next base: position 6,325 of record JBGUYA010000114.1, on the reverse strand, counting down.
TGCATTAAAACTGCGCGGCAAATTGAATCTTCGGGGTTGAGAAAATGGGCGTCGGTCGTGGCGACGAGCGGCTTGCCCAATTTTTTTGCAAGCGCGGCGACTTTGAGATTGATATTGATTAAGTCGTCGTCGTTCGTAATGTTGGGGAAGTCCTCACTGCGAACAAGGAAGTCATTGTTATGAATCGGCTGGATCTCAAGGTAGTCGTAGAAATTGGCGATAGACTCAAGCTCGGCATCGTCCTTGCCCGCGACGATTGCGCGAATCAACTCGCCCGCCTCGCAAGCCGAACCAATTATCAAACCCTCGCGCAGTTCGCTCAAAAGAGTTTTGGGAATGCGCGGGCGGTAGTGCATGTACTTAATCTGGCTGATTGAAATGAGCTTGTAGAGGTTGGCAAGCCCGACTTTGTTCTTGGCGAGAAGGATAACGTGATTGGCGAACTTCTGTTTGAAGTCCTCGCCGACAAGGTAGCCCTCCATGCCGTAAATGATTTTAATCTTCTTGCCGGCTTTGGCGAGTTTCTCGGCAGTCTGCGCGGCGTTTGGGAAAGCTTGAATCACGCCGTGATCCGTAATGGCGACAGCTGACCAATTCCAAGCGGCGGCAGTTTTAATCAGCGTCTCGACGGGAATAACGGCGTCCATCGCGCTCATTTGCGTGTGAACGTGGAGTTCGACGCGCTTAACTTCGGCGGTGTCTTCGCGAGTGGCTTTATCGCCCTCCGGAATTTCAAGCGCGTTGATGAAGACGACAATTTCTTTAGTGTAGTCGTCGTACTTGGTGACGCCGGAAATTTTTACGCGCTCGCCCTCCTTAATGCCGTCGGCGAAAGCTTGCGCGTCATCTTTCTTATCGCCCTTGAAAAATTTTTTGCAATAAATGCCGTCGGTGTCGTCTGTCACGCTGAAGGTAATCATACTTGAGCCGTTCTTACAATCGCGCAGGTTGACGCCGTTTTTGTCGCCCGCGCCGACCTCGCCGATTATTATAACCGACTCGTCCGCGTTTTTAATGTCGCTAATTTTGATAGCGTCGCCCGAAATTTTTTTGCCGTTAATTTTTGTTGAGGAAGGAGTTCTGGACGTAGGGGCTTTTTTACTTGCGGCGGCGGCAACTTTTTCAAAGGAAATAACTTTGTTGTCGAGAACGACGTTTTTAATCTCGACGGTCGCGCCGTAACGTCTGTTCAAAAAATCTTCGGCGGAGCGCAAAGTTTGCGTGTCGAAACTTTCCGGCGTAACGATTTTTATCTGCCAAAGATTTTCTTCGGGCGTAATGATAACTTCGTCCAATGCGCAAGCTTTAAAATCCAAGTTCGCCTCGTCGAGGAGACGGAAGAAATTTTTATCGTCGTTGATTATGAGTTTGTACCTGTCCAAAGCGTCACCTCCAAAAAGCAATTAGGAATGCGAAATGCGCAATGCGCAATTAAGTTCAAATCATTACGCATTACGCATTACGAATTATGAATTGCAGTTCATACGGCCGCAATTTCCTCTTGCGTTAAAGACTTCAAGCCCTTGCTGTTTAGGAGAGACTCCGCCTTTTTAGTGTCGTTGACGCGGAAAATCATATAGGCGCGAGTTTTGCCGACAAAGGCGTACATGTACTCGATGTTGACGTTCGCCGCGCTGAACTGCTTCAAAAGGTTGTTGAGGTCGCCCGCCTTGTCTTCTATTGCATAGGCGAGCACGGGTGTAAGGGTCGCGACGAAATTATTTTCCTTGAGCACGTTGGTTGCCTCGAACACGTCATTAACCAACATGCGCACAATGCCGAACTCGCTTGTCTCCGCCAAACTCAACGCGCGAATGTTAATCGCGTTCGCCGCGAGGACTTCGGTAAGCTTATTCAGAGTGCCGGGTTTATTCTCAAGGAAAACCGAAACTTGATTGACGCTCATTAAAATCACCTCCTAAATCTTGCGCGTGTCGATAACGCGAACGGCTTTGCCCTCCGAGCGCGTGATAGTCTTGGGCGCGACGAGCGTAACTTTTGCCTTGATGCCGAGCATGGAGCGCAAACCGTCTTCCAAAACTTTGCGGCGCGCTTGAATTTCGCCGACGTTATCCGTGAACATATCGGGCGTCATTTCGACCTTGACTTCAAAAGTATCCGTGTTGTTGACGCGCCCGACGAGGATTTGATAATTCGCCGCGTAGCCGTTGTTCATAAGCACAGTCTCAATCTGGCTTGGGAAGACGTTGACGCCGCGAATCTTGAGCATGTCGTCCGAACGTCCTTTGGGCTTGCTCATGCGGATATGCGTCCTGCCGCAGGAGCATTTTTCTCTTGTCAATGTGCAAATGTCGCGCGTACGGTAGCGAATCAGCGGGAAAGCTTTTTTGTCAAGGGAAGTAAAGACAAGCTCGCCCTGCGTGCCTTCGGGAAGGACTTCGCCCGTATTCGGGTCGATAATCTCGGCGAGGAAATGATCTTCGTTAATGTGCATGCCGTGCTGTTCGGAACACTCGAACGCGACGCCGGGACCGCTGATTTCCGTCAAGCCGTAAATGTCGTAAGCTTTAATGCCGAGCGTCTTCTCAATGTCGCGGCGCATTTCTTCTGACCAAGCCTCCGCGCCGAAAATCCCCGCCTTAAGCGGAATATCTTCGGGCTTGTAACCTTTTTCCTTGAGTGTCTCAGCGATATAAGCCGCGTAGCTCGGCGTGCAACAAAGAATCGTCGCGCTCAAATCCATAATGAACATAATCTGCCGCTCGGTGTTGCCGGAACTCGTCGGGATAGTCAAGCAACCGACTTTATGCGAGCCGCCGTTGAGACCGGGACCGCCCGTGAAAAGTCCGTAGCCGTAGGAAACTTGGCAGACGTCCTCATTGGTGCCGCCCGCCGCGCAGATTGCTCGCGCACAACAGTCCTCCCACAAATCTATATCGCCCTGCGTGTAGAAGGCAACAACGCGTTTGCCCGTCGTGCCCGACGTCGATTGAATGCGCACGCAGTCTTTGAGCGGAACCGCCAACAAGCCATAAGGATAAGCGTCGCGCAGGTCAGCTTTCGACATGAACGGGAGCTTGTGAAGATCCGCTGTCGATTTGATGTCGTCGGGCGTCACGCCGTGCGCCTTCATCTTATTGCGATAATACTCAACATTTTCCCACACGTAGCGAACTTGCGCGGGCAACAATTCATCTTGCAACGCCTTTATCTTTTCGACAGGCATGCACTCAATTTCCTCTTGAAAATACTTCGCCATTCAAAATACCTCCAAATAGGGAAGTAGCCGATAGAGAAGTAGCGAAGTAGCTATTTCCCTACTTCCCTACTTCCCTACTTCCCTAACTTCAAACTTCTTTGCCGAGCGCGAACGCCCGCTGATTTATATCAAGAAACTTCGGCGGGACGCAAGCCCTTAGCGCATTTTGCCACGAAGTTTCCGATATGTCAAAGTAATGCGACAGCCGACCGAGTAAAACAATATTGACTGCCTTTTGACTGCCCGCTTGCCGCGCCAACGTCAAGCAATCCATTGCGTCGATTTTTATTCCCTGCGCACGAATTTTTTCAACGAGATTTGAAGGATACTCAGCCGCGCCCGTGATGACCGGCATCGGGTCAATCTGTTGCGTGTTCGTGACGATTTGCCCGCCCGTCTTCAAGTATGGCAACCAACGCGCAGTTTCCAAAATTTCAAACGACACGATAAAATCCGCCTCGCCCGCGTCGACGACAGGCGAATAAACTTTCTCGCCGAAACGCACGTAAGTTATAACGGAGCCGCCGCGCTGACTCATGCCATGCACTTCCGAAACTTTTACGTCGAAGCCCTCGCTCAACAGCAAATGCCCAAGAATTTTACTCGCGAGCAACGAGCCTTGCCCGCCGACGCCCACAATTATAATATTTTTAGTCTTCACGGTTCAAGCCTCCTTAGTACTCGCAAAAGCTTTCTTCGGACAAAGCTGACTGCAAACGCCGCAACCCACGCACTGAGTTGAGTCGACGACCGCAACTGCATTCCTAATTCCTAATTCCTCATTCCTCATTGAAATAGCGGGGCAGCCGATTTTCATACATGACTTGCAACCGATACATTTATCCTTGTCGACGTAAAGGGGCGGCTTGTGCTTGACAGTCTTAAGCAAAGCGCAAGGTCTACGCGAAATGATAACGCTAGGCTCCTGCGCGGCGAGTTCTTCTTTAATCGCGGCGTCGCACTCTTTGAGATTGTACGGGTCGACGACGCGCACGCGATTTATCCCCATTGCACGACACAAAGCCTCAAGGTCAATCTTGCCGGCGGGGTCGCCCTTGATATTTAAACCAGTCGCGGGATTTTGCTGATGCCCCGTCATGCCCGTTATCGAGTTGTCCAAAATTATCACGGTCGAGTTGGATTGATTGTAAGCGACATTCGCCAAACCCGTCATGCCGCTGTGCATAAAGGTCGAGTCGCCGATAACCGCAACAGTTTTGCCCTCGCTGTCGGCTCCGAGCATTTTGTTAAAGCCGTGCGTCGCGCCGATACTCGCACCCATGCAGAGTGTTAATTCAATCGTGCTGAGCGGCGGCACTGCTCCCAGCGTGTAACAGCCAATGTCGCCAAGCACTGTGCATTTACGTTTCTTGAGCGAATAGAATAATCCTCTGTGAGGACAGCCCGCGCACATGACAGGCGGCCGCGCAGGGCAATTAGGAATTTGGAATGTAGAATTAGGAATGGTTTTGCCGAATGCTTGCGCGATTAAGTTTTGAGAGAACTCGCCGATACGCGGCAACAGTTCCGAGCCTTCGACTTCAAGCCCCATTGATTTTACATGAGTTTCGATTATCGGGTCAAGCTCCTCAACCACGACGAGCCGCTTGACTTTCGCCGCGAAGTTTTTTATAAGCTCAACGGGCAACGGATTTATCATGCCAAGTTTAAGAACGCTCGCGCCTTCGCCGAAAACTTCTTTGACGTATTGATAACAAGTCGACGACGTGATAATCCCCAACTCGTCCGTCGTGAACTCGACGCGGTTAATCGGAGTTTTTTCCGCGTATTCAATCAATCTGCGCGTCCGCTCCTCAACAATCGGGTGTCTTTTCTTTGCGTTGCCCGGCATCATGACATACTTGGCAATATTTTTCTCGTAAGTCTTCAAAGGTTCGACGCGCTCGCCCGTCTCGACGACCGATTGACTGTGTGCAACTCGCGTACACATTTTTATTAAAACGGGCGTATCAAACTCTTCCGAAATTTCGTAGGCAAGCTTGGCGAAGTTCAACGCCTCCGCCGAGTCGCTCGGCTCAAGCATGGGAACTTTGGCGGCGATTGCGTAATGGCGGCTGTCCTGTTCGTTTTGCGAAGAGTGCATGCCCGCATCGTCCGCCACGACTGCGACAAGCCCCGCGTTAATTCCCGTGTAGCTCAACGTGAACAGCGGATCTGCCGCGACGTTCAAGCCGACGTGTTTTTGTCCGCAAAAGGCGCGACGACCTGCCAGCGACGCCCCAAATGCCGACTCCATAGCGACTTTTTCATTGGGTGCCCACTCGCAATAAATCTCGTCGAACTTAACAGCCTCTTCCGTTATCTCGGTCGAGGGTGTGCCGGGATAGCTTGAGACGAACTTGACGCCCGCCTCCCACAGCCCGCGAGCTAACGCCTTGTTGCCCAACATCAATTCTTTCATCAAAACATCTCCCGATATAATTTGATTTTCCTATTATACGTTGCGGAATAAAAAAAGCAATATTCAAGCTCGAATTGACGCTGTGAATAATATTGTATTCATGAACTGAAAATCTTGCAGTCCGTAACTTTTATGTTATAATGCGCAACGTAATTGAAAACAGTTATTTACAGGAGGCAACAACTCATGAAGATAGGAATAGTCGGTTACGGCAACCTTGGACGCGGCGTTGAGTGCGCGATAAAAGAAAATCCCGATATGGAACTTGTGGCGGTCTTCACTCGCCGCGACCCGTCGAAAGTTAAAATTCAAATTCCCAATGTCCCCGTCGTGCACGTTGACGACGCAAAAAATTGGGTCGGCAAAATCGACGTCATGATTCTTTGCGGCGGCTCCGCAACCGATTTGCCCAAGCAGACGCCCGAATTCGCTAAGCTGTTCAATGTCATTGACAGTTTTGATACCCACGCAAAAATTCCTGAACACTTCGCCAACGTCGACGCGGCGGCTAAAGAATCGGGTCATGTCGCGGTTATCTCGGTCGGCTGGGATCCCGGACTGTTCAGTCTCGCTCGCGCCTACGCCAATGCAATTCTTCCCGACGGCAAGGATTATACCTTCTGGGGCAAAGGCGTCAGTCAGGGTCATTCCGACGCAATTCGCCGCATCAAGGGCGTTAAAAA
>JBGUYA010000113.1:0-7226 GCA_045118435.1 Quinella sp. | reverse complement strand
GGAGGAAACGCTTCCCGACCGAATAACTTCCCTGCGCCAAACGCTGGCGGAAAAAGTTTTCGACGAGGCGAAGTCTCACAGCTTTTTTATCTGCGGCGTCTCGGCATTGCTGGAGTTGGCGTCGCGCGATAAAAATATTAAGCGGCTTTACGCGAGAGACACGGAAGATTTGACCGACGACGACCGCCGCCGACTCGCGACCGAAGCCAACTTCGCGAGCTTTAAGAAAATTCTTAAGGAAAATTTTTCAGAGCAAACTCTCGACGAAATTCAGTACCGCGACACGGCAACGGCGATTTTGCATTGGGTAAAGGAACTTGAGCAAAAAGTTTCGCGGCGTCTAAATGAGGACACGGAAGTTTACAAGACGACCCACGAGAAAAATGCCGCCGACCGAATTCAACGGCTGATTCAAAGAATCAATGACCGGCGACAGGATAATCTTGCGGCAATTCGCGGCTTTATCGCGGGCGAAATTCGCAAGCTCAATCGGGAACTCGACAAGATTGTTGCCGACGACGTGCAAGGCATTGAACAGCGATTGACGCAAGAAATAAATTCGTGTACGACGCCCGACCAAATCGAACAACTCGGAAAATCTCTGTCGCAAAAAATTTCGCGCGAGTGGGAGCGGCTTGGCATTAATGCCGTCGACTATTGCAAAATTTCTTTTCAAGGCTTGTATCAAACGGTAATGGAGCGCGTCGAAGAATACAGCGGCATTCGTTCGGTCAAGGCGGGCGAAGATTTTAAGCTCGGCGCACTGCCCGCTTTGCAACGACAATTTCAAACCGAAAATTCCATTGAACAACTTCGCGCCGAACGCAACGCCGCGCAGTCCCAACTTTCCAACGAACAAGAAACTTTGCGGCGAGTCAATTCAAATGTCAGAAGTCAGGAAGGTGCCGTTCAAAGTTTGGATTATGAGGTTAACGACGCGCAACGCCGAATCACTCAAAAGCAAAATGAAATTCGACGCATGGGCGCACGCCCCGAAGAAAAAGTTTGGTATGAAGATGTCGCCGTCGAACGTAGCGGCTTTTTCGGTTGGATAGCCGATTGTTTTTCGACAAAGCATGAGCAGCAGGAACGCCGCGACGACAGCGCGGGCATTGAATGGGAGCGCGAACGTCGGCAACTGCAGACACAACAAAATTCTCTTACTCAACAACTCGACGAGACGCGCCAAAGAAAACAAGCCGCCGAAAAAATGTTGCGGCAGTATAAAAGCAATGCGCAGGACAGCGCGGAAAGAATTCATCGCATGGAAGAAAGAATTCAACGGCTCGCCGAACAGGAGCGGCTTGAGCACGACCGTTTGGAAAAAGAAAAGACGCTTGCCAAAGAAAATTACGTTCGCATGTGCAAAAGCCGCCTGCGCGAGCAAGTTGCCAAATATTTTCATGACGACGGCGGAGCAACGGAATATCTCCTTGACGAACTCAAGAAACGCACTGCCGACGGCGAACAGAAAATTTTTTCGAGAGCCGCCGACGAATTTCAACACAGCATAACGCAAAAACTCGCCGAACTCGAACAGGCGCGGCAGGGAAATTTATCGACCTTGCAGAAAAAAATCGAGGGCTTGGAGCTGTCGAAGAGAAATCTTGAGCGTTACGCAAAATTTATGGAGGAAAGATTGCATGAGTAAAAATCAACACCTGGCGAAGTTCGAGGAGCGCAAGGAAAAAATTATCGCTCTGCTCAACGACACCGCCGAATATCTGCGCGGCAACGATAAAACCGATGACGCCGAATCATTTTTCAAACTAAAGCGCGACGTCGAGAAAAACCTTTTCAGCGTGGTTTTGGTCGGCGAGTTCAGCGTCGGTAAGTCAACTTTCCTCAACGCGCTCATGCACAAGCGCATGTTGCCTTCCTTCAAAAAGGAGACGACCGCGACCGTTAATTTCCTGCGCCACACTTCGCAAGCCCCAAACGGCGAGGCGGGCATTGTCAGATACCGCGACGGCACGACTAAAATCCTGCCCGATTTGAAAGTTGAAACCATTGCGCAATTCGTCAGCACAAGTGGCGACACCAAAGACAGGACGATTGCTCAAACAGTCGAGCGCGTCGATTTGTTCTTGGACAGCAAATTTCTTGAAGATGGCGTTATGCTTGTCGACAGTCCCGGTCTCAACGGCATAAAGGAAAACCACGCAGAAATAACTTGGCGGCAGATTAAGGAGTCGCACGCGTGCATTTTTATGTTTACAGCCGAACGTCCGGGCACGCGCGTTGAGTTTGATACGCTCCGCAATCTGCGCGGCGAGTGCGACCGGATTTTTATCGTCCTTAATAAAATCGAGGACATCAAGGCAAGCGAGGACGAGACGCCCGAAGATCTTGTTGAGCACCTGAAGATTCGACACAAAGAATTTTTCCCTGATGAGACTTTGCCCGAAATTTATCCCATATCCGCTTACAATGCGTTGGCGGCGCGTGATAAATCTGTTACGATTGAGCGCGACGCTCACAAGGTCAAGGACGCCGCCTATTACGCCGAGCTTGAAGAAAGTTCGCGGCTTGAAATTTTTGAGGATAGGCTTTTCCGCTACTTGACCGAAGGCGAACGCACGCGCGAGCAGTTAAGCGAGCCTGTTAAAAAAGCCCGCAACGCTTTGAAATATGAACAGGACGATTTGAACGCGCAGATAAAATCTCTTGAAGAATCGCGCAGTACTGCCGAGTTGGAGCAACAAAAGCTTGAGCTTGAAGAGGCAATCGCCAAGTTGCAAAAGGAGCGGCAGGCTTTGACGAAACCCGTCGGCGAGCGTTTCAGGACGGCACTGCGCGACTTCAAAGACAAAATCAACGCCCGCTGTTCAATCATTTGCACCGGGATTGTCACCCGCGCGGAGGAAGAAGATATTGACGAACTTCAAAGTCTTGCCGCCGAGTTGCCCGATACTTTGAAGCGAGAATTTTTAAAGCTGTCACAACGGCTTGAAGACGATTTGCGCGAAGATTTAATGCTTGTCGTCGATGAGAGCGTTGAATATTTTGACGGTTTGCAAGAGACTTTGGCGAACGTCAGCGGCGGCGAGTTGAAAATTTATAATCGCGACTTGAAGTTGACGGTTCGTGAAGTCGGCAAGAACATGGAGGCTATGGAAAAAACTTTCGCCGAAAAACGCCGCGAGATGGACAGAATCAATCAGGAAATCGCCGCCGCCGAAGTCAACCTCGCCAAAGTTCGCAAGCTTGAACGTGAACGCGAAGATATTCAACGCCAGCTTAAAGAAATTGCCGGTCGCCGCAACGCCGTATTGGACACCTTCACAATCCCCGCTGTCGAGTACAGGACGCGCACCGTCACGAAAACCCGCGAGCGCAGAGGACTTTTAGGTTGGATTGCGGGCGTGTTCGTCGGCGATAAAGAATACAAAGACACGGAAGAAAGTCGCGATTCTTCGGCGCACGACGAGGCAGTCAATCAGCGCGACAGAATTTTGTCGGACATTGACACGGAACGCGCCTCCCTTCTTAAAGACATGGAAAAATATTCCAATCTCAGCGGCACAAGTGACGAGTTCGACGCAGAGATTCAACGCAAAAATCGCAAGCTCAATGAAATGGACACCGAGTACAAAGCCGAAGTCAAAAAATATATGGCGAGCCTCGACGCGACCGACGCCAAAGCTCGGAAAAAAATTCTGCGCGAGATTAAAAGTTACGTTGATGATTTCGCGGAGGAAAATATTCAAGGCATTAACAAATATCTTGCGGGCACTGAACGGAAAATGTTCGACGCGGTTAAGGCAATGATTGAGTCGCGCGTCAACGCCGAGATAACTCGCCAACAGAAGAAAATGGCTAAGCTGATTGAGGACAGCAAGGCTTCCGACGCCGAGCGCGATAACAAATTGCAACGGGCGGCGACGGCTCTCGATACGGTCAAAGAACTTATCGGGCGCGTCGCGGAATTGGAAGTTGAACTCGACGACATGAACGACAAGATTGAGGAGGCGTGAACTTTGGACGCGAAAATTTTTTCTGCATTGTCAGCGGCACTTACGGAGCTCAACGACACCAACGCGCTTGAACATTTGCAGGAGATAAAAAATCATATCGAGTCGGGAAATTTTTTCGTAGCGTTCATCGGGCAATACAGCGCGGGCAAGTCGTCGCTGATAAATAATTTGCTCGGACGAAAAATTTTGCCGGGCGGCAGAGTCGAGACCACGCCGCTTTTGACGTACATAAGCTACGGCGCGGCGGAGGGCGGTCGACTTTTCTACGTCGACGGCGACACGGAAGACATTAGCCTTGAAACGGTCATGGACATTACGCAGAGCAATCGCGCCGCCCGCAACCTCGACAACGTCGAACACCTGGAAATTTTTCTGAACGAACCGATTCTTGCCGACGGAATGGTTTTGCTCGACACGCCCGGCATAAACACGGTGATTAAGCGGCATGAGCAGTTGCTGGCTAATTCGCTTGCGCTCGCCTCCGCGATAATTTACGTCGTGAGCGGTGCGCCTTCGCGCGTCGACATTGAGAAGTTGCAGGATTTCGCCGCGCATGGTTTTCCACTGTCGTTTGTGCGCACGCATTGCGACGAGATTAACGAGTGGGAAGAGAGTTACAGCCAAGTTGTTCGCGCAGATAAAAAAGTTTTGGCGGACTGCGATTTGTCGGCGGCTTTGGAAAATCTTTTTTTTATTTCAAACGAGACCAGCTCAAAATATTTTGGCGAGACGGAAAAAATTCGCGCCCTTCTTCGCGCCAAAGGTCGTGACGTTCGCGGCGAGTTGGAGCGGTCGACAACTGCGCGGCTTGAAGTAATGACTAAACGCGCAATCGCGGAGCTTAAAGAATTGCGGGCGACGTTGGCGCAGAAAAAACATGAGCGCGATAAAACCGTTGAGGCGCGGCGCAAAATAATCACGGAGGAGATAACGCGCTTACACGACGTTTTGAAGGAGCGGCGGCAACGTCTCAAGTCGGAGGTTGAAAATTGTCGCGTCAAGCTCAAAAAAGAGTTGGCGACTTATGCGCAGAGTTCGGGCGACAAGGCGGCAAAGATTATCGAGTTCGCGGGCGAGGACGTTAAGACCAATGCCGATATGGAAGAATACGCGCGGCGGAAGATTCGCCCGCTGTTGAACCGCGCGTTTGAAATTATCAACCTGCAAATTTCGCCGATACTCAAGGACATTAACGGCGACCTGCGCGGCGGCGACAACTTTAAAACCGCGGACGCGGTGATTGAGGATTTGCCGGAGCTTGAAAGTTATTCGGACGTGATAAATTATCAAGACGCGGAGGCGGAGGAAATTCGCCGCAATATTAACGCTGTGCAAAAAAATCGCGCGGCATTGCAAATACAGCTGAGCGCGGCGGACGATACCGAGCTGCTTAACGAACTCATGGAGCTTGAGCGGGAACTTTCGACGCTGAAAAATGAGCGCGGAGCGTTGGAACCTTACCAAGCAAAAATGATTCAAGTCGACGCGGGCAGTAATACGGGCAGTCAAATCGGAAGAACAGTCGGGAACATTTTGGATTGGGCGACAATCTTTCTGCCGTCACCGTCAAAACCAACCTTGCTGAAAAAAATCGCGACGTTGCCGACGAAGGCAAGCAAGTTCGTAAAGGGCGTTCTCTTCGGCGAGAAGGTCACGAAAACTTACGCGACAGCCAAGCGACTTGCCAAAGCAAAAAATTTTGTGCAGAAAGCCGCGCAGGGCATCCGAACCGTCAAAGAGGTTGCGCCGCCTTCGTTTCTGGATTATTTGACGCTTGAGCATTGGGGAGAAAAGCTCGGTCAACAATTCGACAGCCCGCCGCGCTACGAAGAAGATTTGGCTTATCGGCGCGAGTACTTCGACAACAAGCGACAACTTGAGCAGGGCATTTTGAAAAAGAAACAGGAAATTTATCGGCGCAAGGAACAGTTGAACGCCTTCAAAAATGAGCAGGAGCGCAAATCTGCGCGGCTCGCGAGTTTGGAGGTCGACGAACAGGATTTAAATCGTCAGCTTGCGGGTTTGGAAGAAAAATTGCGACGCGACGCCAAGAAAAAGGCTCGTGCGCAGTGGAAAAGTCAATGGGCGAAATATTATCGCGAGACGTTGCCGAAGTTCATAGCCGCGCAGACCGAACAATATCTTGCTGACCTGCCCGAACGTTTGGAAGAGTATCAGGCGCGACGTTTCGCCGCAATCGAGGAAAAGTTGGCAGAGAAAAATGCCGAATACAAATCGCTTGCCGACATGCGCGAAGATGACGTTGCCGAGAAATTTCGGCGCACGGAAAATATTTTGCGGCAACTCGAAGGCGCGGGCTGTCGATGAGAAATTTTTTGCTTGAAAGGACTTTGCTGTTGCTCGGCGACAAGTCGCGGTTTATCTTCGCCAAAAAACTCGCGAACCTGCCAAAGGATTGTGAAAACTTTCCGCTCCTTCTCGAACACGGAGAGCCCCCCGCGCAGATTCAACGGCGCGACGAACTTTTTTGCATTGAAAGTTTCAAGACGCCGCCAGGTATAAAGATCATGTTGCCGAAAGCCGACGACGACACTTGGCAGGAACGATATAAAAATTTTTCTCGGCTCATAATTTTTGAAGAATTCCCGCTCGGAAAAGATTCGACGCAACAACTAATCGATGCTTGGCGCAACCTGCCAAAAATTCGCCCGCCGCTGTCGCTCGCGCTAATGGATTTGAATCACAGGCAGGGTTGCACCGACCTTGACCGGCTCGCCGACGCGCTGATTGAGGCGGAAAAAAATTACAAGTCGCAGGGGCTTGACGTGATTATTTTCCGCAACGACGCCGACGCCTTGAACATTTTGCACCGCCGCGAGTCGCTGATTCAAAAGCATAAAAAATTTTTGTCGCGCGAGTTGGCGGAGATTTACAATCGGAAGAAGTACGAGTTGGATTTTCTTTACGAAGATTTTTTGATGGATTGCGAAGACGCAGGCGGTTGCTTGAGTTTGGCTACTGTGAATAAAATTTGCTCGTTCGAGTCGGTGAAGGCGAGTGGTAAAAATTCTTTCTGGGCGGCTTACAACTCCGCCGCGTTGAAAAAACTTTTCCCTGCCGACGACACCAAAGGCACGCTCAATGACTTGGAAGAAATTTGCGGCTACATTTTGGCGGGCGATTCAATGCCGGGTCAAAAGGTCGCGCAGACAAAATCGGAGCTGATTCGGATTTTGAAGAAAAATTTTTTGTCGCGAATGGACGGCGGAAAATTTTCGGGGCACGTGT
>JBGUYA010000112.1:0-3454 GCA_045118435.1 Quinella sp. | reverse complement strand
GCCAAAAGTTTCTTGACGCGCTCACGACTAAAAAGGTTGAGGAATTCAACGCGGCACTTCGCAAAAAAATTGGCGGTGGCAACGTCTTATGAACGACGACAGAGAAATTTACGCGCTAAAAAATTTTGTCGGGATAATGAGCGATTGCCGCCGCCGCCTCGTCGAAGATGTTCAGCGCGGCAATCCCAACTTGTTCAAATATCTTTACGAGGACAAAAGCCCCGCCTTGCGTCTCCTTTACAAACAACGCTACGAATTGAAATGGCTGGAAGCGCATTGGTCGCGTTGTCAAAATCTTTTGGCGGATAAAAAGTTGCCGCTCGCCACGCGCCGCGAGTTGCTGAAAATTTTTCTGCAGTGGTATCAAAAGTTCGTCGAGGCGTGGGGCTGTAAGTCGGCGGACGCTTTCTTTTTCAACGCCAAAATTCAATCGCTGGAAGTTTTAATAGTCACGGAAAAAAATTGGCAAGCGGAACTGAACAAGTTGCAAATGGAATTCCTTCGCGAAAAAAAATTACTCGACAAAAAAATCAGGGAGGTAAAAAATTTATGAGCGTCATGGGCGTTTTAAAACTAATCGGCGCGTCGATTGTCGATAAACCGCTGGAAATAATCGACAATCAGCTGAGATTTTATCAAGAGCGCAAGAACGCGGAGCAAGCTCAACAACTCAAGCAGGAAGAGGCACAGTTCATGCAGAAGTTGGAGTTTGAGCGGCAAAAGTTCAACGCCGAACTCGACGATATGATTGCCCGCAAAGAAATTGAGCGCGGCGCGTTGGTTCTCGACGCTATAAAAGATTATCAAGTGACAATGGCGGAGTGCGCGACTTCAATCAGCGAGAGTTTGGGCAAAATGACGATTGAACTTCGGCGGCAGGCGCATGACTTAATGGAAGAAAAGAAACGCGCCTACATTCAAATGCAAAGCGAAATGAGACGCGACGCCCAAAGTCAGCTCAAGGAAATTTACGCCGATTTCCCCGAAGGCAGTCGGGCGCGGACGATTATGGAGGACGCTGTCAACGAGCAACTCGTTATCGTCATTGAAAATTCCAAGAGCTTCATGAAAATGATTGACGCGGATTTTGCCAAGATGACCGACAACCTCGACTCAATCTCCAAGACCGCGCAGGCTAATGCGAATCAATACATCTCGCAAACTTTTGGCGGCTTGATTTCAAATCAAATTCGCGGCGACGATAAAAAATTGCTTAGATAAATTCGCAACTTGACAGAAATTAGGTTGCTGTGATAGACTTTGCGGCGTTAAGCAGAAACCAACGTTTCTCACCTGTCGACCTTCAATGAGTTGGCACGGTTGCAAGGATTTTTGTTATTGAGAGACGTGGCGGCTTAACTGTCGCCTTTAATTTTTTTCTGAACGCGCCGCAGGAGGTGTATTTCGATTAGTAGAGAAACTTTGAGGATCAATGAGGAGATTCGTATTCGCGAGGTTCGAGTGACCGACGCGAACGGCGAACAGCTCGGCGTTATGCTCACACGGGACGCGCTTCGTCTTGCCGAAGAAAAACATCTTGATTTGGTGGAGGTTGCGCCCAAAGCCCGACCGCCGGTGTGCCGCATTATGGATTTCGGCAAATATCGTTATGAACAGCAAAAGCGCGAAAAGGAAGTCCGCAAGAAACAAAAAATCATCACGATTAAAGAGGTCAAACTCCGCCCGAACATTGAGCAGCACGATTTTGAAGTCAAACTTAAAAATGCGCAACGCTTTATCGAAGAGGGCAACAAGGTCAAAGTGACGATAATGTTTCGCGGGCGCGAGCTTTCGCATCCCGAATTGGGCAATGAAGTTTTGACGAGGCTTGCCAAAGCTCTGGAAGAGGTCGTGACAGTCGAGCGCGCCGCTAAACTTGAGGGCAAAAACATGACGATGATTCTCTCTCCTAAGGCACAAAAGGCGCAAAAGACTAAGAAGACAACTACAAAAGGAGGGGACACAGGTGCCCAAAATCAAGACGCACAGAGCAGCAGCTAAACGCTTTCACGTGACCGGTAGCGGCGAGTTCAAGCGCAATAAAGCCTACAAGAGCCACATTTTGGAAAAGAAAACTCGTAAACGCAAGAGAAATCTCCGCAAGGCAACGCTCGCTTCGGCGGCAGACAAAGCTCGCGTGAGGAAAATGCTCCCGTACTGCAATTAGGAATTAGGAATTTGAAATTAGGAATGGTTTTGTCATTTCACATTCCTAATTACACATTCCAAATTATTAAAACGGAGGAGATTAACTTGCCAAGAGTAAAGACCGGCGTCACGGCTCACAGACGCCATAAAAAAATCCTCAAGCTCGCTAAAGGTTATCGCGGCGCGAGGAGCAAACAGTTTAAAAAAGCCAACGAATCAATCATGAAGGCGGGGCAGTACGCACACCGCGACCGCCGAGTCAAAAAGCGCGAATTCCGTCGCCTGTGGATTGCCAGAATCAACGCGGCGGCTCGCCTCAGCGGCATTTCCTACAGCAAGCTGATTTGCGGCTTGACCAAAGCGGGCGTCGCCGTCGACAGAAAAATGATGGCGGAGCTTGCCGTAAACGACGCGGCGGCTTTCGAGAAACTCGTTGCCGTTGCCAAAGAAAATATTTAACATTGAGCAAAGAAATAAAGCGGCTGATTTGAAGTCAGTCGCTTTTCAATTTTTATGCCAAAGATTTTCAAGCCGTTGTTTAATCGTCGCCTCGTAGCCCTGCGCGGTCGGCTCGTAATATCGCGCAGAAAGTTTTTTATCGGGCAAGTACTGTTGCTTGACGAAATGATTTTCAAAGTCGTGCGGATACTTGTAGCCGTCGCCGTGCCCGAAAGTTTTCGCGCCCTTGTAGTGAGTGTCGCGCAAATGCTTGGGGACTTCGCCTTGAGTGTCGGCAAGGGCTTTGTCAATGGCAAGGTAAGCCGCGTTGGACTTGGGAGCCGCCGCAATGTAGGTGACGGCTTGCGCAAGAATGATTCGTGCTTCGGGCAAGCCGACGAATTGAGACGCTTGAGCCGCCGCATTTGCCAAAATCAAAGCTTGCGGGGCGGCGTTGCCAACGTCTTCCGCCGCGCAGATGACAATTCGCCGCGCAATGAAATTTAAATCCTCGCCGCCGTCAATCATCTTTGCCAAGTAAAAAATCGCCGCGTCGGGGTCGGAGCCGCGCATACTTTTTATGAACGCGCTCGCCGTGTCGAAGTGATTATCATCGCGCTTGTCGTAGCGTCGAATTTTTTCACCAAGCAACTCGCGCAACGTCTCGACAGAAATTTTTTCATTGAACGATGCCTGCTCCAACAAGTTCAAAGCCATACGCGCATCGCCGTCCGCGAAGTCCGCGATTATATCCAATGCCCGTTCCTCGACGATAAATTTTTCAAGCTCGACTGCGCGGCGGAGGATTTTTTTTATGTCGTCGGTCGAAAGTTTTTCAAGGCGAACGACTTTAACGCGGCTCAACAGC
>JBGUYA010000111.1:0-19313 GCA_045118435.1 Quinella sp. | reverse complement strand
CTTGTTCGTATTCAAAAATATCTCTGCCACGACGACAAGGAATTTTTAGTCAGCGATTTGATTATAAAAGAGATTTCCGCACAAGTTCCCGAAGGAGCTTTTAACATTCGCAAGAAATTTAAACTCTACGAGGCACGCAAAGGCGACATGAACGACTTGATTGATCAGCCCGAACAACTTGGAGAGATTGGAGGCGCGGCGCAATGAAAATATTCTTCACGGCGATATTGTCATTGCTGTTGCTCATGACGACGGCGGAGGCGGCAAAAGTCGACGCATACCGCAACATACTTTCAAGCGGGCGATTTACCATTAAATACACGCTGACCGAACCGCCCGTTCGCAAGACAAACAGAGAAGCAAAGCTCATAGATTTGGGCGGATTCGGCGGCGATTTTAAAATGACGGATACCAGTGCCGCGCAACGTCAAGCTTTGAACAATTACACGGGCGTTATGGTTTTCGACGGCGCGAATAAATGTGTCGATAGTCTGAATATCGTTCCAAACATAGTTACAACGATTTTGAAAACAAACGGCGAGACATTCAGATTTTGCGCTCTTCAAAATGATGACAAGAAAGAATACTATACCGCTTCATTTTTCAGAGGCAAGTTTCACGGCAGAAATAATGTCTTTGCCAACGAAGAAGAGGATTTGGGGATAATGAATGCCGTTGACGTGATGAACGAGGATTATTCCTACGGCATTTTGACGACGGCTCTCGTGCCCATAACTTCAAATGACAAAGTTATCGCGACCCATTACACGCCCGAATATAAATTTATCGGCTCCGGCACTCTCAATGGCGGGCTGTCCTACGAAGATTTTTTTGGCAGTAAGAACGGCTTTAACTGCGCAGTTCGCTATTACTTCGACGGCGACACCTTGAGCAAAATCGCTGTCTTCGATTACATCATGAAAGATTCGCGCGTTCAAAGTTACGAGAAATATCTTGTGCAAATCGATGAATTTTCTGCCACGCCCGACCAAAGTTATCTGAAGTTGCCCGAAGGTCTCAAGGATAAAACCAAACGCGATAAGGGGGCTAAAAAATGAAACGGCTATTCGGAATTCTGATTGCGCTCCTAATCTGCGCGAGTTCAACGACGGCTTTTGCCGAAATATCAAGGTTTGGAGAGTTGCCGACGTGCGTAATGTTGCAGTTCTCGAACGACACGCGCTTTAAAAATATCGACTCGGCGTCGGTACTCTCCGAACTCGTCTTTGAAAAACTCCTCTCGACGGGCAAGCTCAACTTCAAAGAGACAAAGCCGATTGATAAAGATATGGAGCTTATGCTTTACGATGAGAAAATGCGCGACATAAACAACCTGCATAAGTCAATCGAAGCCGGAAATTTCAACGCGCTGTTTGAAGACGGTAGCTTTGATGCAAATCAAGCTCAATCAATCGCAACCGCTAAGGTCGGGCAAATCGTTTCGCCGACGATAACTTCCGCAATCGGCAGGGAACACGGCGCAGATTATCTGATTCAAGGCACGATTATAAATCTCGGTCAAGGCGAGGCACTTGGTTCCATTAACACCAGTGCATTTTATTACGGTCAAAAGACATCAGTTATCGGAATAATGGTTGCGGTTCGCGTAATCAAAGCTGAGACCGGCGAAGTCGTTTGGGCAGAAGAAATCGTCGGAGACAAACGGAGCACCTTGCATCAAGTTGGAAGTTTTATTAAGTTCGGTTCGGCGAAACTTACAACGGACATGTATTCCCAAGCGATAGACGAAGCCGCGCAGGAAATTTCCGACGCGCTGATTGCGGGCATGGTAGGAGGCAGGTTGTTCGCCAAATGAAAAAATTTCTTTTAATCCTCGCGGTGATTTTGATGACGTTCGCGCCCGCCGAAGCCGCTTTGATTGAAAAGGGCGCAAGCGTCGCGGTAATGGATTTGGGCGTTCATCAGGGGACAAGCGAGCCGGACGTTAATCTCCTAAACGCCGAAAAATCTTCAAGCGAATATATAATCCAACGGCTCATTGAGACAAAGAATTTCGAGGTTAAGGATAGGACAATGATTCTTAACGTCTTGGAAAAATTTAACATGCTCGGCTTGATTGACTCTGACACTGCTAAGAAACTCGGCGAGATTATCGGCGTGCGCTATATCATTTATGGAAATGTCGTTGATGTCTCGGTCGCCGTCGGAAAGGCGTTGGTGACCGTCAACACCATCAAGGCGCACATGGTTATCCGAATCATGGACGTTGAAACGGGCAATGTTATAATGGCGGCGAAGGGTGAAGGCAAATCGGCAAGCGCGTTCGTCGGCGACGGCACGGAGCAATTTATTACAGTCGGCACGACAAAAGTCAATCAAACCGCTGTGCATAATGCTCTGCAGAAGGCGGCTGTTCAAGCGGTCGACGTTTTGAACGAACGCCTCTTTGCAAAAAAATAAGTGACGCGAAAAATTTTGAACTGCGCGGAAAAAATCTGCGCGGTTATTTTTTTTAGTAGACAGTTTGAATAAAGCAGGGTAAAATCATTTGGGGATAGGAGGCGATAAAAATGAATGACAAGGGCAAGCCGCCCGTAACGATAGAATTTTTGTTGGACGCGGTGAAAAGTTATCAGCCCGACGCGGATTTGGAGCTGATTCAACGAGCGTACTTGGTTGCGCGAGAAGGACACGCTGGCCAAACGCGAGCATCGGGCGAGCCGTACATCAATCACCCGCTCAACGTCGCGGCAATCTTAACCGAACTGCAACTTGACGACAAAGCGATATCCGCCGCGCTGCTCCATGACGTGGTTGAAGATACGCTGTTCACACTCGACGAAATTCAAGACATGTTCGGCGAAGAAATCGCGCTACTAATCGACGGCGTGACTAAAATCGGGAAAATCTACTTCAAAACCAAAGAGCAACAACAAATCGAGGCGTATCGAAAATTAATCATAGCGACGGCAAAAGATCTGCGCGTGATTCTGATAAAACTCGCCGACCGCTTGCACAACATGCGAACGTTAAAATTCATGCGCGAGGACAAACGCAAACGCATTGCGCAGGAGACAATGGAGCTGTACGCGCCGCTTGCAAATCGACTCGGCATTTCAAGTATCAAGTGGGAGTTGGAAGATTTATGCTTGCGCTATCTTGAGCCGGACGTCTATTATGAGTTGGTCGAGCACGTCAAGCAAAAGCGGCGCGAGCGGCAAATTTATATCAGCGAGGCAGTTCGTATGATTGAGGAAGAGTTTGACGAGTTAGAAATTCACGCGTCGATAAGCGGACGCGCCAAACATTTCTACAGCATTTACAAGAAAATGAAGCGCGACAACAAAGACATTGGCGAGATTTACGACTTGTCTGCAGTGCGAATTCTGGTTGACGACGTTAAGGACTGCTACAGCGTGTTGGGTGTGATTCATTCAAAGTGGCGACCGATTCCCGGCAGGTTCAAAGATTATATCGCCGTGCCCAAGAGCAACGGCTATCGTTCGTTGCACACGACGGTTATGGCTTTGGGCTATCCGCTTGAAATTCAGATTCGGACGTTCGAAATGCATAAGATTTCGGAGTTCGGAGTTGCGGCGCATTGGAAGTATAAGGAAAGCGGCTCGAATAAACCTGCCAACAGTGACCGCGACCAGAAAATTTCTTGGCTCAGGAAAATGGCGAAGTTGCAAAAGGAGATCAAGGATCCGAAGGAGTATCTTGAGGCGTTGAAGTTAGATTTCTTCAGCGACGAGGTATTTGTCTTCACGCCGGGCAAAGATTTGGTTGTCTTGCCCAAAGGCTCTAACCCGATTGACTTTGCCTATCGAATTCACACGGAGGTAGGTCATCACTGCATTGGCGCGAAGGTCAACGGGCGAATTGTGCCGCTTGAATACAAACTTCAGAATGGCGACTTCGTCGAGGTCGTTACGAATAAAAACAGTGCCCCGAGCCGCGATTGGTTGAACAGCGTTGCGTCGAGTGATACGCGCCAAAAAATTCGTGCATGGTTCAAAAAAGAAAACCGCGAGGAGAATATTGAACGCGGGCGCGAGATTTTAGAGACTGAGATTAAAAAGCTCGGCTACGTCGTGAAGGACTTGCTCAAAGAAAATCGGCTTGCGGAAATTGCGCGGCGCATGAACATTGCGAGCGAAGACGACTTGTTGGCGGGCATCGGCTACGGCGGGAATTCGGTTCATTCGGTTATAACAAAGCTTGTCGAGATTTATAAAAAGGAACACGCCGCCAATACTACGCCCGAAGTCTCCGCGTTGCTCTCCGAGATTAAAAAGATTCCCGATAAAAGCAATCACAAAAAGACTGAGCAAGGCGTTTTGGTTGAAGGCGAGCGCGGCTTTGTCGTGAGGCTTGCGAAGTGTTGCAACCCGATACCCGGCGACGAGATTGCGGGCTATATAACTCGCGGGCGGGGCGTCTCTGTTCATCGCGCAGATTGCCCGAACGTTTTAAGCGGCGCGGCGGACGTTAATCGCATGATTGAAGTTAGTTGGGACGCGGCAAGCGACGAAATTTATACCGTCGAGCTTGAGATTGTCTGCGAGGATAAAACAGGCGTGCTTGCCGATTTAATCGCCGTGCCCGCCGAAATGAAACTTAACTTGCACTCGATACACGCCGGGTCGAACAAGACTAATAAAACTTCGACGGTTAATCTTGGCGTTGAAGTCATCAATGCCGCGCAGGTCGAAACGATTATGAATAAGTTGCGGCGCGTCGAAAATGTTTACAGCGTCACGCGCCCTATGAGAAAGCAATTAGGAATTCGTAATTAAAACTCAAACCATTACGCATTACGAATTACGCATTGCCTTTTGGAGGTGTTTGATTGGAAGGAATTTATTTGATAATCGTCATGATAATCACGGGCGGCGCGATTGCGTTTATCGGCGACAAACTTGGCACAAAAATCGGCAAGAAACGCCTCTCAATCTTCGGCTTGCGCCCGCGCCACACGTCAATGATCGTGACTGTCGTAACGGGTTGCTTGATAACGGGGCTGTCAATCGGTTTTATGGCTCTCATCTCGGAAAATGTCCGCACGGCACTTTTCGGCATGGAAGAGTTGCGAGCAACAATGAACGCGACACTTTCCGAACTCGACGCGGCAACGGAAAATCTTTTGCTTGCGCAGTCGGAGTTTGAAAAGGCAAATACCAACCTGCGCGAGTCGAAGGAAGAAATTGTTGCGCTCAAAAAGGAGCAGGAGGAGCTTCGCGTTGAAAGTGACCGCCTCAAGGAAGGTAATGAGCGGCTTGAAAGTACAAATGCCGAACTCACAGCGCGTAATGAAAATCTTTCGAGTGCGAACGACACTTTGACGGCGGATAATAAAAAGCTAGGCGAATTCAACGTGACGCTGACCGCCGACAACGAGCGGCTTTCTTCCGACAACGACAAACTTGCCGCCGACAACAATGAACTTGAAGAGCGCAACAGAAATCTGCGCGAGGGTATCATTGCGATTCGCGAGGGCGATATAACTTTGCGGGCGGGCGAGATTTTGTCGAGCGGCGTCATAAAGGGCGGGCTAACTGCCGACGAAATCGCGACAGATATAAATGCGCTTGCCGAGCAGGCGACGCAAAATCTGATTCAACGATTCGGCGGCGACGCGGACAATTCTGTTTGGATTTATCAGCCGGAACTCAACCGCATAATCAACGAGCTTGAATTAAGCGGGCGCGACATGGTTTTAAGAATCACGGCGGCGGGCAATATGGTTCGCGGCGAGCCTGTGCGTACGCGACTTGAGATTTACCCGAACAATTTAGTCTTCAAGAAAGATGAAGTCGTCCTCGCGAAAACTTACGAACTTGGAGGCGAGGCTCAACCCGAAGTAATTTTGCAAGACTTTTTGTCAGAGATAAATCGAATTGCGGTTGAACGCGGCAGTTTGGCAGACCCGCTGACGGGGAGCGTCGGGCGCATGGACGGCACTCAGCTTTATGAAATCATTGATTCGTTGATGACGGCGAAGGGAAAAATTTTGCTTAAGGCGACGGCTCGCGACGAAACGACTTCGCAAGGACCGTTGCGCTTGAATATAAAATTGGAGCAAAGATAATGTTCATGGGAATTGATCCCGGTCGCGACAAATGCGGTGTGGCAGTCTTGACGGCGGCGGGAGAGATAAAATTTCAGCGCGTCGTTTCGACGGAAGAGCTTGACGCAGTGATAAAAAATTTAGCCGCGCAGTTCGAGATAGAGAAAGTGATTTTGGGCGACGGCACCACTCACAAGGCGGCGGCTAAAAAAATCACGACGGCGGGCTTGAGCTTTGAACTCGTCGACGAAAAGCACACGACCGAAGAGGCGCGACGCGAGTTTTGGATAAAAAATCCTCCGCGCGGCTGGCGAAAACTTTTGCCGACTTCACTGCAAGTGCCGCCCGAACCCGTCGACGCCATTGTTGCAGAAATTTTGGTCAGACGATTTTTACATTTGAATTGACAAGGGCAAGGCGGTTTCGTTTTGCCCTTGTCAAGACAGCGGCTTTATGGTAAATTAACTTTGCTTTTAAAAAGCTAACAACTGCTGTGAGGATCGCAGTTCAAGCATAATGTCACCAAACGAAAACCCCGTCGGAGTGATGAACCGTGCGGGGTTTCGTTTTGCCATAACCGGCTGTTCCGATCTCTGTGAGAATCTCAAGCATGCATGTAAACTCCCTTCTCAAGCGTCAAGTTACCGCTTTGGAAGGTGCGGCATTGCTATAATTATATCCGAAAAAATTTCCGTATCAAGAAAAATGTAGTATAATCGGGAAAACGTTTGGAGATGAAAATATGAACAGCAACACGCGCCCCGATTGGGACGAATATTTTTTGAACATAGCGCGGGAAGTCGGCAAGCGAGCGACTTGTCTGCGTCGACGCTACGGCGCGATTATCGTTAAGGATAAAATTATCGTGAGCACGGGCTACAACGGCGCACCGCGCGGCGAAACGAATTGCATAGACAGCGGCATTTGCGAGCGCGAACGCCTTCATGTGCCAAAGGGCGAGCGTTACGAACTTTGCGTTGCCGTACACGCTGAGCAGAACGCGATTATCAATGCCGACCCGAATAAAATGGAAGGCGCGACGATTTACATAGCGGGCGTCAACTGCGCGGACGGCTCCAATGCTTCGGGCGAGCCGTGCAAACTTTGCCGCCGCATGATTATCAACGCAAGGATTGCCAAAGTTGTTTACCTTGACCGCGACGGCAAAATTATCAGCAAGGCTCCTCATGAAATTCAAAACTAGGAAATTCTTCCAACAGCGGGCTGTCGGAACCCGGCCGCACATGGACGTGCGGCCGCGCCGCGTTTGAACAGGAAGTTCAAGCGGCGTTGAAAGCGTCTTTCTTTGCATACTTTCTTTGACGCCGACAAAGAAAGTATGAATAAAGCGGCAGGTTAATCAGCGCGAACGCCGAATAACTTTGCGGCAAGGGAGGCGATAAAATGTTGTACGCAATGATTGACGTCGGCTCGAATACAATACGCATGGCGATTTACGACATTGACGGCGACCGCGTCGAAATGGTCATGAAAAAGAAACACACCGTCGGGCTTGCGTCGTACGTGCGCGATGGCGTCATGCAACGCGCGGGCATTGACAAGGTGGTTGAGATTATCGGCGAGTACCGCCGCTTTCTGGACGACTTCGGGATAACGCAAGTCACGGCGTTCACGACCGCCGCCCTTCGCAATTCGGTCAACGGTTCGCAGGCTGTCGACGAAATTTCTATTCGCACCGGCATAAATATTATCCTGATGAGCGGCGACGACGAGGCGACTTTTGACTTTATCGGAGCGACGCACAACCTTGTTGATGAAAAGGGCTTGCTTATCGATATTGGCGGCGGCTCCACCGAAATTGTCTACTTCAAAGACCGCGAGATTAGAGTTAAGGCTAGTTTGCCGATTGGGAGCTTGAGTTTCCACACGAGATACACGGGCATTCATATTTTGCCGAGCGCGGTCGAGATTGCCGAGATGTACGCGGAGGCGGAGGCGACTGTCAGCGCGGTTAAAGAGTTCCAAGCCGTCAGCCACGCGCAGATTTGCGGTATCGGAGGCACGTTCAAGGGCGCAATGGCTCTTTACAATGCAATGTACGGCATGACGCGTCAAAACATGCGCATGGAAGTTCGGAGGATTCATGACATCTTGCACCGTTTCCAACGCGACCACGAGTTAATTGTTCCCGATAAAATTCTGCTCATGAAGACTGTCCCCGAACGTATGCATACGTTTATGCCGGGCTTGATAATCGCGGACGTGTTGGCGAAACGCTTTGGCAGTCTCAATATCATTTACAGCGATTCGGGCGTTCGCGAAGGTTATATCTACGACAAAATTATCGACAAGGAATTTTTCTAACGCGGCGTCAAACTCTTCAGCACGTTGACAAGGTTGTTGAGGAGATTTTTTTTTGTCCTGAACGTCAAGAAAATCCTCTGCGAACTCTCTATAAATTTTAAATTACGGCGGAAAACTTTCGACAGCGCGATAATCCCTTGCGCCGAAATTCTCTTTACGTCACTGAAAACTATCTCGATGCGCAAATTTTGTTCTTGAATCGATTTGACGCCTAAAAACTTCGCGGCGACTCGGATTTGCGTCACGAGCAAAAGATTTTCGACAGGCTCGCTGATTTTCCCGAAGCGATCTTCCAACTCCTCGCGCATGTCTTTTATCTCTATGTCGTCGCGCATGACCGCCAGCCGCCGATAAATTTCTATCTTGTCGCCCGCGTTTGAAATGTATTCGCGATTGATGAACGCCTCGACTGGCAAGTTGATTATCGGATCAGGGTCTTCGACGCTCTCGACCGATTTATTTTGCAACTTGTTGACCGCCTCTTCCAACAGTCGACAATACATTTCAAAGCCGACGCTCGCAATGTGCCCGTGCTGTTGTGCGCCGAGTAAATTTCCCGCGCCGCGAATTTCCAAGTCCTTTAACGCAATTTTAAAGCCCGCTCCCAACTGCGCGAACTCTCGCATTGCTTGAAGTCTTTTCTCTGCGTTCTCGCCAAGAATTTTATCTGCGCGGTGAACGAAATACGCAAAAGCCATGCGACTTGAACGCCCGACGCGCCCGCGCATTTGATAGAGTTGCGCAAGCCCGAAATTATCTGCGTCGTAAATTATAATCGTATTGGCGTTGGCAACGTCAAGCCCGCTCTCGATTATCGTCGTCGACAGCAACACGTTGAACGCGCCCTCGTAAAAATCCATCATGACGCCCTCCAAGAAGTCACTTGACATTTGCCCGTGCGCCGTCATAATTTTTGCCTCCGGCACAAGCTCCGCCAAGCGGTCGCGCATTATGTCAATCGTCTCAATCTTGTTGTAGACAAAATAAACTTGCCCGCCGCGCCGAATTTCTCGCCGAATCGCCTCCGCAATGATCTCATCGTCGTCCTCGATAACATAAGTTTGAACGGCGAATCGCTCAGCTGGCGCAGTTTCAATCAAGCTCATGTCACGCGCCCCAACTAAGCTCATGTGCAACGTGCGCGGTATCGGCGTCGCGCTCAAAGTTAAAACGTCGACGCCCGCACTCAATGCGCGGATTTTTTCTTTCTGCTTGACGCCAAAGCGGTGTTCCTCGTCGATTATCAGCAAGCCCAAATCTTTGAATTGAA
Source organism: Quinella sp. (assembly GCA_045118435.1). Lineage (GTDB taxonomy): Bacteria > Bacillota > Negativicutes > Selenomonadales > Selenomonadaceae > Quinella. The sequence goes on along the minus strand of JBGUYA010000111.1, from coordinate 9,687 downwards.
TTCGGCTCGACAAAATCGAATGCGTGCCGATTAGAATATCAACTTGACCTGCGCGGACTTTTTGTAAGGTCGTGCGCTGTTCCTTTGGAGTTCGGAAACGGCAAATCACGTCGACAGTCGGCAAGAAGCCCGCGAATCGCTCGGAAAACGTTTGGTAATGTTGTTGAGCCAAAACCGTCGTAGGCACAAGGACTGCGCATTGCTTACCGTTCATTGCCGCCTTGTACGCCGCGCGAATCGCAATTTCCGTTTTGCCAAAGCCAACGTCACCGCAAATCAATCTGTCCATCGGGCGCGGGCGTTCCATATCCTTTTTAACGTCCTCAACTGCGCGGATTTGGTCGGGCGTCTCTTCATAGGGAAAGGCGTCCTCGAACTCGCGCTGAGTTGCGTCGTCTTCGGCGAAGGCAAAGCCGGAAGATTTCTCGCGTTGCGCGTAAATATCCAAAAGCTTTTCGGCAATGTCTTCAACAGCGGCGGAGGCTCGCGACTTCGCCCGCGCCCAATCGCCCGAACCCAAGCGCGAAAGTTTAGGCGTTGCGCCGTCGCCCGAAATATATTTCTGCAGATAATGAACTTGCTCAACGGGAATGAAAAGCTTGTCCGCGCCGCCGTACTGAATGTTGAGAAAATCCTTGTGAACGCCGTCGAACTCCAGCGTCTCGACGCCAAGATATTTGCCAATGCCGTTCTCGATATGCACGACGTAATCGCCGGGCTTAATGTCGCTGAAACTGCGGATCCTGTCGCCCGCCTCCGCCGCAAAAGTTTTCAAGCGCCGCTGAACCTGCTTGCCGAAAATATTTTTCTCGGTCAGCACGGTGAGCTTGGCGTTGGGGAAGGTAAAGCCGTCGCTTAGCGTGCCGAGTTCAAGATTTATGCCCGTCAGATTATTTTCGTACAAAAGTTTCATGACGCCGGTAAGTTTCGCCTGGCTCGCGAACAGGATAAAAATTTTTTGCTTGAGTTCGAGGAGCCGCGCGATTTCTTCAAGGAAAAATTTTGTTTGACCTTGAAAGCTCGCGACGTTGGCGGCGGTTAACCCGATTGATTCTGTCGGCTCAACTCCGCGAATATTTTTCAGCATCAGCTCGAAGTGAATCAAACTGCCTGCGCGGGAGCTTTTAACAAGTTGCTCGAACGTGAAAATATTTTTCTTAATCTCGGTGTCCTCGTGAATCAAATTTTGAATCGCCTCGACAATTCGCGCGGGTTCGTCGAAAATAATTGTGCCGTCGTCGCCCGCGCAACTCAAGAATGATTCGGAGCTTTTGGAGAAATTTTTTATCGGGAGAATCGTGACGGCTTGAGCCTTTTTGCCCGAACGCAACGTATCAAAATTGATTAGGCGAATTGAATAAATCTCGTCGCCAAAAAATTCCACGCGGTAAGGCGTCGGCTCGTTTATCGGAAAAAGGTCGACAATACCGCCGCGCACACTGAACTTGCCGATAGCGTCAATCTCGTCCGCCCGCTCGTAGCCGAACTCGTCAAGCCGCGACAAAAACTTTTCTATTGATAAAATCTCTCCGACCTCGACGCGCAGTTGATGCTTGAAAAAATCTTGCCGCGAGAAATCTTTCTTGACCGCCGCCATTGCCGACGCCAGCACGATAAATTTTTCGCCGCGCAGAAGTCGTGCCAAAATTTCAAGACGCTTGGCTTGCCGCTCGACGCCGATTGTGCTTGCCTTGACCTCTATTAAATCCAATTCGGGCAGTTCGACGACCTCAACGCCCGGTAAAAGCTCCGTGAAATTTTCTCGCCACTCGGAAATTTTTTCTTTGCCGCTGACTAAAATTATCGTCGGGCGCGGTTTGAGCGCGTAGCCCGCCGCCGCCATAAAAATTTTCTGTGTGCTCGCTAAGCCGTAAATCAGAAACTCGCCGTGCTTTGAAAATTTTTTCGCCGCCTCGCGAATAGTCTCATCGCCAAGTGTAAACTCCAATATCTTGTGCATGAAAATTTCCCGCCTTACTTTTTTTATCATTATACCACTTTGCGGGAAAAATTTTTTATGTTATAATGCCTGAAAATAATTTTAAATTGAGGAGGAGTTTCATGATTAAGACGTGGGATATTTTTGACACGTTGATTGCGAGGCGTTGTGTATTGCCGCAAACTGTTTTTCAAATAGTTGAACGGGCTACCAACTCTATTGGTTTTGTTCAAGCGCGAATTGAATCTGAGCACAATGCTTCCATGCGTGGCAATTATAGCCTTGACGACATTTACGAAGAATTCCGATTGCTGACGAACGCGCCGAAAAATATCTGCGACACTTTGAAAAAACTCGAATGCGACGTTGAAATTGAACAGTCAATCCCGATAACAGAAAATATTCGACAAGTCAAAGTCGGCGACGTTTTAATCTCCGATATGTATTTGCCGGAAACAGTTATAAGGCGAATGCTGACTAAGGCGGGGCTGTTGGTTCCCGTTGAAATTTTAATCACGAGCGGCGGAAAGTCGTCGGGGCGCATCTGGAAAGAGTTCGCCGACTAAAAGGAATTTGTCTTTCATATTGGCGACAATCCTGACAGCGATATAAAAAATCCGCGACTTGTCGGTCTCGATTCGGCACTGAGTGTTTTGAGCAACCCCACTCGCATTGAACAGCATCTTCTGCAAAAAGATTTTAACTTTGGCGCGTATCTTCGCGAAATTCGGTTGCGCAATCCCTTTTCGGAAGAGATAAAGCGCATTTACTGGCAACTCTTCACGCTGAACGTCGGGATTCTGATTTTGTTGGTTCAGCAGATTGACAATCTCCAAAAAAAATGTGGTTTTGAATATCTGGGTTTTTGCGGGCGCGATACACATTACTTGCGCTTGCTCTATGAAAAATATAAATTGGAGCGCGGCGAAACTCCCACACCAAACGACTATCTTCATTATTCGAGAAAACTCGTGCGTAATTCGGGCGACGACCTTGCAAAATATTTCTCCGCCAAAATCAACAACCGTAAAGCTTTAATGATTGACTTATACGGAACTGGAACACATTTCAATAATATTCGACAAAAATTTAACGTGGATTTTTCGATACTCATTTGTATTCGAGATATACGATTTAAAAAATCAGAAAAACCTTACTTCGATATGTCGACGCCCGAAAAGTGGATTCCTTTCATCGAAAGTAGCGATATTTCTACGGATAAAAATAACAACTTTTACTTTTACCACGATAAAGGGAATTTTTACGATTCACTTGAAAATTTAAATCGCTCGACTCATAATTCTCCTGTCCAGTTAAAGACGATAAAAATCGGCGAGAAAATTTTCCCAAAAGTCATATTCAGCGAAGCTAATGACAAAGAAAGTTTTGACGTTATAGAAAGCTGTTTAAACGAAGTTTTGAATTCAAATATAATCTCATCTGCTTATATTATGAGCGGAGAGAGCAAATTTGAAGAAATTTTGGTGCCATTGCTTGACTTTACCAAGTATTCTTCAGTGGTTATCCCTCTTCAGAATCGACATCAATTAAATGAGCAAGTTGATAGATGGGGTCTCAAATTTTTAAATAATATATCTGTGTAAAAAATATTTTTTAAAAGCAAAGAGCGATTGCATGAACTGCAAACGCTCAATCTTTTTATAGCCGAATCACATTTCAATCAGCAGCGTTTTCTTGCCATAAGGGAGCACGCTGATACTGGATTTGTCAGTGAGCTATTCAACATGTATGAGGCGTTGACAAAAAGTCCGTTGTGTGGTAAATTTTCAGCGTTGATTTAAGGCAACAACTGCAGACTGAGAGACTCGCAGTTCCAGTATAATTTTCACCGAACGAATAACCCCCGCACAGAATGGGTCACTGTACGGGGGCTTCGTTTTGCCTAACCGCCGGGTCTAGCGATTATCCGGGGCAACCAGCTAGAGAACGCTGCCGTTTAATGACGTCTGTTGATGAAGTAGTCGAGGATAAGACCGCCGACCACGATCGCCAGAACGTCCCAGCCGAACTGAGAGATACTCTCCAGCATGATTTTCACCTCCCTCCTCGAAGTGTCAAGTTACTGCACGAAGAGGTACGGCATCGGCGCGATTATATCAGAAAGTTTTCAGCTCTTCAAGAATTCGTTAATTGCAAAAAAAGTCCCCCGCCCAAAACTTCGGGCGGAGGTTTATGTAAAATTCCATACGCTTGCTTACTTAATCTCGACGGTTGCGCCGACTTCTTCGAGTTTAGCTTTGAGGGCTTCAGCGTCGGCTTTGGAGATTTTTTCTTTGACGGGAGCGGGTGCGCCGTCGACGAGGGCCTTAGCCTCTTTAAGTCCGAGACCGGTTGCTTCGCGAACAGCTTTGATAACCTTGATTTTTTCCTGACCGACATTGGCAAGGACAACGTCGAACTCGGTCTTTTCTTCTTCGGGTTCAGCCGCCGCCGCAGCAGGACCCGCCGCCGCAACTGCTACCGGAGCCGCCGCAGAGACGCCGAAACGTTCTTCCATAGCTTTGACGAGTTCGGAAAGTTCAAGAACCGTCATGCTTTCAATAGCCTGCATAATTTCTTCTTTAGTCATTATATTTCAGCCTCCAATTTTCAAAATCATTACGCGGCAAAATTTAAGCCGCCGCTTCCTTTTCCTTCTTCTCGCGAATCGCATCGACGACGCCAACGAAATTGCGAATAACAGCCGACAGGACGCCAACGCAGTTTGCAATCGGGGCGTTCATGCTGCCAAGAAGTTTGGCAACGAGTTGTTCGCGGCTCGGCAAATTCGCCAGAGCTTTAACGCCGTTAGCGTCAATAACTTTGCCCTCGACCATGCCGACTTTAATCGTCAGAATGCCTTTGTCTTCGAGCTTGTTTTTCTTCATGAACTCGGAAATGACTTTCGCCGGAGCAACAGGATCCTCCGTTGAAAAAGCCATAGCGGTTGTGCCTTCGAGATGAGAATCAAGCCCTTCAATGCCCGCCTGCTTTGCCGCAATGCGGAGCATGGTATTTTTGACGACTTTATATTTAACGCCCGCCGCGCGAAGTTCACGGCGCAGTTGGGTATCGGTTGCCACGTCAAGCGCGTTGTAGCTTGTCAAAACGACGCCCTTTGAAGTTTCGAGCCAGCCCTTAATCTCGGCAACGATAGCCTCTTTCTTGGGCGTCACCTTGCTTGTAACTGCCATTAAATTTTCACCTCCCGCAACTTAGTAAAAAATCCTTCGACCACACAGACCGAAGGAACTTTTAATGCCAAAGTTACTTTCGACCTGAGCAAGTGCTTTAATCGACACGTCGAACTTGCTTTCTGCGGTCTTTTTAGCTTTAAGGTTTTAGGTTTTAGCTAACCCCTAATACCTAATACCTAACCCCTAACACCTTAAATCTGAATCGGGACGCCGGGTCCCATTGCCGCCGCCAAAGTGATTGAGCGGATATATTGACCCTTCGCCGCCGCCGGTTTGACGCGAATCAAGGTATCGATAAGCGTCTGATAATTTTCCTTAAGCTTGTCGTCCGCGAAAGTCTTCTTGCCAATGGGGCAGTGAATGTTGCCCTGCTTGTCGGTGCGATATTCAACCTTACCGGCTTTTTGCTCGGCGATAGCCTTAGCAATGTCAGGAGTGACGGTGCCGAGTTTCGGGTTGGGCATTAAGCCGCGCGGACCGAGCAATTTACCGAGACGACCGATAACGCGCATCATGTCGGGCGTGGCGACTGCAACGTCGAAGTCGAACCAACCGCCTTGAATCTTCGCAACGAGATCATCGGAGCCAACATAATCTGCGCCGGCGGCTTGAGCCTCAGCGGCTTTTTCGCCCGCAACAAATGCCAAAACTCTTTTGGTTTTGCCAATGCCGTTGGGAAGGACAATCGCGCCGCGAACTTGCTGGTCAGCGTATTTCGGGTCGACGCCCAAGCGAACGTGAAGTTCAATCGTCTCATCGAATTTAGCTGTTGCAGTCTTTTTCACGAGAGCAACAGCTTCGTCGGCAGTGTAGAACTTGCCGTGCTCGACGAGTGCTTGAGCCTCGCGGAATCTCTTACTTTGCTTTGCCATTAAAAATTTCCTCCTTGCGGTACAAACGATAAAATCTCCCGCATTGCGTGATTAAGCGACAATTTCAATGCCCATGCTACGAGCCGTGCCCTCAATCATGCGAGTTGCCGCCTCGATTGACGCCGCGTTGAGATCCTTCATTTTGAGTTCGGCAATCTCTTGAGCTTTAGCGCGAGGCAACTTGGCGACCTTGTTTTTATTCGGCTCGCCCGAAGCCTTTTCAATGCCCGCCGCCTTCTTGAGCAGAACAGCCGCCGGCGGAGTCTTGGTTATGAAAGTAAAGGAGCGGTCTTCATAAACCGAAATTTCGACAGGGATAATCAAGCCTGCCTGCTGAGCCGTGCGGTCATTGAACTCCTTGACGAACGCCATAATGTTGACGCCCGCCTGACCGAGCGCAGGACCTACAGGCGGCGCGGGCGTGGCTTTGCCCGCAGGAACCTGCAACTTGACGACTTTGGTAACTTTCTTTGCCATATGTGCACCTCCTTTCAGCGTAGGTTAAATTTTCTCGACTTGGCTAACGTCCAAATCGACAGGCATATCCTCAACCAAAACTTTAAGGCGTTGTTTTGCCGCGTCAACACTCTTGACAACCGCAAGCCGATTTTCAAAAATGCCGTCGATAATGCGCACGTTGTCATTGACCCTGAAACCGAGCGTATTATCGGTGGCGCGTCCGTCGACGAGTTCAGTCAAAATCCTCTGCGCCTCTTCCTCGCTGAGCGGAATGGGATCTTTCTCGGAGCCGACAAAGCCCGTAACGCCTTGCGTATTGCGTACGACGTACCAAGAACTGTTGGTAACAATCATATCGACAAGGACGTAACCGGGAAAAACTTTCTTCTGCACGAGGCGACGCCTGCCGTCTTTGAACTCGGACTCGGCTCGCATGGGCACGATAACATTAAAGATAACGTCTTCAAGCCCCTGCGCGGCGATTTTTTTATCAAGGGTCGCTTTAACTTTCTTCTCGAAACCCGAAAAGGTATGCACTACGTACCAAGCTCTATCAGTAATTCGCTCCGATTCCGGAATTTTTTTCTTATCCATCGCAAAGCTCCTTTCAGCCGAGAATGATACGGAATAATTTGGCAAACGCCGTGTCGCAAACCCAAATCAAAGCGCAGACGATTATGACCGCCAAGCCGACAACACCCGTGTAGGAAAAGAGTTCGTCTTTGGTTGGCCACGAAACTTTATTGAGTTCGGCGCGGACTTCCTTGATAAATTGAAAGACGCCCTTCTTTTCGCCCTTTTGCTCCGACAATTCTTTCACGCTCCGTTTAAGCTTTGAGCTTTAAGCTTTTAGGTTTTAGGCTTTAGGTTTTAGGCTTTTCTGAAAGCTGACAGCTGACACCTAATCCCTACTTGGTCTCTTTGTGAGGCGTATGTTTCTTGCAGAACTTGCAATACTTTTTCATTTCGATGCGGTCGGGAGTATTCTTCTTGTTTTTGTTAGTCCTGTAGTTGCGATTTTTGCACTCGGTACAAGACAAGGTGATATTAGTCCTCACGGCGTGCCCTCCTTGAATTCTAAATTAATTAAACCCCTTTGCAGGGGCGTTAAACTCAAGATTGGTGGCGGTGCACGGATTTGAACCATGGACACAGCGGGTATGAACCGCTTGCTCTAGCCAACTGAGCTACACCGCCGCTGGAGCTGATGACCAGGATTGAACTGGTGACCTTATCCTTACCAAGGATACGCTCTGCCGACTGAGCTACATCAGCGTTGGTTGCGGGGGAAGGACTTGAACCTACGACCTTCGGGTTATGAGCCCGACGAGCTACCGACTGCTCCACCCCGCGGCTCTTGTTATGAACCTCAAATGCTTTATCCATAACAGGGCGCATGATACCACACACTTTTAAATCTGTCAATAAAAATTTTCGCGGCAGGAAATTTTCTAACTTGACAAGAATTACTAAGAGAAAATTTTTCGAGGAGGTTAAAATTTTGATTCATGTAGTGATTGACTTGGAGATGAACCCCGTCAGCAAATCTTTCAAGGACATTCGCAGATTCACGACTGACGAGATTATAGAAATTGGCGCGGTCAAGCTCGACGAAAATTATCAACAGTGCGACGAATTTCAATGTTATGTTCGTCCGCAGTACGGCGAGATTACCAAGCACATAACGAAGTTGACGGGCATAACCAAAGAGACTGTCGCCGATAAGCCGCTGTTTCCGGAGGCATTTCAAAACTTCATGGATTGGATTGGCACGTGGGATATGACGCTTTACTCGTGGAGCAATTCGGATATAAAGCAACTCAAGGAAGAGTGCGCGTTGAAAATTCCAAAGTACGACGCGGGCAGGTTGGAGCGGCAGTGGCAGGATTTGCAAAAGGCGTTTGATGACCGAATCGGCTTGCACAGTTCGCTTGCCTTGAAACACGCAATCGGCGCAATGAATCGGGACTTTGAAGGCACACAGCACACGGCACTTGCCGACGCGGCGAACACTGCGGCAATCTTAACGCTGTTGCAGAACGACGAAGAATTTTTCCGCGTCATGCAACCGGTAATCGATTTGCTAAAGCCAAAGCAACTTTCGCGGTCAATCGGCGACAAGTATCCCGAACTTATGAATTTAAAATTTGATTAGGTGATTGGCATGAAAAAATTTGGAATCTTGGGACCGAAGGGCACGCACTCGGAGGAGGCGGCTCTTTGGTTGAAAAAATATCTGCGCGAAGATTTTCAACTTGAAATCTGCGCGGACATCTTCGACGTGTTGACGGCGGTCAAGGAAAAAAAGTTGGACGCGGGACTTGTACCCGTCGAAAATTCGTTGGAAGGCTCTATAAATATCACGCTCGATACGCTCGCGCGGAGTGACACATTGCAAATCTCGCGCGAACTCGTTTGGAAGGTCAAAAACTTTTTAATGACAAAGCCGCTCGTTGACGTCAAAGCAATAAAAAAAATTTACTCACACGCTCAACCGTTCGCGCAGTGCAGAAATTTCCTGCATAAAAATTTCCCCGACGTTGAAATTATCTCGACGACCTCGACCGCTCGCGCCGCCGAACTTGTCGCCTACTCCGCAGAAAATTGCGCCGCCATTTGCACCGAACGCGCTGGCAAACTCAACGGACTTGTCGCTGCCGCGAAGGATATTCAAGATAACCCGAACAACTTCACGCGTTTTTTCGAGATAACCTACCGCCCGCGCGACACCGCGCCCGTTGAAACTTTCGACGGCGACAAAGTTTTGATTATCTGCCAGATTGACGGCTCCCGCGCAGGTTCTCTTTGCGAAGTCTTGAGCGAATTTGCCAAGCGCGGCGTGAACATGACGCGAATCGAATCCCGCCCCGCACGCACGGTTTTGGGCGCGTACATTTTTTTCTTTGACCTTGAGACCGACGCTGGCGACGCCGCTTTAAGAGATTCGATTAAGGCGGTTTACGATAAAAGTATTTGGCTGAAAAATCTTGGCGTCTTCCCCGTCATTTACGCATAAAAAAATTTCCCCGTCAAATCGGCGGGGAATTTTTATTTTGTCAACGCGAGGAATTTTTCTTCAAGCGACTTGCCTGCACAAAGATTTTTTATCGTGTCGAGTGCAACGAGTTTTCCTCGATTGAGGATTGCCGCACGGTCGCACAAAAATTCCGCCTCCTCTATGTAATGCGTCGTCAACACGATTGTGATTCCCTGCGCCTTC
>JBGUYA010000110.1:0-2719 GCA_045118435.1 Quinella sp. | reverse complement strand
AATTTTTCAAGATAAATTGCCGTTGACAGTCTCGCGCGTTTGTGATAAATTTTCTTTACTTTGAAGTGCAAACACGCGAAAGGCAGTCCGATTGCGACTCCTTCCTCGTTAATAGACTAAACGATTTTCAGAGCCGGTGCTAACGGCTTATTTTTTGTTCTTGAAGTATGTCAGTGCCGCGAAGAAGAGGGTTCCGACTTGGTAAATGAGACCAAGCCAATTTTGAACGTCCTGAATATCCATATGCGACACCTCCTTCCTTCGAGGAAGAAAGCCGGCACATCGAACTGCCTAACGCAAACGCATATTAGCACACGCTCAGAATTTTTTCAAGATAATTATTGATTGACGCGCCAAAGGCTTTGTGATAAATTTTTTCGCAAGGCTTTAATTTTTTAGGAGGGATTCGCATGAAAAAGCTGATTAACGCGGTCGAGTCCGTCGAAGAGCAAATGATTTTGGGACTGGTGAAGTCCGCGCCGAAGAAACTTCGCAAGCTCGAAGGCAGCAACGTCGTTGTCCGCGCAGATAAAAAGGATAACAAAGTTGCGCTGGTTAGCGGCGGCGGTTCGGGTCATGAGCCTTCACACGGCGGCTTTGTCGGAAAAGGTATGCTCGACTGCGCGGTTGCGGGAGCCGTCTTCACTTCGCCGACGCCCGATAAAATTCTTGAAGGCATTGAGGCGGTTGCGACCGACGCAGGCGTTCTCTGTATCGTCAAGAATTACACGGGTGACGTGCTCAACTTTGAAATGGCAATCGACATGGCGGGCGACGAGGACATCACGGTTGACCACGTTATTGTTAATGACGACGTGGCGGTTCAAGACAGCCTCTACACGACGGGGCGGCGCGGCGTTGCGGGCACGGTTCTTGTTCACAAAATCGCCGGAGCTAAGGCGGAAGAAGGCGCGTCGCTCGCGGAAGTTAAAGCCGTTGCCGAAAAAGTTATTGCCAACGTTCGCACAATGGGCATGGCAATTTCTCCTTGCACAGTCCCTGCCGTCGGCAAGTCTGGTTTTGAACTCGCGGAAGATGAAGTTGAAATTGGCATTGGAATTCACGGCGAGCCGGGCACTCATAAAGATAAGTTGCAATCAGCTGACGAAATCGCCAAAACTCTCCTTGACAAAATTCTTGCCGACATTGATTATAAAGGGCGCGAGGTCGCCGTTTTGGTCAACGGCATGGGCGCGACGCCGCTTATGGAGCTTTACATTATCAACAACTTTGTTCAGGATTATCTTAAAAATGCGGGCGTCAAAGTTTACGACACGATGATTGGCAATTACATGACGTCGATTGAAATGGCGGGCTTTTCGCTGACGCTGTTGCGCCTTGACGACGAGCTTAAAGAACTTTACGACGCGCCCGCCGATACTCCCGCGCTCAAGAGGTAGCTCAATGGACACGAAAAAACTTTTGGCGATAATCGCCGCCATTGCAAAGAAGATTGAGGCGGAGAAAGATTTTTTGACGCAACTGGACAACGAGATTGGCGACGGAGATCACGGCATAAATCTTGCGCGCGGCTTCAAGAGCGTTGAGGAAAAGCTTCCGACTTTCGCCGACAAAGACATTGGCGCAATTTTGAAGGGCGTTGGTATGCAACTTGTTTCTACTGTTGGCGGCGCGTCGGGTCCGCTTTACGGTACAGCTTTCATGAAGGCGGGCAACGTCTGCAAGGGCAAAATCGAGCTTACGCCCTACGACTTCGCGGCGGCACTTGACGCGGCGATTGTCGGCATTAAAATGCGCGGCAAAGCTGTAGAAGGCGAAAAGACTATGCTTGACGCGCTCTGTCCCGCTTATAAAGCTCTCAAAGATGGACTTGACGACGGCAAAAATTTAGTCGACGCACTCGCAGACGGCGTTGACGCGGCGGAAAAGGGCGTCGAGTTCACCAAGACGATAATCGCAACGAAAGGTCGCGCAAGTTATTTGAAGGAGCGCAGTCTCGGACATCAAGACCCCGGCGCGACTTCGTCACTGTTCATGTTGCAAACGACGCTTAAAATTTTACGGGAGGAATAAGTTATGGTTGGTATCGTAATCGTCTCGCACAGCGAAAAACTCGCGGAGGGTGTTGTCGAAGTCTCGCGCATGATGGCGGAAGACGTTCCGATTGCGGCGGCGGGCGGCATGGAGGACGGCACACTTGGCACAAGCTACGACAAGATTAAATCCGCTGTCGAGTCGCTGTATTCGGAAGACGGCGTAGTTATTTTGGCGGACATGGGTTCGGCAGTCATGACGGCGGAGATTGTGCTTGAAGACATAAAGCTTGAGAACGTCAAAATTCTGAACTGCCCATTAGTTGAGGGGGCAATCCTCGCAGCAATGGAATCGATAGGTGGGCGCGACCTGGATAAACTCGCCGAGATCGTTGAGACGGCTCACCCTTCCAAAAAACTCTTTGACTGAAATAAAAAAGACTCCGACTTGACCGAATGCCGAGCCGGAGTTTTTTTATTTGCATTACGCATTACGCATTGCGCATTTCGCATTATCAAGCGTAACTTCTATGCGGGAGCCACTCAACTTGAATTTTAATCTCCTCGTCGGCTTTGACATTGAAATTATAACGGTAAGGATTGTCGTGCCAAGCGGGCGTGAGCTTGTCGAAGATAATCTTTCCGTTTACGGTAAACTTGGTGTAATCGATCCAGTAGGGAATGCGCTTTGATTTATCCTTCGAGTCCTTAATATCCAAGCCTCT
>JBGUYA010000109.1:0-28500 GCA_045118435.1 Quinella sp. | reverse complement strand
GAGTGATAAGCTTGCCCTTGACATTGCCTCCAATTTTTCGGGCGAGAACAAAAGTTCGTCGAGGATTGCCGATAAACTTTCCGCCGTCAAATCTTTGTTGAGTATCATTTTTGCCGCGCCTGCCTCGACCAGTGCCCGCGCGTTGAATTCTTGATGATTCTCCGCCGCGTAGGGATATGGGATTAAAATTGCGGGAATGCCTCGTGTCGTCAGCTCCGCCAATCCTGTTGCGCCTGCGCGGAAGATTGCCAAGTCAGCCATAGCCATTGCTTGCGGCATATTGTAAAGGTACGGCACGACTTTTATATTGGGCGCGTTCAAAACGTCGGCGGTCAATTTGCCTGTAACTGATTCAAACTCGCCCTTGCCGGTGACATGAAGGAATTGCGCCCGATTTTTAACAGCCTCCGCCTTCAAGACGTCAATCATTGCGTTGTTAATGCTCCGCGCTCCGCGACTGCCGCCCGAAATTAAAACAACCGGCTTGTCTTCGGTGAAGTTGAACTCCTTAAGCCCGTCCTCTTTCCATGCTAACAAAACCTCCGCGCGAATCGGATTGCCTGTATAAATCGTCTTGTCAGCAGGGAAATTTTTCAGCGCGTCACTCGTCCCGACGGCAATCTTGTCGACGAACTTCGACAGGATTTTATTCGTGACGCCCGCGACGGCGTTTTGTTCCTGAATCAGCGTCGGAACTTTCATGAGACTTGCCGCAAGCAAAATCGGTCCGCAGACGTAGCCGCCCGTCCCGACGACCACGTTCGGCTTGAAATTTTTAATTATGTCGGAGGCGTGTTTGATGCTCCAAATCGCGTTGGCGGCGCGAGAAATATTTGCCAAAGTAAAATGACGTTCCAAGCCGCCTTCGAGCTTGAGCGCGGTGAAATTTATTCCTGCCTTCGGAACAATGTCTGCCTCCAAGCCCTTTTCCGTCCCGACGTACAAAAATTCCGCGTCGGGGCGTTTCTTCTTAATCGCGTCTATGAGCGTGAGTGCGGGGTAAATGTGGCCGCCCGTGCCGCCGCCCGATACTATTATTTTCATTGGTTGGTGTTCCTCGTTCCTTAAGGGGTTAGGTTTTAGGGTTTAGCCTCTGGTTAATTTTGAAATCAATACATTTAGCATTCTGCCAACTTCGGAACACAAATTCAAAGTCGAATCAACTTCGGATTCAGTAAGATAATTAAGACGAATACAAACCAAAAGTTGCGTTTCAAGTTCTGCCTTTGAACCACGAGCAATAAAAAGAAAGCGAAGGTAATCTTTTTCAGAAGAGAGACCTTTTCCTTCTGCAATGTTTGACGGAATAGAAACTGCCGCACGGCGCATTTGATCTGAAAGTGCGTAAGTCTCTTCCTTTGGCAATTTTTTAACGAGGCGATAAACTTCTACGAGCAAATCCATAGACTTTTGCCATACGATTAAATCCTTATGGTCACGAATCATCATAAAAATCTCCTTCTAAAACCTAAAACCTAACACCTAATACCTAATACCTTTTCCTTAAAATCACGCCCGCGCTCCTCAAAATCTTTATACATGTCAAAACTCGCGCAGGCAGGACTTAGCAAGACGACTTGCGGCGGGCGAGCAACTTCTTTTGCAAGCGCAACCGCCCGCTCCATTGAATAGCCCGCCTCCAAAATTTTATCGGCAGGGAAATTTTTTTCGAGTGCACAATCTTTGAAACGAGCCGCCGCGTCGCCGACCAAAATCAGATAATCGACGCGCTGATTGACGAGGTTAAGGAAGTCGGTTAAGTCGGTGCCCTTGTCGTCGCCGCCCGCAATCAAAATTATGTGACCCTCGAAAGTCTCAAGGGCTTTAATCGCGGAATCGGTGTTGGTCGCCTTCGAGTCGTTGAAATATTTCACGCCGTTAATCTCGCGCACAAACTCTATCCTGTGCTCGACGCCTTGAAAACTTTTGAGGACTTTGGAAATCTTCTCGACTTCGACGCCCGCAAGAAACGCAATCAGAGCGGCGGCAAGCGCATTCTCGACGTTGTGCCCGCCTTTAATGCCGAGTTCATCAATCGTGCAGAGGCTGTGAAGTTCGCCGTTAAATTTAATGACGAGCTGATTATTTTCAACAAACGCGCCCTCGTCAAGCTCCACTTTTCTGCTGAAGTAAAGCACTTTGCAAGCGGCGCGATTAATCATGTCGCGCGTGTGTTCGTCGTCGAAGTTCAAAATTAAAAAGTCGTCGGCTTTTTGTTGCGCGAAGATTTTTTCCTTCATAGCTTGATAAACTTCCATTGAGCCGTGACGTTTCAAATGGTCGGGCGTGACGTTGAGAATAGCGGAAATGTGCGGCTTGAAATTTTTCGTCGCCTCCATTTGATAGCTTGAAATTTCTGCGGCAAGGCAACCGCCCGCGCCGACCGCCAAAGCAACTTCGCTTAAAGGTATGCCGATATTCCCGCCGACGCCGACTTTATCAAACTTTTCCTTAAGCAAAAGTCCGAGCAAAGTCACGGTCGTCGTCTTGCCGTTGGTGCCGGTCACCGCGCAAATCGGCGACTTCGCCAAATCGTAGGCAAGCTCAACCTCGCTGATTATCGGAATATTTTTAACCGCCGCGCTCTTGAGCAGAGGAATTTTCAGCGGCACGGCGGGCGAGACAATTATCAAGTCAACGCCGCGCAGGAGTTCATCCGTTTGCTTGCCGAGCCGAACTTCAACGCCCGATAAATTTATGTCGAGATTTTCTTTGGCGTCGCTGAGAATTACCGTTGCGCCGAGATTTTTTGCAATCTTCGCCGCCGCTATACCGCTCCGAGCCGCGCCAATGACCAAAACTTTTTTATCTGCCAAATCCATTTCCAAGACTCCTTACAACATTGAAAGCCCGACGACGCCCGCGATTAACCCAACGCTCCAGAAGACGAAGACAACTTTTATTTCCGACCAGCCGCCCAACTCGAAGTGATGATGTAGCGGGCTCATGCGGAAAATTCGCTTGCCCGTCGTTTGGAAGGAAATGACTTGCAAAATTACCGACAACGCCTCGCAGACGAAGACAAAGCCGACGATTGCCAGCAAAACTTCCGTGTGCGTCAAAATGCCGACAGCCGCGAACGCTCCGCCGAGTGCAAGCGAACCGGTATCGCCCATAAAAACTTTTGCAGGGTGAAAGTTGAACTTCAAAAAGCCGACGCAAGCCCCAACCGTCGCCGCGCAGAAAATCGCAAGCTCCTCATGCCCCGTCAAAATGCAAATCACGGCGTAACAACTCGCGGCAATCGCCATACAACCCGACGCCAAACCGTCAAGCCCGTCCGTCAAATTAACCGCGTTTGACGCGCCGACCATGACTATCAGCATAAACGGCAGATAAAGTTTGCCCGCGTCAATCGTTAAGTCGACAATCGGCAGCCAAATAGTCGGGCTGAAGTCGATTAAAAGCTCGCTCGCGACAAAAACCGTGACGACGACGATAAAAATTTGTCCGAGAAGTTTATAACGCGCCAAAAGTCCTTGATTGTGCTTGCGAACGACTTTGATATAATCGTCGACGAATCCCAAGATAAAATGTCCGAGCAAAATGAACAGCGCGAGGAAAATTTCCGCGTTCCACTCCGCGACAATCAACGTCGCCGCGACAATCCCCGCGATTAAAAATATTCCGCCCATTGTCGGCGTGCCGCTCTTCTTTTGATGACTTTTGGGACCTTCCTCGCGTATGCTCTGCCCGAATTTCAACTTGTGCAAAATTGGAATGCAAATCGGAGCCAGAATCAGCACAACGACCGCCGAAATCGCTCCCGCCATTAAAATTTTTTCCATTAAAAGTTTTTCTCCCGTTCTCCAAGCCCGTTTGCAATTAAATAAATCACGAGTTGATCCAGTTTAACGCCCTCAAGCTTTGCATTTTCCGCAAGTTTTTTATGTAAACTCTTTGGAATGCGCAAATGCAATCGCCCGTTGTATTTGTCGAAATCCGGCTCGTCAATCGACTGCCCCAAATCTAACGCCGCCTCCAACCAGCAAAGTTTTGCGTCCTCTATCATTTTAAAAACTTCTTCGCGTGTTTCGCCTTGAGTTACACAACCCGGCAAGTCGGGAATCGTCGCGACGTAACCGCCCTCAGGTGAAGGCAAAATCATTATTCCGTAAGGCAATGCCGCATAATAACTTAAATCTTTTTCTGCAGTCGTTTTGTCTTCCATAAAAATTTCTCCTTGTTAAAATTACAAATCCAAAGCACGAATGACGATTTGAACATAAATTTCACGAACGTAGGGCTTGTGGTGCGGAATGGTTATCGGTTCTTTTGATTCTTTTCTGTATGTGTAATGACTTGACCCGCCGCGCGATTGAAAACGCTCGTAGCCCGCGTTCAAAAGAATTTTATCAAGTTCCTCAAAGCGGACGGACTTGGGATTATTTTTGATTCGTTGCAGAAGTTTTTCGAGTTTGCTCATTTAAATCAGCTCAATAATTTTTTCCATGTGCATGACGTGCGACGCCTTGAATAAAATCGTGTCGCCGTCGCGAACAATATCCAGAATTTTTCTCGCGGCGGACTCGTGCGTGTCGAAGGCAAAAATATTTTTCAAGCCGGCTTCGCGAGCACCTTCCGCAATAAATCTTCCCAGCGGTCCTAGAGTTATCAGCGTGTCGAATTTATTTTCAACGAGTTCAAAGCCAATCTCGCGGTGAATTTTTTCGGAAATGTTTCCAAGCTCCAACATGTCGCCTAAAACCGCGATAAGTCGCCCGCTGTAAACTTCGGAAGTTGTGCGAATTGCCGCACGCATTGAAGCAGGGCTTGCGTTGTAAGCGTCATTGATAATCGTCAAGCCGTCGCGGCGAATCACCTCGTAGCGCATTTTCGTTGTGGTCAAAGTCGAAAAGCCGCGCTGAACGTCGGAAACTTTCAAGCCGCAAGCATAGCCCGCCGCGATTGCCGCAAGCGCATTGGAAACGTTGTGGCGACCGAGCATGGGAATTTCAAAATCATACTCCTTGCCGCGAAAACTCAAAGTGAATTCCGTCGAGACGCTACCGATTAAAATATCCTTCGCGACAAAATCCGCGACGCTCTCAATCGAGTAAGTCAAAATCTTAACGCCGTCTTTGACGAGATTTTTCATAGCCAACGTGTGAACATTGTCGGCGTTTAGAATAATCGTGCCGCCGTCTTGAATTTCCGTGACAAGTTCGCCTTTCGCTCGCGCAATGTTTTCAATCGTGCCCAAAAGTTCAAGGTGCGCCTCGCTGACGTTGGTCACAATGCCGATACTCGGCTTGACGACCTGCGCGAGTGCCTCAATCTGCCCAAGCCCGCGCATACCGATTTCAACAACGGCGGCTTTATGACTCTCGTTGAGCGTGAGCAAAGTCATAGGGACGCCGACCTCGTTATTAAAATTCCCCGAAGTCTTTTGAACGTGACCGAGCGAATTGAGCGCGGCGGCAGTTAAATCTTTGGTAGTCGTCTTGCCGTTGGAGCCGGTGACCGCAACAATCGGAATGTCAAAACGATTGCGCCAAGCTCCTGCGATTTGTGCGTAAGCCTTCAAAGTGTCGTCGACTTTCAAAATGATTCCGTCGAGATTTTTATCAAAGTTCTTGCTGACGAGGACGGCAGTCGCGCCTTTCTTGAAAGCCTCCGCTACAAAATCTTCGCCGTTAAAATGTTCACCCTTGAGCGCGACGAAGAGCACTCCACTTGTAACTTTCCTGCTGTCGGTCGTGACGCCCTCGAAAAGAATTTCGGCGTCCGAATTTACTTGTGCGCCCGTGACCTGCGCGACTTCTGCTAAAGATAATTTAGTCATTTTTAATTCCTCCAACATTTTTAATTGCCGCCAGCGCAACTTCTCTGTCGTCGAAGTGAATCTTGCCCGTGTTTAAAATTTGATAATCCTCGTGACCTTTGCCCAAGATCAAAACGATGTCGCCCGCCTTCGCAAGCTCAATCGCCCTAAAAATCGCGGCGCGTCTGTCAACAATGCGCTCGTGATTTTTTTCAGTCATGCCCGCCGCAATTTCATCCAAAATTTTTTCGGGGTCTTCGGTGCGCGGGTTGTCGCTAGTAATTATCACTAAGTCGCTTAACTCCTCCGCGATTTTGCCCATAATCGGGCGTTTCTTATTATCACGGTCGCCGCCGCAACCAAAGACAGTAATAATTTTTCCCTTAGCAATCTGCGCGGCAGTCTCAAGAACATTTTTAACGCCGTCGGGCGTGTGCGCGTAGTCAACGATAATTTCAAAGGGCGCGTCGCTAAAAACTCGCTCGAAACGTCCGGGCACGCTTTTAAAATTCTCAAGAGCGCGTTTGATGACTTCGGGCGAAATGTTTTCAGCCGTCGCCGCGCCCACTGCCGCCAAGACGTTGTAGACGTTAAACAAGCCCGTGATTTTTAGGGAAATAGGGAAATAGGGAATTAGGGAAATAGTCATGCCGTCGGCGCGAAGGTTGAGTTCGGAGCCGCGCAGGTCGGCGGGATTTTTTATGCCGTAAGAAATTTTTTTGCAGAGACAATGCTTGAGGACTTCGGAGTTTGCCGCGTCGTCAACGTTTATGACTGCGGTTTTATTTTGCTTGCGCCCGCGCCGCGACACCATGTCAAAAAGTTTTGTCTTCGCCCGTAAATAATTTTCCATTGTCCCATGAAAGTCCAGGTGATCTTGCGTGAGGTTGGTGAAAATCGCCGTGTCAAACTCAATACCCGCGACTCGATTTTCAGCCAGCGCGTGGCTCGAAACTTCCATGACGACGACTTGAATATTTTTATCGCGCATATCGACCAAAATTTTCTGCAAGTCAATAACGTTGGGCGTCGTGTTCGGATTTGGAAAAGTCGCGTCGCCGATTAAAATCTGAATCGTTCCAATCAAGCCGACCTTGAAGCCCGCGCAGGTAAAAATTTCGCGCAGAAAATAAGTCGTCGTGGTCTTGCCGTTGGTGCCGGTCACGCCGATAACTCGCATCGCCCGCGCAGGGTAATCATAAAAATAAGGGACAATAACCGCGAGCGCGTTGAGCATGTCGGGGACAATCAGCGCGGAAATATTTTCGGGCGGCGTGAAATTTTTCCTCGTCGTCAAGAGAGCGACCGCGCCCTTTGAAACTGCTTGCTCAATAAAATTATGTCCGTCAACGTGCGCACCTTCCATGCACACGAATAAATCTTTCGCCGTGACCTTGCGCGAGTCGTGCTCAATCCCGCCAATTTCAACATCGCCGCCGATAAGTTTAGCGTCGGGGATAAGTAACCCAAGTTCGCTGAGTTTTTTTATCAAGGTCTCGCCTCCCTTCTGCCGCCAATTATAATTGAACATTACATGAAAAGACAAGACGCGCAGAAATTTTTTACAATGCAAAAATGGCAAAAAAAATCGTCAGATACCAAAGCCGACGAAGATATTACCGTAGTTTTGAGGAGCCGCGATACTTAATGTAATGACAAAGTAACGGGGCAATGGTCGCTACCGAAAATGTCGCTCTCAATCGTGGCGTCGGAAACTTTCTCCGCCAACCGCGCAGATAGCAAAAAATAATCGATACGCCAACCGGCATTGGTGAACCGCGCCTTGCGGAGATAACTCCACCAAGTGTAAGCTCCCGCCAATGTCGGATTTCTTTGACGAAAAATATCGACGAAGCCCGCGCCGAGCAGTTCAGAAAATTTGCCGCGTTCTTCGTCGCTGAACCCCGCGCTGTGATGATTCTGCGCGGGATTTTTTAAATCAATCGGCTCATGCGCCACGTTAAAATCTCCGCACACGACGACGGGCTTAATCGCGTCAAGACTTTTGAGATAGTCGCGGAAAGAATTCTCCCAAGTCATGCGCCGCGTCAACCACTCCAAATTGTGCGAGTTCGGAACGTAGACATTGACGAAATAAATTTCTTCAAGCTCAAGAGTTATAACGCGCCCTTCCCTGTCGAACTCCTCGACGCCAATTCCATAGTTGACGGATTGCGGCTCGACGCGCGAGAAAATCGCCGTGCCCGAATAACCTTTGCGCTCGCCGTAATTCCAAAACTGCTTGTAGCCGTCAAGCTCCAATATCGCCTCGCCCGCTTGCATTTTTATTTCCTGCACTGCAAAAATATCCGCGTCCAACTTTCTGAACGCTGGCATAAAATCTTTCTTGAGCCGCGCCCGCAACCCGTTTACATTCCAAGATACGAATTTCATTGTCACCAACTCCCAAACGAAAATGACTTGCCTCCGACAAACGCTCTTCGGAAACAAGCCATTTTTCAAGATAAGATTTGCAATTCAACGCTTAGAGTTTCTTCACGTTGGCTGCCTGCGGACCGCGCTCACCCTCAATAATATCGAATTCTACGTTCTGACCCTCGTCGAGAGTTTTGTAGCCGTCACTTTGAATAGCCGAGAAGTGCACGAAGACATCGTCGCCCTCTTCGCGAGCAATGAATCCGTAACCCTTTTCCGCGCTGAACCACTTTACCTTACCAACTGCCATGTTTGAATACCTCCAATGTGTTTATCGCTCTTGTGCGCAAGCTAGCTAATTATAGTCACCAAAAATTTTTCTGTCAACCAATAAAATTGACATAGGAAAAATAACTTTTGTAACGTAGGACATTGCGCCACGAAAAAAGCTACCCCAACATTTTTCTGCGGAGCAGTCTTTTTCTAATTCACTCGGCAAATCGCCGCTTAAGTTCATTCTTGCAAAGTAGCTCCGTTGAGTTCTTCGGCGCGTTTGTCGAAACGGCTCATGATCTCGTTGTAGGTTTGCTTGGAAATTTCGGGCATGTTGTCTTGCCCCGTCATTTTATTCCACTCCATACCGGCTTGTTTAAAGCCCTCTTCAACGGCGGCTTTCATCTGCGAAAGTTTTTCGGGGTCATTGCCCGCTATCGTCGATGCCAAGTCGAAAATACGCGACGAAACTGCGTCAACCGACCACGCGCCGCCCTCGCTGATAGCTTTCTTGGCGTCTTCGGGAGTGGTCGCGACTTCCGGCATGGCAAAGCGCGAGGCGTCAATATGCACGCCGTCAAAGTTCAAAATGCCGACGCCCTCATCAAACCAACCTTGCAACTTGTCGTTGGATTCGGTCAACGCTTGAATCATAATGTTAAGCATTGTCTGTTCCTGCGTCTCCAAATCCTCTTTGAGTGCGCTGACCTGTTCGGCGGAAAGTCCTTTAGTTTCTTTGGTGCCCTCTTCTTCAACCGAGAAATCGTTTTGAGTTGTCTTAGCCGTCTGCTTTGCCGCGTCGGAAAGGTCCAACTCGAATGCCTCGCCGAGTTTAATATCGTCCGCTTGCGATTGAGCCGACGAACTTTTTTGCTCGGTTGACTTCGCGTTTTGAGCGTTCTTCGCCTGCGCGGCGTACTGCGCGTAGCCTCTGGCAATGTTTCTTACGTCCATGTCTAAAACCTCCTTTGATTGAAAAACAATTCACAAACTCGCGGCGAACTACATGCGCAAAAGTTCCATTAAGTCCAAACTTTGGCGCGGCTCCAATTTTGTTTCGGGCGAGCCGTCTTCTTTGGGGGGCGCGGAGTAATCGGGCACGGGCACCATGTGCGGCTTTTTGCGAAATTGCTCCGTGACTTTTCCGTCCGTGTAGGTCGTTACCAAGATTGAGCCGTCGGGCATGAACCGCCGAACTTTTTCCACGCTCAAGAAAGTATTCACGTTAGCCGCAAGTTCCTCTTGCATTTCGTCAATCTCGTCGAGTTGCTCTTGAATTGCCTCCATTTCCTTAACGTCGCTTTCAACGTCAGAAATTTTTTGGGCAAGAATTTTTGCGTACTCCGACGAAACGCCGCCTGCCGTTTTGTATGAAGTCTGCGCGGATTTTTTAACGACCGCCGCAGAATTTGTGACTTCCCAAAGTTCCATATCGTTCACGCTCCAAAAGTTTTTTCAAATAGTTTATCGGCATTTGGGGCGCACAGCTAAAATTTTTCTAATTATGACATTCGCGGGCGCACTTGTCAATTTTAAAAACTGTGATATATTTTTTGGCATGAACAGGATAAAAAATGAACGCGGCTTTCTCATGTTGAACGTCGTCTTCTTGACGCTGATAACTTCTTTTGCCGCAATGATTTTAATGAACGCCGCCCCGCGCGTCAGAAACTCGCAGTCGACGCTCCGTTTGACCGCGCTTTATCTGGCGGAAGAACAATTTGCCGAGCTTGAAAGTGATGCGGCTATCAAAAAAACTGCCCCGACAAATTCGACGACCACAAGAAATTTCGACGGCAGAAAGTATACAATCAAGACGGAAGTCAGCGGCGCGAAGCCGTACAAAGTTATAGTCACGGTGAGTTGGACGGACGGCGAGAAAGATTTTGAAGTCAAGGCGCAAAGGATGATTTGGGTTGCAGAAAGTTCGTAGCGGCGGATTTATAGTTCTTGAGTTCGCGATAGCCCTGCCGCTTTTGATTTTGGTCTTGTACGGCTTGGCGATTGTCAGCTTGAACATTTTCAAACTTGGCAAGGAGCAACTCGCCGACTACGCGCTTGAGGCGGAGGCGCGTTACGTCATGGAGCTAATCACTCAAAAGGCGCGAGTCGCCAAAGAAATTGAGCCTTACAACGCGAACAACAAAATCAAAATCGTTTATCACGCGGTCGACGATTGGAACAAAAACAATGAATATTACACCGAATTTTTGCGGGACTCTAACGGCTTGTACTATCAAATTTACGGTGCAAGAGACGTTTTGGAAACACAATATATTTTCCCGCGCTATTCAAGCGAAGGCTATCCAAATCTCTATGCGGAGCGGCAGGAAAGCAGTTACAGCAATCCGATAACGGGCGAAAATTTTTTCGGTGGCACCAAACTAAATTCCTTGAAATGTGAGGTCGATAAAGATAAAAAGATTTTGCACATCAAGCTTGAAATGGAAAGTTTGGTGACGCCGCATAAAATAAAAATAGCTACGGCGGTTTTCATGCCGAGCTACGAGACGGAAGACAGCCAATGAATCAAAAAGGCTTCGCGACGATTTTGGGCTTGTGTTTGATTTTGGCAATCGCGCTCGTCGTCAAAGGTATTCAAGAATCAGAAGGCAATCACTCCTACGAGACGACCGACTTTCAAACCGAATACGATTTGCAAAACGCGGCGGAAATCGGAATTTACAAGGCGGCAAAAATTGTTAAATCAAATCCAAGTATCTTGCCCTTTAACAGGGAACTGAATCCTCGCGGCAATTATCAATATAAATTCAACAGGATAACGATAAAGTCTTTGAGCGGCTCAGATATTTATGTCGACGTTTGGGGCGAACGAATTTTAATCCGACCTTATGGAGAGGTGGATTACAAAAATAAAGTTACGTCTTGGACAGGCGAAAAGAAACTTGCTTACAGCTTTTTCAGCAAGTCGGAATTCACGAGTCCGCGCACGGGCGGCAAGTTATATCGTCGCGCCTTCGGCTATGTTTTGCAGGACGACAGTACTTGGACTGTTCATTTCTTAAACGTGACGGCGGGCGGCTACACTTACAAGAATTAATTATTCGTAACGCAAGGCATCAATCGGGTCGAGACGCGCCGCTTTCCGCGCAGGGAGCATGCCGAAAAATATTCCGACGAACAGAGAAAAGCCGAAACTTGCCGCGATACTCAAGCCGCTGATAACCGTCGTGAAGTTGCCGAACTTTGAAATTGCCTGCGCGGCTCCGATACCGATAACAATCCCGATAAGCCCGCCTATTATGCTAATCATCGTCGATTCGATTAGAAATTGGAGCATGATTGAGTTGTAGGTCGCGCCGATTGCCTTCCTGATTCCGATTTCGCGCGTGCGCTCGGTGACGGAAACCATCATGATATTCATAATGCCAATGCCGCCGACGATTAACGAAATGCCCGCGATTGACCCCAACAGCAGTGTTATCATTGTCGTTGTCGAAGTCATTGTTTCCATTAAGCTCGTCAAGTTGCGAACGTTGAAGTCGTCTTCCGCGCCCGCGCGTATCCTGTGACGTTGCCGCAAAAGTTTTTCAATGTTGCTTTGAACTTCGTCCATCTTGTCGGCGTCGCTGACTTGAACGTTGATACTGCGGACGTGAGTTATGCCGATAAGTCGTTCCTGCGCGGTCGTCAAGGGAATTAAAACAACGTCGTCTTGGTCTTGACCGCCGCTCGATTGCCCCTTGCTCGCCAAGACGCCAATAATAGTATAAGGCGCGTTGCCGATACGAATTTTTTTTCCGACAGGATTAACTTCACCGAAAAGATTTGCCGCGACAGTCGAGCCGATAACCGCGACGCGGTTGCGAACGTCAACATCATGCTGGCTGAAGAAAAGCCCGCTCTTCAACGTCAACGATTGAATTGCGACGTATTCGGGGATAACGCCCGTCACGGTCGAATTCCAATTCTCATGACCGTAAACGATTTGATAACTGCCCTGCACTGTCGGCGAAACGTAGTCGACATTTTTTATTTTATCCTTAATGGCTTCGGCGTCGGCGTAAGTCAAAGTCGTAACTGAACCCGCCGCGCCTCTCGGACCGCCGCGATTTGAACTACCTGACATGATGATTAACATATTCGAGCCGAGCCGCGAGATATTGTCGATAACATTTTTCTTAACACCCATGCCGACGCTGACCATTGCGATAACCGCCGCCACGCCGATTATTATTCCAAGCATGGTGAGGAGCGTTCGTAATTTGTTCGCGACGAGACTCAAGCCCGCCATTTTTAAAAGTTCAGTGAAAAGCATTTCCCTACTCCGTTAAACAATGTCGATAATTTCATGAGAATCTTTTGTTATGTCTTTGACGATTTGCCCGTCCTTGACGAGGATTTGACGGTCGGCGGCTTGCGCAATATCGGGTTCATGCGTGACTAAAATTATCGTCGAACCTGCCGCGTGTAAGTCACGGAAAATTTCCATTATCTCGCCCGTCGATTTTGTATCGAGATTGCCAGTCGGCTCGTCCGCCATGATGATTGACGGCTTCATTGCGATTGCCCGCGCGATTGCCACTCGCTGACGTTGACCGCCGGAAAGTTCACTTGGCAAATGCTCTGCGCGGTCGACGAGCGAAACTTTTTGCAAAGCCTCCATTGCCAACGCGAGCCGCTCCTTTGTACTCAAGCCCGCGTAAACCGCCGGCAACGCCACGTTCTCAAGACTGGTCAACTTCGGCAAGAGATTAAAATTTTGGAAGACGAAACCGATAGTTTTATTTCTGATTCGCGCAAGTTCGTCGTCGGAAAGCCCGCTGACTTCCTGCCCCAAAAGTTTGTATGAGCCGACTGACGGGCGGTCAAGACAGCCGAGAATATTCATGAGCGTTGACTTGCCCGAACCGCTCGGACCCATAAGCGCGACAAATTCTCCCGCGTCAATGATTAAGTCGACGCCGTTAAGCGCGGCGACTGTCTCCGAACCCATTTTGTAAAGTTTCTTCACGCCTGTTATCGTCACGACGTTTGCCATAAAATTTTCTCCTCGCAAAATTTTTTCCATGATAGCAAAAAAAATCCCCCGCCGCAATTTCCGACAGAGGATTTTTTATTGACGCTAAGAAAATTATTTGCGAAGGTTGAGTTGCGCGAGGATCTCGCGGTAACGATTGATGTCTTTTTTGCTGAGGTAGCTCAAAAGGCGGCGGCGTTGCCCGACCATTTTCAACAGCCCGCGACGCGAATGATGATCCTTTTTGTGCTCCTTGAGGTGCTCGGTCAAGTAGGAAATACGCGCGGTCAAGAGTGCGATTTGAACTTCGGGCGAGCCGGTGTCGCCCTCGTGCACTGCGAACTTTTCCATAATCTCCTGTTTTGCTTGCTTGTCTAACATAACGTTTCCTCCTGTGAAGTGATTTTGCCCGTCAGCGAAGTCCGCGTCGGAGTCTCGACGAACTGCGCCGCAGTTAGGATTGTCGAAGTTTATCACAAGAATTTTTTATCGTCAAGGGAAAGGCAAAAGGCGGCTTATGCATACTTCTCAATTAATCTTCGCATAAAACGGGAGAATATTTTTGTTAAAAATCTGTTGAAAAGCTTAGGTACTTGCCTTATAATTTATAACACACAATGAATTTTGGAGATAGTCTAAAATGAAAACCATAAATTTTCTAAAAGGCATAGTTCTCGTCGTGCTGATGATTTTTCTAAGCGGCTGTTCGTCGGAGCCGGATGTTGTCGTGATAGAGAAAGCCACCCGCGCAGATAAAATCAAGCCGACCGCCAACGGGAATCAATACAAAATCTACCTGATAACAATGGACTTGGCGGATGATTTTTGGAAGTCGATTGATTTAGGTTGTCGCAAGGCTGTTTCCGAACTCGGCGGCATTGATTACAAATGGATTGGTCCTGATGTCAACGAAGATTTGCCGCAGAGACGTTGCATTGAGCAGGCGATTGAAGAAGGAGCCGACGCTATTTTGCTTGCCGCAAGTTCCCCACGCGGCGTTAATGAAAGTCTGGAAAAAGCCGCGCAGGCAGGAGTTAAGATTATCTACGTCGACAATGCGGCTCAGTTCGATGGAGTTGCATTTCTTGCGACCGATAATGAATTGGCGGGCATGATTGCCGGCGAAACAATGAAAACCGCGCTGATTGAGGCGCGAATCACTTCCGGCACAATCGGCTTGATGGTCAATAAGGATAACGTCACCAGTACCGCGCTCAGAGTAAAAGGTTTCCGAAAAGTTTTTGAAGGCTCAAACTTTACTCTCGCCGATACTTTTTTTATGGAAGACGACCCGCAACGAATTAAAACTTTCGTAAAGGAACACCCCGACTATATCGCTTTCTTCGGTTCAAATGAGCGAACGGCTCTCGCGCTCGGCGAACAAATCAAGGACTCGGCGTCTAAGCAGATTGTAATAGGTTTTGATACTTCCGACGAGGTTTTGACTTTGCTATACGATGGAGCCATTTACGCCACTATTCAACAGAAACCGCAGATTATGGGTTACGACGGAATCCATATCGCGCTTGACGCCCTCAAGGGCAACTACACTGAAACAAACGTCGTTATCGATACCGGCGTCAAAATTATTTATAAAGACTCAATTTAAGGGTGAGCCGCCATGAAGTACAGCACAAAACTTTTAATCGCGAACTGCATACCGATTTTGTTATTCGCAATTGTCTCGCTGTCAACCGGATTTATGCAATTCCGAACCAATCTCTACAACGAGAAACAGGGCAATTTGAAGTCTACAGCTCTTGCGGCATTGGCTTTGTATTCCAGTCACGGCTACGGCGACTACGGCAGGAAACCCGACGGCAATGTTTGGCGCGGCATGAATTTTAACGTCTCAACCGAGACGGAGATTGTCGACGAATTGAAAAACCAGACCAATGTCGACGTGACGTTCTTTTTCGGCGATAAGTCGGAAATGACTTCGATAATGAATAATGCAGAGCGTCGAGTCGTCGAGACAAATGCTAAAGATTTTATCCACAACCACACGTTGACGCGCGGAGCCGAGCTTTGGTGTCGAAGCATTACAATCAACGGTCGAGACTGCCAAGCCTACGTTATCCCGATTCGGCAGGAAAGCGACGATTCAGTTGTTGTTGGTGCTCTTATGGCGTCGCAATCGACGCTCGGCTTTAACCGAATCATTGAGAAATATATTTTGATGACGGCGGCAACTGCGCTGTTAGTTTTGAGCGCGGCATTTTTATTTATAAGGTGGTATGTCGCCCGCTTTTCGGAAGAATTCTATGACGCCTCGAATAAGAGCAAGCACGACCTGTTGACGGGCTTATTTAACAAGCGTTCATTCGAGGACGAAGTTAAGACCGCTCTCAAAAAGAAAAAGCCCGATGATGTTTCCGTGTTGCTGATTTTGGACTTCGACAACTTTAAGCATGTCAACGACAATTACGGGCATCAAATCGGCGACGAGGTTTTGAAGGCTTTCGCGCTGATCTTGGGGCGGGCGTTCAGGACAAAGGACATAATCGGGCGAGTCGGCGGCGATGAATTTATGGTTTTCATGCCCGACTTGTCGGCTGACTTCGTTAAACGCGCCGATGAAATTTCAAAGGAGATTCTGCACGAGCTGGCAATCTTGAAAGTCGGCACCGCTCAGCATTTTTCCTGCAGTATAGGAATAGGCACCGACGCCGGCAATTACACCTTTGAGAAATTGTATAAGCTTGCGGATAAAGCGTTGTACGAATCAAAGGAACGCGGCAAAGCTTGTTATGTTCGCTATTCTTCAGACGAAAAGCACGACTAATCAAAAACAGTTTTTATTTAAGTTCGGTTAAAAGGGAGAGCGATGATGAAAATTTTAGTGTGCATTAAACAAGTTCCTGGCTCCAACAAAGTTGAAGTCGACCCAGTGACGGGCGTTTTGAAACGTACCGGCGCAGATGCGAAAATGAACCCTTACGATTTATTCGCGCTTGAGACGGGATTGAGACTTCGCGAAAAATACGGCGGCAGTCTCAGTGTCTTGACTATGGGACCGCCTCAAGCTGAGTCTATAATTTACGAAGCCTTCGCAATGGGCGCGGATAGCGGCGTACTCATTACTGACAGAAAATTTGGCGGCGCGGACGTTCTCGCCACGAGCTACACACTTTCGCAGGGCATTCGTAAGTTCGGCGCGTTCGACTTGATAATCTGCGGACTTCAAACTACCGACGGCGACACCGCGCAGGTTGGTCCCGAAGTCTCGGAGGCTCTCGGCATTCCCTGCGTGTGCAATGTTCGCGCTATCGACAAGGTGGAAGATAATCACATCGTCGTTGATATGGAAATGAGCGAAGACATTGAGAAGTTGAAAGTCCCTTTCCCCTGCCTTATCACCGTTCAGAAAGATATTTGCGAACCGCGCCTTCCCTCCTACAAAAAACAAAAGGCGACCGCGAACAGAGCAATCGCCCGCTACACTCTTAACGACATGGCGGATAAGGACGCGAAACATTACGGGCTTGACGGTTCGCCTACCAAAGTTCAACGTATTTTCCCGCCTAAGTCCGACAAAGTTCAAGAGACGTGGACGGGGTCCGCCGACGAGTTGTCCGAGAAAATTTTTGGCGCGTTAAAGAAAATGAAGTTCACGGCTTAACGGGAGGATATTTTATGGGAAAGTTAATTGTTCACAATGAACTTGTGCAAGACGCCGCCGCGCTGATAAAGATTTGTCCGTTCGGCGCAATGGAAAATATCAACGGCAAAATCGAAATCAACGCCGCCTGTCGCCTTTGCAAACTCTGTGTGAGGAAAGGCGCGGGCGTTTTTGAGTTCGTCGAAGAAACTCGCGCCCAAATCGATAAGTCGGCTTGGCGAGGCATTGCGGTTTATGTTGACCATGTCGACGGCAAAATTCACCCCGTCACCTTCGAGCTTATCGGTAAGGCAAAGCAACTCGCCGCCAAAATCAATCAGCCTGTCTACGCCGTTTTTCTCGGCGAAAATATTTTTCAGCCCGCGCAGGAAATTCTTCATTACGGCGTTGATAAAGTTTACGTTTGCGACAAAGCCGAGCTTCGCGCCTTTAATATCGAAAACTACGCCGCCGCTTTTGAAAGTTTTGTGAACGCGGTCAAGCCTGCGGCAATTTTGGTAGGCGCGACGCCCGTCGGTCGTCAACTTGCGCCGAGAGTTGCCGCACACTTTCACACGGGGCTAACTGCCGACTGCACAGTCCTTGATATTCACGAGAACACGGATTTAATTCAGATTCGCCCAGCGTTCGGCGGCAACATCATGGCGGAGATTCTCACGCCGAATCACCGCCCGCAAATGGCAACTGTGCGCTACAAAATCATGGACGCGCCAAAGCGCAACGACGAAATTTCCGGCAGTATCGAGACGCTTGAAGTCGACGCCTCAAAATTCGTCAGCAAGGTTGAAGTCTTGAGCATTACCAAAAAGCCAAAGGAAGTCGGCATTGAGAACGCTGAAATTTTGGTCGTGGCGGGGCGCGGCGTCAAGAAGAAGGAAGATTTAAATCTGATTCGCGAGCTTGCCGAAGTTTTGAACGGCGATTTTGCTTGCACACGCCCACTGGTTGAAAACGGTTGGTTGGAACCGAAACGGCAAATCGGACTTTCGGGGCGCACGGTTCGCCCAAAGCTCATCATAACTTGCGGCGTTTCCGGTTCCGTTCAATTCGTCGCGGGCATGGAGCATTCCGAAAAAATTTTTGCAATCAACACTGACCCGAAGGCGTCAATCTTCAAAGTTGCCAACTACGCAATAATCGGCGACCTTTATGAGATTATTCCGAAACTCATTGCGAAGATTAAGCAGGGGAGGGAAATTTCTTGAGTTATAAAAAAATGGACGAGCAGGACTTGGCGGTTATCGCGACTTTTCTTGACCGCGAGCGCATTCTTTGGCGCGACGAGATTAACGAGGAGTACAGCCACGACGAGCTGACCGTTAAGCGTTCCTATCCCGACTTGGTGGCGCGTGTTACGTCTGCGCGAGAAGTGTCAAAGATTTTGGCGTACGCGAACGAACAAAAAATCCCCGTCACGCCGCGCGGCGCAGGTACCGGACTTGTCGGCGCATCCGTTGCGATTGAACACGGCATAATGATTGACACAACGCTCATGAATCACATCTTGGAGCTTGACGAGGAAAACTTGACGCTCACGGTAGAGCCGGGTGTTTTGATTATGACACTTCGCGCTTACGTCGAGGAGCACGGCTTTTTCTATCCGCCCGACCCCGGCGAAAAGTCCGCGACAATCGGCGGCAACATCAGCACGAACGCCGGCGGCATGACCGCTGTTAAGTACGGCGTCACGCGCGATTTTGTTCGTGCGCTGGAAGTTGTTTTGGCTGACGGAACTATCCTTGAGCTTGGCGGCAAAGTCGTTAAAAACTCTTCGGGCTACGACTTGAAAAATATGATTATCGGCTCAGAAGGAACGCTGGCTTTTATCACGAAGGCGATTCTTCGGTTAGTGCCGCTACCCAAGTGCAATATCAGCCTGCTAATTCCGTTCCCGACTTTGGCGCAGGCAATCCGAACCGTGCCGCTTATCATCAAGTCAAAAGCCGTGCCGACCGCGATTGAGTTCATGGAGCGCGAAGTTATTTTGGACGCGGAAGAATATTTGGGCAGAAAATTTCCCGACAACCAAGCTGACGCTTATTTGCTTTTGAAGTTCGACGGCAACAGCAAAGAGGAAATCACCAAGTACTATGACGACGTTGCTAAAATTTGTCTGGAGCAGGGCGCGATTGATTTACTCATCGCCGACACGGAGGAGAGAAGTGCGCCCGTTTGGAAGACACGCGGCGCGTTCTTAGAGGCGATAAAGGGCAATACGACCATGATGGACGAAGTCGACGTTGTTGTTCCGCGCAATCGCGTTAATGACTTTGTGGAGTTTGTTCATGACCTGCGCGGGGAGCTTGGCATAAGGATAAAGTCTTTCGGACACGCGGGCGACGGCAATTTGCATGTCTACATTTTGCGCGACGACTTGACGGAAGATAAATGGCAAACTCTCATGAACGCGGCTATGGAGCGCATGTACGCCAAAGCTCGCGAACTCAAAGGGCAAGTTTCTGGCGAGCACGGCATTGGGCTTGTCAAGCAACCTTACTTGAAAGAATCTCTGCCGCCTAAAAGTCTCGCCATTATGCGCGGCGTCAAGAAAGTTTTCGACCCCAACAACATTTTAAATCCCGGCAAAATCTGTTACGCTTAAGGGGCAATAAATCATGAAAACAACAATTCCTTATCACAAAGGACAAATGCCAATCGAGATACCCGACGAAAATTTTGTTTGCACACTTGCGGCGAATCACGCAAAAGCATTCGGCACCGAGCAAGAAATTGTCGAACGGGCATTGGATAATCCAATCGGCTCAAAGTCGCTTGAGGAACTTGTTAAGGGCAAGCGGCGCATGGTAATTATTTCAAGCGACCATACGCGCCCCGTTCCGAGCCGTGTAACCATGCCGATACTTTTAAGGCGTATTCGCGCGGCGAACCCCGACATTGAAATTACAATCCTAATCGCGACGGGCTTTCACCGCCCGACGACGCGCCAAGAACTCATTGACCGCTACGGCAAAGAAATTGTTGCGCGAGAAAAAATCGTAGTTCACCGCTCACATGATGACGAAATGGCGGACTTGGGAACGTTGCCTTCGGGCGGCAAGTTGCTTTTGAACAAAGTCGCTATCGACACCGACCTTTTAATCGCGGAAGGTTTTATCGAGGCGCATTTCTTTGCGGGCTTTTCCGGCGGCAGGAAGGCGGTCTTACCTGGCATTGCCTCCGCCACAACCGTCATGGCGAATCACTGTAGCGAGTTTATCGCAAGCCCCAACGCTCGCACGGGTGTGCTTGAAGACAATCCGATTCATCGCGATATGCTCTACGCCGCCGCGCAGGCGAAGTTGGCTTTTATTCTGAACGTGGTTATAGACGCGCAGAAAAAAGTTATCGCCGCCTTTGCAGGTGATTCGGAGAAAGCGCACGTCACGGGTTGCGAGTTCGTGCTCAATATGTCGCAGGTAAAAAAAAATCCGACCGACATCGTGATTACGACGAACGGAGGCTATCCTCTCGACCAAAATATTTATCAAGCGGTTAAGGGCATGACGGCGGCGGAGGCAAATTGCAAGGTCGGCGGCGTTATCATAATGGTTGCGGGCTTGAGCGACGGGCACGGCGGCGAGTCCTTCTGCCGAATGGTGACCGACGCTCCGACTCCGCAAAGTCTCTTGGAAGAATTCTCACATATTCCGCGCAACGAGACTAAGCCCGACCAATGGGAGGCGCAAATCCTCTGCCGCATTTTGAGCAAACACACTGTCATAATGGTAACGAACCTGTGCGCTCCAGAAATGATTCGAGGAATGCACATGGAACACGCCAAAACTTTTGACGCAGCACTTTCTCGCGCCTTCGAGCTAAAGGGCAAGTCGGCAAGCGTCTCGCTTATTCCGGACGGCGTTTCCGTCATTGTGCGTTAAGTCTCAAGACCAAGTACTCACGCCGAATATCCCACGCCAAAGAACTCTGCACTGGCTGGGAATTTTTTTTATTTATTCAAGCGACTTGATGAGCAAAAATTTTTCACGCACGGAAATTATCTGCGTCTCGTCGTCGAACTCCGCCTGATAAAATTCAAAGTCGCGCACCGATTTTCGCAGGCGCACAAGTTTTTGAATCAGCTCCAACTTGTCGTCAAGCGTCGTCCGCAAGCCGAAGATTATCCCCTTGAGCGCGTTCAAATCGTATTTCAAATTCCGCATGAACTTGTTGTCGTATCGATAAAATTTGTCCGCCAAAAAAATGCGGTACTCCTGCTCGTAGCTCCAATCAGCCGTCTTGCGATAAAATTTTTCGCAGTAAATATCGTCGTAATCTTCGGGCTTCGTGACCTCGTCAAGCTTGCAACTCTTGACGTCGCCCAAGCCCGTCAACCAATCTTCCGCGCGAAGAAAATTCAAATGCCTCAGCGTGTCGAAGAAGTTCCGCTCAATAAGTTGTGCGCTGTAGTTTATCGGCTTGACCTCTAACGACTTCGCCGCAAAGTTTATGTAATCGCGCCCGCCGAAATTTTCCGTCTCGTAGACAAAGCAAATGCCCTTGTGATTGTCGGCGTAGTTGCCCCACATCGCCGAGTTAAGCGGCGTCGACGAAAAGCACACGACGTAGCCATTTGGATACATAATTTCTTTCAAACGGTCGGCGTAGATGCGCGGGAAAAAAATCTTAAGACGCAAGATCTTCTGCTTGAGTTCGTAATTTAAATCGGTCACGGCGCGGCGATTCAACTTCAGCGCGAGAAGTCCCGACTCCATAGCGTCGCAGTTCAAATTTTCTATCTCGTCAATCTGCCGCTTGCGCTCCTCGTCGCCGAGATTTTTAAGCTCCTCAAAAGAAGTCTCATACGCCACATCAAAAAAGTTTTCGTCAAAGTCGGTTGGAATCAAGCCGAGCGACTTACACTTTTTAACGCAGAGATGACAAGCCGCGTCGGCGACCGCCCGCAAAATAAATTCAATCTCCTTGCCGCAGCATTTGATATTTTCCCCGCCGTAAAACTCGACGACCTGCCGAACTTCACGCCCGCGCAGAAAATCTTCGCCAAGCTCCTCAAAAATCTTACTAAGCGGCGAATTGTCGAACTGCCGTAAGTTTATCGGCAAGACACGATTTTGAAAGTCCGACAAAAAATTTTGCCGCCCGCCAAAGTTCCGCGTCATCAGCAAATACGTCTGCAAGTTGTAAAACAAACTGCACACGAAATTTTTCAGCAAGCCCTCCCACGCTGGCGCGTCGCCCTGCCAAAAAATTTTCAAGTAGCCCTCAATCGGGTCGTTAAGTTCTTTCGGCTCCGCGAAGTAAAATGAGCCGCTCTCCAACTCCAACAACGCGCTCTGAATTGTCCTGTATCTGTAAAGTTTCAAAGCCTTGCCCTCTCAAAAAAACAATGACCGCATTTTAACATTAAAACGGCTTGTTTAAATGAAGATTTTCTGATAAGATCTGCGCGGCGAAAGGAGGTCAGCAAATTGGAAACACAACTGGAAATCGGCGCGGAAGAAAATTCGGAACAACAACAGCTCGCGGCGACGCTCGAAAAAATTTTGGAGCTACAAAATAAAAACTCGCGGCAACTGGTGCAGTCGCTCCGCGAGAATGTGAACTTTCAAAACCAAGTGCGCCAGGGAATGCAAAAGGAACTGGAGACTTTAAAAGAACAACAGCGCGGCGAACAGTTCACGCCCATATTAAAATCGGTGGCGGCGGTCTGCGTTGAATATAGAAAAATTTTGTCGGACGACGCCCTCCCAAAAAGAATGCGGCGGACTTTAACGCTGATGTTCGACGAGTTGGAAGATATTTTGTCGGAGTACGACGCGGAAGTTTTCAGCTCGGCAATCGGAGAACAACGCCGCCCGCTTTTAACAAAGATAGTCAACACCGTCACGACCGACGATAAAAATTTGCATAACACAATCGCGCGGAGCCGACGCCCCGGCGTCATAAGGAACGGGCGACCACTCTATCGCGAATTCGTCGACGTTTATGTTTATGACGCCAACGCCGACGGTAAAAAATCTGAATCGGTCAGAAGTGAGTAAAGGAGAAATTTTATGAGCACATACGGTATCGATCTCGGCACAACTTATTCATGTATTGCGCGCTTGGACTCGAACGGCAACCCCGAAGTCATTCGCAACAACGAAGACGATTCAAACACCGTTGCCAGCGTAGTTTTTTTTGAAAATGAAAATAACGTCGTCGTCGGGCAGGCGGCGAAAGAAAACGTCGAAACTGACGGCGAACGCGTTGTTCAATTCGTCAAGCGCGAAATCGGCAAGCCCCAAGCTCGTACTTATGAATTCGACGGCAAAACTTACACGCCGACAGAAATTAGCGCATTGATTCTTACGCGACTTAAAAATCTCGTCGAGGCGCAGGGCGGCACGATTGAAAACGTCGTTATAACTGTCCCCGCGTACTTCGGACTTGAGGAACGCTCGGCAACTCGGCAAGCGGGCGAACTTGCGGGGCTTAACGTCTTGAGCTTGATTAACGAACCGACGGCGGCGGCTTTGAGCTATTGCGCCCGCCAATTCCAAGAGGACAGGACTATTTTGGTTTACGACTTGGGCGGCGGCACCTTCGACGTGACTGTTGTCAAAATGACAATGGCGCAGAATAATTCGGGGCGCGACGTTCAGAAAGTCACAGTGCTCGCAACGGGCGGCGATGACTGTCTCGGCGGTAAGGATTGGGACGACAGACTTTATAATCATATTCTGCATGTCTGTTGTGACGAAAACGGCTTGACGCCCGAAGAAATTGAGGCGGAGACGCGCCAAGATATTCGCAGTAAAGTTGAAGAGGCAAAGCGCAAGCTCAGCAAAAAACAATCCGCCAAGATTCGCATTGATGTGAACGGCTCGCGCACCGAAATTACAATTAAGCGTTCGGACTTCGAGCAAATGACTTCCGACCTTGTCGCCAAGACTATGAACTTTGTCGACGTGACGCTTGAGAAAGTTCACGGCGTCGCGATCGATACGGTTTTATTAGTGGGCGGCTCAACTTACATGCCGATGATAGCTGCCGCTGTCGAGGCGAAGTTCCCCGACAAAGTTCAACAGCACGACCCCGATCAAGCCGTTGCGAAGGGCGCGGCGATTTACGCAAGCATGTTGGTTGAGGAAGTCGATTCACTTTCCGAACCCGGCGAAGAAACTTCGGGCGAGACGCCTGCGCGGGCGGAGCAGTTGACTTCAAAATTCACGGTCGAAGATCAAACGCCGCGTTCGTTCGGTCCTGGCGTCGTCGACACAAAGGGCGCAAAGCACAAATACGTTTTGGAGAACTTTATCAAGATTGGCGAGAAAATGCCCGCCGTCTTCTCCAAAACCTACTACCCGCTTGAAGACAACCAAG
Source organism: Quinella sp. (assembly GCA_045118435.1). Lineage (GTDB taxonomy): Bacteria > Bacillota > Negativicutes > Selenomonadales > Selenomonadaceae > Quinella. The sequence goes on along the minus strand of JBGUYA010000109.1, from coordinate 4,161 downwards.
AGCGCGTTTTACTCCGCGCCTTTGAAAATATGTCGACAGATGACACGCTGATTCCCTGCGTTGACGAAGACGGCAATCCTCAAGCGACCGACCCCGCGCACAACGTCAAACTTTTGGGCGAACTCGTTGTAAATCTTCCGCCGAACACGAGCCGCGACACGCCCATTAAAGTTACGTTCAAAGTCGACGCGTCGGGCGTACACGTCGAAGCCGTCAACACCAAAACCGACGAGACCTTTGAAACTTTCCTGCGCACCGAGTCCGACATTGACGTTGAGCGCAGCGCAGTTCATCAACTCCGCATTTCTTCCGACTGAAATGTTCAAAAATTTTTCTTGACAAAAGCAGATAAAGCCCTTATAATTCGCAACGTGTTAATCACAAGCGCAAGCTTAGGATTAAGGCGGGCGGACATAGCTCATCTGGTAGAGCGCAACCTTGCCAAGGTTGAGGTAGCGAGTTCGAGCCTCGTTGTCCGCTCCAGAACAAGCGGAAGTAGCTCAGTGGTAGAGCACAACCTTGCCAAGGTTGGGGTCGCGAGTTCGAGCCTCGTTTTCCGCTCCAATTTTTTTTGAAAACAAGTTGGTTACCGGTTGGACCCGTAGCTCAGTTGGTTAGAGCAACCGGCTCATAACCGGTCGGTCCTAGGTTCAAGTCCTAGTGGGTCCACCAACGAATGGCCTTGTAGCTCAGCTGGATTAGAGTATTTGACTACGAATCAAAGGGTCGGGGGTTCAAGTCCCTCCAAGGTCACCAATCGGGTAGGTAGCGAAGTGGCTAAACGCGGCGGACTGTAAATCCGCTCCCCTTGGGTACGATGGTTCGAATCCATCCCTGCCCACCATATCGAAAATCCAAACGTCGTCGTCTGGCGGCGTTTTTGCTTTCGTCAAAGCGCGAAATTTCTCAAAATGCGGCGGTAAGTCTTTCATATTGACTTTAGCCGCGTTTTTGATTATCCTTCGACATGGGGTGAAAAATTTTGAATTTGACGATGAAAATTTATCGCGCGTTGACCAATGCTAAGGTCAGAAATTTTATTCGGCGACTCGATTCTTTTTGCGCAACCAAATTGCCGACCTTCTATGCAAAAGTTTTCTTGCCGACAAAAGCCGCCGCAAAGTCGGCTCTCTTAAAATACTCCGTTTCGAGACCGGAAAAATCCGCCAAATCTCTCAGCCATTGGAAAATTTCCGTGCAGAAAAATTTTTCGCCACTAATCTCCGTCGTCGTCCCGAATTTCAATCACGCGCCCTTCCTCCGTCAAAGGCTCGAAACAATTTACAATCAGTCTTACAAAAATTTTGAGGTCATTCTCCTCGACGACGCCTCGACAGATAACAGCCGTGATATTCTTAAAAATTTTTATGAACTTCACAGGGACAACACGCGCCTCATTTTCAACGAGAGAAATTCCGGCAACGTGTTTAATCAATGGCAAAGGGGCATTGCGGCGGCGCACGGCGAGCTTATTTGGATTGCCGAGAGCGACGACTTCAGCGAAGAAAATTTTTTGGCAAATCTTGTGCCCGCCTTTGCCGACGAGGCTGTTCAACTTGCCTTCTGCCGCACCGAATTTTTTCAAGACGGCTTGACGATTTTTAATACCGAACAATATCTGGCGGACTTGCCCGCTTTCGACTGGACGAGAAGTTTTACCGTGAGTGCCGCGAAGTTCGTCGAGCAGGGCTTTGCTGTTAAAAATATTATCCCGAACGTCAGCGGCGTTCTCTTCCGCAAGCGTAAAAATTTTCCCGCGCTGTGCTTACAAATGAAACTTTGCGGCGATTGGGCTTTTTATCTCGACATAATCAAGGGCGGTTGCGTCTACTACTCGCCGCACGCTACGAATTTTTATCGCATTCACAAGGAAAGTACATCGCTCAAAGTTCAGAAGGAGCCGCGCTATTTTGTCGAGCACGAGAAGATTGCCGAGTTCGTCGCGGAAAATTATAACGTTCCCGCCCAAGTACACGCGGCGCATTTTGAGAAGTTGCGCGAGCATTTTTACGGCTACTACGAAGGCAAGGATATTCGGGAGTTGGAAAGGCTTTTCGATTTGGAAAAAATTTTGGCGGTCAAGCGCAAGCCGAATATTTTAATGGGCGTGTTGGCGTTGACGATTGGCGGCGGCGAAACTTTCCCGCTGACTTTGGTAAATGAGTTGAGCCGCAAAGGATTTCCCGTGACGGTTTTGGATTTTCAAATGGGCGACGAGTTGCTTGACATTCGCAGGAAGTTGGAGCCGACGGTTCCGCTTGTCTATCTCAACGAGACGGGCGGACTTGCCGAGATTATCGAGCAGTTCAAAATCGACGTGATTCACACGCATCACGGCTTTGTTGACGAGGCGGCGAGTTATATTGTCAAGGACAATCCCGCCGTGCGCCACGTCGTCACGCTTCACGGCATGTACGAGGAGGCGGCGCGAGACAATCCCGATAAAAATTTCCTCAAAAAAATTCTTGCGCCCGTTAAAAAATCGGTCTCGGCGTTCGTCTACATTGCCGACAAAAATTTGACGCCCTTCAAGGAAAATAATTTCGGTCGCGAAGAAATTTTCCACAAGATAGGCAACGGCTTGGAATATTTGCCGATAAAGCCCGTGCCGCGTTCGGAACTCGGCATTCCGGAAGATTCATTTGTCGCGTGTGAAGTGAGCCGCGCCATTCCGCAGAAAGGTTGGCTGGCGGCGGTCGACGCTGTGACGCTTGCAAACAAGCACGGGCGGCGCATGGATTTGATTTTGGTCGGCGCGGGCGAAATGTACGACTTGCTTCATGACAACGTGCCCGACTTCGTTCACTTGGTCGGCTTTAAAAGCAACGTGCGCGATTATCTGGCGGCGGCGGACATTGGGCTTTTGCCGAGCGAGTATTCGGGCGAGAGTTTTCCGCTTTTTATAATCGACAGTTTTTTTGCGGGTCGCCCTGTCGTGAGTTCCAACATTGGCGAAATTCCCGCTATGATTGAGGACGCGGGCGTTGTCTTTGATTTGGTTGAAGGCAAGGTTCCGATTGAGGAGCTTGCCAAAATTCTGCGCGAACTCGCCGACAATCCCGCCCGCTACGAGAAACTTAAACGGCGTGTCGAAGTCGTCGCTCAAAAGTTTTTGATTGAGAACGTCGCGGAAAAATACATTAAGATTTACGAGGAAAGAACTTGAGAAACTTTTATCGTCGGCTCAAAAATTTTATCCGAAGTCATTTTGTCGAGCGGCTGTTGGATTTTTGTGCGCCGCACCCCGCGCTGTACGAGTTTGTTTTTTACAATTTGAATCACAGGACGCGGCGCGAAGACTGCGGCGACATTTTTTTTATGCATGTGAGCGGGCTTGAAGATTTTGTTCAGCTCAAGCGCGAAAATGACTTAGCGTTAAAAATTCCGTTGGACTTCGCGGCGTCGCCGGTTGAGTTGAAGGTTGCGGCGGTCGTTCACATTTTTTATCCCGAACTCGCCGCCGAGATGAAAACTCTTTTGCTGAACATTCCCTGCGCGGTTGACGTGTTTATCTCGACGACTTCGCCTGAAAAAAAATCCGCTGTCGAAAAAACTTTCTCCGACTTCGATAAAGGGCGCGTCGTTGTAAAAATTTTCCCTAATCGCGGGCGCGACGTTGCGGCGGCGTTCGTCGGTTTTCGCGACGTTTACAAGGATTATGATGCTTGTGTTCACATTCACAGCAAAAAATCTTTGCACGCCGGAAATCGCCTGGCGGGTTGGCGCGACCACCTTTATAAAAATCTTTTGGGCAGTCCCGAAATTGTCAGCGGCATTCTTCAAATCTTGTCGAATAAAAAAGTCGGCGCGGTCTTTCCGCAGTACTTCAATCCGATTCGACCGTTTATAAATTGGGGCGAAAATTATTTGCTCACGAAGAATTTTCTGCGCGGGCTTGGCATTGAGATTGACAACCGCAATTTGATTGAATTCCCTGCTGGCTCAATGTTTTGGTTTAAGCCGCAAGCACTTGCGCCGCTTTTGGAGAGTGGTTTGACCTTTGACGACTTCCCAGAAGAAGGCGGGCAGATTGACGGCACGATTGCACATGCGATTGAGCGGGCATTTTTGTTTATCGTGGAGGCGTCGGGCTTTACTTGGGTAAAAGTTGACAGCGACGGCTTGAAGTCTTCGATGCAGGCGGAGCTTGAAGAAAATATC
>JBGUYA010000108.1:0-5619 GCA_045118435.1 Quinella sp. | reverse complement strand
GACTGGATAGTTAAGCGTCTCGAAGGCGCGGGCATGCGGGCGATTAACAACGTCGTCGACGTGACAAACTTTGTAATGTTGGAAATGGGGCAACCGCTCCACGCCTACGACTTCGACGAAGTTAAAGGTCATGAACTCACTGCGCGGCGAGCTGTCAAAGCCGAACCGCTCCATACACTCGACGACACTAACAGACTTGCCAAAGGTGGCGAACTCGTCATTGCCGACGCGGAAAAGGCGGCGGGGCTTGCGGGCATTATGGGCGGCTTTGAAACCGAGATAACCGAGAAAACCAAGACGGTTATCCTTGAGGCGGCTTGCTTTAACTCCGCGTCGATTCGCAGGACTTCCCGCGCAGTCGGTATTCACACAGAGGCGAGCGGCAGATTTGAGCGCGGCACCAATGTTGAAGGCACCGTTGCCGCTTTGGATAGGGTCGCGCAACTTCTGCAGGAGATGAACGCTTGCAAAGTTTGTCAAGGCGTCGTCGATGTTTATCCCGAACCCAAGCCTGAAGTCAAAATCCGTTTCACGCCCGCGCAGATTAACGCGCGTCTCGGCACGAACTTTAAAGACGCGGAGATTATTGACGTGTTAGAGGCACTCGGCTTTAAAATTGAGAACGTCGGCAAGGTTGAGGAACTTACTGACGAAGTTGCAGATAAATTCGCCGCCGCAACTAAAACTATTGGCAAGGCGGCGCGCGAGATTAAGAAGTCGGACGTTGAGGGCTTCGTTAAAAATATCGGTTCGACTTTCGGAAGTCTCTTCGGCAAAAAGGAGGAGCCGCGCGAAAAAGTTAAAGACAAAGCCAAAGCAGGCGTCGAAGATTTTGTTAAGAATATCGGCTCGAAGGTCGGCGAGGCGGTCAAGAACGTCGACATAAAAATTTCTTCGACGTACGAGGCGACAGTCCCCGATTGGCGCAACGATGTTACCCTGCCCGAAGATTTGTCGGAGGAAGTTGCGCGGATTTTCGGCTTTGATAAAATTCCTTCCACATTGCCGAAAGGTTCGCAACAGGGTCATCAATCCGCCGCGCAAAACTTCATTGACAAGATAAAAGAAATTTTGTCGTGGCTTGGCATGAGCGAGGAACTTTCTTTCGCGTTCACGAGCGAGCAAATGTTTGACAAAATGAAAATCCCCGCCGACTCCGAACTTAGAAAAGCCGTGCCGATAATGAATCCGCTGACCGACGAGGCACCACTCCTTAGAACAACTTTATTGGCGTCAATCTTCGAGAACGCCGCGCGGAATTTCAGCCGCAAAAATGAGGACGTGCGCCTGTTTGAAGTCGCGCCTGTTTTCTTCCCGAAAAATCTTCCCGTGACCGAACAGCCCGTTGAAAAACAAAAACTCGCGGGATTGTTAATGGGGCGTCGCGAGCCTAAAGGTTGGTCGCAAAATCCCGCGCAGGTCGACTTCTATGACGCAAAGGGCATTGTCGAGGAACTCTTGGCGGGCTTGTCGATAGCAAATTATTTCGTGGAGGCGGGCGAGCACTACGCACTTCATCCCGGCAAAACTGCTGTCTTCAAAAAAGGTCGTGACGTTTTGGCGACAGTCGGCGAAGTTCATCCCGCAGTGGCTGAGGCTTTGGGCATTAAGAAAAAAATTTACGTGTTCGAGGCGGACGTTGAGACGCTCCAGAAATTCGCCGCGAAGAAATTTTCCTTCGAGAGCCTTCCAAAATATCCGTCAATCAGCCGCGACTTGGCAATCTTGGTTAATCTCGACGTGGCGGCGGGCGACGTCGAAAAAGTTATCGTGGCGAATGGCGGGACTTTCTTCAAGGGAGCGACGCTGTTTGACGTGTACACGGGCGAGCGAATTTCCGCCGATAAAAAATCTTTGGCGTTTGCAATAGAATTCAGGTCGAACGAGCGCACGCTCAAGGACGAAGAGGCTGACGAGGCTTTCAAAAATATTTTGGCGGCAGTGGAAAAAGAATTCGGAGCCGAGCTGAGAAGTTGAGGTGATTGAGTTGAAGGAAGAAAAACCCGTCGGCGAAATGCGGCGCGTCGAGGTTGAAATTTTCGGGGAAGTATATCGACTGCGCACCGAAGACCCGAACGGACTTGCAAAGCTGGTGCGCATGGTCGATTCGACAATGAAATCAATCGCGCAGAACACCAGAACTTTCGCGGGGAGTCGAATTGCAGTTTTGGCGGCACTGAAAATCGCTGAGGATTATGTTCAACTCAAGAAAGATTACGACGAACTTTTACAGCTTCTCGACGAAAACAAATAATAAAAAAACTCTCAAGCACAAAGCCTGAGAGTTTTTGATTTAACCAACAACCATTAGTCTTCGATAATGTACGCCTTGAGAATTTCGCCGTAATAGGCGACGTGCGGCGCGGAGTGCTCGCCACTTTCCGGATAAAACTTGTTGAACCGATAAGAAATGTCTTTGACCGGTTGCAACTGACTGAAGACAACGCGACACTCCAAAGTTAGCGGCAACTCCTTAATCGCGGGCGGACGAACAATATCCGCGTCGACAAGGTGAACGCCTGCCTTCGCCAACTTGTCAAGGTCGCGCCCCGACTTGCTACCGCAAATCCCGATTGCCTTAGCCCCTTCTTTAGAAAGCTCGCCGTAGGGAACGCAAATTGTAAATTCGCCTGTGCGCTCCATAAGCTCGTAGGTAAAGCGGCTCGTGCGAACGTACGCCGCGAAAATCGGGACGCCCCATTCAATGCCGAGTGTGCCCCAACCAATCGTCATCGCGTTGACGCAGTCTTCCGCCTCGCTCGTCAAAAGAATTCCGCTCGGCATCGCCTTGAAAATATCGCTCGCGTAATCGAACGGGTTAATTTCGCGCTTCATTAAATAGCCTCCCCGATAAAAAGCTTTTCAAACATCTCAATGAAATTCTTGCAAGCCGTTGACAGCGTCTGTTTTCTGCGCCACGCCAAGACAGTGTGCGTCGTAACTTCCGGTTCGACGATGCGCTTGTAAATCAAATCTCCGTCGCTGAGGAGCCGCTTGCCCGAAAGCGGTATCATTGCAACGCCCAGATTGTTTTTGACCATCAGCAAATCCTGTACAATGCTGTCCGAGACGCAAATTATGTTCGGCGTGAAGTTGAGCTTTTGACACTCGGCAATGAAATTCGACTTCCAACGCAACGGAATTATCAGAGGTTGCCCTTTCAGCTCCTCAAGCTTAATTGTGTCGTCGTCCTTGCCGCAAATGTTTTCCGCGTTCATGACCATAACGAACGGTTCGTTGGGAAGTACGCGTAGTTCGTACGTGAGATTGTCGACTTGCGTGCGCGTGATTGCAATTTCAATAAGGCGGTTGTCGAGAAGTTCAATTATCCTCGCGCCCTCTGCCTCCCAAATTTCAAATGTCACGTCGGGATAAATCTTGCGGAACTCGGCGATTAAATCGGGCAGAATCATTGCGCCCGAAGTCGTGATTGTCCCGATACGAATCACGCCCTTTGAGCCGTTGCCAATTTCCTTAATCTCGCGAACTGTGCCGTCGACCATGCCCAAAATACTTTCGACGCGCCCGTAAAGCAGTTGACCAGCCTCCGTCAAACGAATGCGACGCGAGCCGCGCTCAAAAAGTTTCACGCCCATATTTTCTTCGAGATGCTTCATTTGACGACTGAGCGCGGGTTGAGCAATTCCGAGACGTTGCGCCGCGTGACTGATATTTCCTTCTTCAACGATAGCGAAAAATGCTCGCATGTCCTTAATGCCTATGTTTTGTCCCATTCTTTAAATCATCTCCTCAAAAATTTTTCGCCCTGCAAAAATCACACATATTATAACATGCAACGGCGCAATTTGGTATAGTTTGAACATAATTAATTACGCATTACGCATTACGCATTGAAAAAAGCACCGCCCCAAAGATTTTGAGACGGTGCCCTTTTTATTGTCGATTAAAAATTTGCCGATGAATTAAGCTTTCCAAACTCCGCCGACAGTGCGATTGAGGAGCGGTTTGCGCTCATAGACAGCGGATTTGCCAAGCTCTTCTTCAATGCGGATGAGCTGATTGTACTTCGCCATGCGGTCGGTGCGGCTCAAGGAACCAGTCTTGATTTGACCGCTGTTAGTGGCGACAGCAATATCAGCAATGGTTGCGTCTTCGGTCTCGCCGGAGCGGTGCGAAGTAACAGTCGTGTAGTTGTGGCGGTGAGCCATTTCGATAGCTTCGAGAGTTTCGGTGAGTGAGCCAATCTGGTTGACTTTGATAAGAATGGAGTTGCCCGCGCCCAGTTCGATACCCTTCTTGAGGAACTTGGTGTTGGTGACAAACAGGTCGTCGCCGACGAGTTGGCAACGGTCGCCGATCTTCTTGGTGAGCGCAACCCAGCCGTCCCAGTCGTTTTCTGCCAAGCCGTCTTCGATAGAATCAATCGGGTACTTGGTGATGAGTTCTTCGAGGAAGTCGATTTGTTCGTCAACGCTGAGTTTCTTGCCGTTCGGGTCTTTCAAAATCGGGTGTTTGCCGTTGAGTTGTTTGTAGTCGTAGTAGTACTTGCCGTCTTCGACAACCGCGAATTCGGAAGCCGCGCAGTCCATAGCGATCTTGACATCGTCGCCGGGTTTGTAGCCAGCAGCTTCGATAGCCTGCATAATGACGTTGAGGGCATCTTCCGTGCCGTCGAGTTTGGGAGCAAAGCCGCCTTCGTCACCGACAGCAGTCGAAAGTCCGCGACCTTTGAGAATCTTGGCGAGGTTGTGGAAAACTTCCGCGCCCATGCGAATGGCTTCACGGATTGTCGGGGCACCGACAGGGCGAATCATGAACTCTTGGAAAGCAATCGGAGCGTCGGAGTGTGCGCCGCCGTTGATGATGTTCATCATCGGAACGGGCATTTTGTAGGTGTTGCAACCGCCGATGTAGCGATAGAGGGGCAGACCGACAGCCTGAGCACCTGCTTTTGCAGCGGCGAGCGAGACAGCCAAAATCGCATTTGCGCCGAGTTTGCTCTTGGTGGGCGTGCCGTCGAGTTCGATCATCTTGTAGTCGAGCGCACGTTGGTTAAGGACGCAATCGCCGACGAGTGCCGGAGCAATGACTTCGTTGACATTGGCAACAGCTTTCAAAACGCCTTTGCCCATGTAGCGAGCTTTGTCGCCGTCACGGAGTTCGAGAGCTTCGTTTGCGCCGGTGGATGCGCCGGAAGGAACAGCTGCGCGACCGACAATGCCGCCTTCAAGAACAACGTCGACTTCAACCGTCGGATTGCCGCGGGAGTCTACGATTTCACGACCGATAACTTTCTCGATTTTTGCCATTACAAAATCCCCCTTACCAAAAACTGAATTAAAAATTACTACTGCGCATTATACCATTTCGGGCGCAATGTGCGCAAGATATTTTCTAAAAATTTTTTGAAAATATCTTGCCAAGTGCGCTCAAAATGGTATAATGCGCTATAGATAATTTCTAACCTAGTTTTAATGATAAGGGGGATTTTGTAATGGCAAAAATCGAGAAGGTTATCGGTCGCGAAATCGTAGACTCCCGCGGCAATCCGACGGTTGAGGTTGATGTCGTTCTCGAAGGCGGTATTGTTGGCCGCGCAGCTGTTCCTTCTGGTGCTTCCACGGGCGTAAATGAGGCTCTCGAACTCCGTGACGGCGA
>JBGUYA010000107.1:0-6839 GCA_045118435.1 Quinella sp. | reverse complement strand
CACACGGGCGAGGCGTTCGGGTTGCTGTCGGGGCTTTACTTTATCCCGAACAGCAAAAGCGGCTTTGTCTTCATGACGAACGGCGCGCCGTCGGAGGGCGTCAACTGCCTTGAAGAAAAAATTATGAACGCCGCTTGTAACTTTTTAAACGGAAAGGAAATGATAGCATGAAAGAAAATATCGCGATATTCGGCATGGGCTATGTCGGGTTGTCGCTGGCGACGCTTTTGTCTCAAAATCATCACGTCATGGCGGTTGACGTGTCGCAGGGGAAAGTTGACGCGGTGAACGCTCGCCGCAGTCCCATTCGCGACGAGTACATAGAAAAATATTTCGCGGAAAAAAAACTTGACCTCACCGCCACGAAAAATTTTGAAGAGGCTTTGAAGGACGCCGCCTTTGCGATTATCGCCGTCCCGACAAATTACGACCCGCGCCAAAATTTTTTCGACACGTCGATAGTCAATTCCGTTATCGAGAAAGTTACGAAGCTCAATCCCGATACGGTCATAGTCATTAAAAGTACAATTCCTGTAGGTTTTACGAAGTCGGCGCGTGAAAAGTTTTCGACCGATAAAATTATGTTCAGTCCCGAATTTCTGCGCGAGTCCAAAGCTCTTTACGATAACTTGTATCCTTCGCGAATCATTGTTGGCACCGATTTGAACGACGCCGCGCAAGTCGCCCGCGCAGAAACTTTCCTAAATATTTTGAGTGACGCCGCGTTGAAAAAAGATGTCCCGACGCTTTTAATGGGCATGACGGAGGCGGAGGCGGTTAAACTTTTCGCCAACACCTATCTTGCCCTGCGCGTCGCCTACTTCAACGAGCTTGACACCTACGCCGAGCTTAAGGGCTTGAATACTAAGGACATTATCGCCGGCGTTTGCTATGACCCGCGAATCGGCAATCATTATAACAATCCGTCTTTCGGCTACGGCGGTTATTGTTTGCCAAAAGATACAAAACAGCTCCTCGCGAACTATCAAGACGTGCCCGAAAATTTGATTGAGGCAATCGTCGAGAGCAACCGCACACGCAAAGATTTTATTGCCGAGCGAGTTTTGGAAATGTCGGGAGCTTACACAGGCAGTGAAAATTTTTCTTTCGAGCGCGAAGGCAATGTTGTCGTCGGAGTTTATCGTCTCTCTATGAAAACTGGCAGTGATAATTTCCGCCAATCGTCAATTCAAGGTATCATGAAGAGAATAAAGGCAAAGGGGGCAACCGTCATAGTCTACGAGCCGTTGCTTGAAAACGGCTCAACTTTTTTCAACAGCAAAATTGTCAATGACTTGGATGAGTTCAAGCGGCTCAGCCAATGCATTATCACCAACCGCTATGATTCGGATCTTGACGACGTTGCGCACAAGGTTTATACGCGCGACTTATTCCGCCGAGATTAACAAAAAAAATATCGCCCTTGAACTTAAAAACGTTACCGGGTGTCAGAACCCGGCCGCACAGGACGTGCGGTCGCCCGCGCTATTTCGCGTGATGCGAAATCAGCGGGTCTGACGCCTTTTTCTTTTGCATACTTTTCTTTTGGGCGCAGCAAAAGAAAAGTATGATTTTTTGCGTATCTATTTTGGTAAAAAGTAAATCTATTCGGTAATCACGCGCCAAAATCTTTATGCTATAATGATTTCGGAGGGATGCCTATGGCGGAAAAAATACCGGAAACTATAGACGATTGCCGCAATGAATTGAAGTGTATCGGGCTTCGTATCGCGTACTTTCGCAAACTCAAAAACATCACTCAAGCCGAACTCGCGGAGAGACTTTCAATCAACAAAAATTATCTGTCGCACATAGAAAGCGGCTCCGCCAATAAAGCTGTCTCTTTGCCGTTGCTTATCCGCATTTCCAAAGCTTTGGGCGTGGAATTGTCGTTGCTGACGGATTTATCCGACCTGAGCAAAAACGGAATTGCAGAATTCGTGCAGGACATGAAACGAACCTTTACGGAAATGAAGGAGCTAAACTCGGAACTCGATAACTTTATGCGGCAAATGAACAATCTTGACGATTATGATTAAGGAGGATTTTATGTACACAATCGAACTTGACGTTGACCCCGTGACTTTGGGCTTTGACCCAAAGGAAATCACCCGCAACGAAAACGGAACTTATACCGTTACGCGCCGCTTTGTTCACGTCGAACATTATTTTTCAAATGCCAACACGGATTACAGTATCGAGGCGTATTGCCCTTGCCTTACCGATAACGTCGAAATTTACTGCTATGAAATGGTGGATTACAGAGGGCGCACGACTTACGGAGCCAACTACGTCACCAACGGCGGCGAGCGTTGCACGAACGACAGGAGATCCATGAACAATTCCATGACGGATTTTTGGCACCCCATCGGTCCGGGAATGTTCAACAGGAAATACGATACGAACATGGAACCGGGCAGTGCGAACGAAAAAGCCTGTGCACTTTGCGTTTCAAAAGTCAACGGTCACCCGAACAATATCAACTCTTCCATTCAAAGGGATTATTACTCGCAACATCATATAGTTTTCGGGAAAAGTGCGCCGACTTCGCCTTATGAAGATCCTTTCCTGCCCGAAAAGTTCAGAGAAATGCTCAATAACTCTTGAGGAGGCGCGGCTATGAGCAATTTCCGTTTTTCCGTCAAGCAGGGCAATAAGCTTGTAGATATGAGTGCGGTTGAGGAAGTCGTAAGTCTTTCGAGAGAGGCTGAGCGGCTCGGCAAGCAACTTGAGACGGAACTTGCCGCACAGAATGCCGATAATGTTCAAGACAATCTCAAGAAATTCATACGCGCACAGATTGAAGCAACCGCGCAAGACGGGCAAATTCGTCATGTTCAAGTTATGGACGAGGACGCGCTCGCCGATTTGCTCATTGAGAAAGGGCTTGAGCACGTCGAAGTTAAGTGCGAACATTATCTTGGCAAGGATAATTGGAAGTTTTGCAAAGATTTAGCCGTTGTTTACATAAATGATGAGCAACCGAACTTCGAGGCGATAAAAGAGCAAGCACTTGCGCACGGCATAAAAAAAGTTGAAAGTACTTTGTCGCACGCTGTCCAGTGCGAGGAACTTTCGGAGCTTATGCGCGTCGAGAGTAAAATTACGGGCAATCCCGCCGCCGTTTTCTTCCCGCATGCCTACACAAAAGCTCAAGCGATTAAACTTGTTGAACTTAACGGCGCAGTCTCGGCTAAGGCTTGGGCTAAAGTCGGCGGCGCGGTCGCTGTCGGCAGTAATTTTGTCGACGTGCTCACGGGAGATAAAACCGTCAAGGAGGCGGCGAAGGATATAGCGACTTCTGCGGCTAAGGAAATTCTTATCGACTACGCCAAAAGTACCGTCATACACACCGCCGTCGGGCAACCCATTTTCCAAGCGGCTATGAAGTGCGGCGGGAAAACTCTTTTGAACACGGTCGGAAGGGTAAGCACAAGCGCGACAGGATTCGCAATTAGTACGATAGGGCAAGTCGGCGCGACTGCCTCAAGTTTTGCGTCAGCGGTCGGCTTTACAGGCGCGGCGAGCGCAATCACTGCTGGGACTGCGGGAATTACAGGGGCTGTCGGAGCGGCGGCGGCTTTCGTTACACCGCTTGCGCCCATTGCCATTGGCGGAGCCGCTATCTACGGCGTCGGCAAAATCTTGAAGAAAATCTTTTAAAATTTTTAGGAGGGCAAAATAATGGAAACCATTAACAAGAAAGACGAGGCTATCACTCTGCCGAAGTGCAAATTTGCGGGCGACAATATCGAAACTTGCGAATACTGCGACCATAACATTGACGAGAAAGAAACTTTCTTCAGCCATAAAGTTTTGTGCGGGCTTGACGGCAAATGGCACAAGGCAAGCGATGTCTGCAGAAATTACAAATAACTATGAGCTTGCGGACTCTGTGATAAGACAAATTCAAGCGGCATTGGCAATCCCCGAATCAGGCGGAATACTCGGCGTTCGCGAAGGGCGCACGGTCAGCGAATTTTATCACGACAGCACCGGTACTACTGACGCGCGAAATTATATCCCCGACATTGACAGCTTGAACGCAGTCTTGCGCGATTGGAATCGTCGCGGGATTAAATTCGTCGGTTTCGTTCACTCGCATCCTCCGAATAAGGAAAATCTCTCCAAACCCGATAAAAAGTACGCGAACAAAATCAAGGCTCATTGCGGCATGAACGAAATCTTAATGCTGATTTACTTGCCCGAAAGTCAAACGCTTTGGCAATACGTTTTGTAAAAAAGTCGCCTCTCAAGTTAGAGGGGCGATAATTTTTTATTCCTGGAAAGTTTTTACTGAGCGGAAGCGGTAGCCTGCGCGGGCGGAGGAGTGCCTGGCTTAATCGCGTCGTCGAATTTTACCGTATCGAAAGGTTTAGTCGGCAACGGTTCAAGCACGAGTGCGCCACCTTTGACAGCGGCGGTTGCACTCTTGATAGCTTTGTGCGCGGCGTCAATCGAAATGCCGAGTGCCTTCATGCACTTATCGGGATTATGGAAACCCATTGAACTTTCGGCACTGACCCAATCCCAATATCACTGAGCCTCGCGAACATAACGCCGTCTTGGCGCATGTAAGACATATGGCAATCAACGCAGGTGACGACGTTAAGCGCGTGCAATGCGCCCATGCCGACGATTGCCGCACGTCAGACATTTCAGCGTGAATCAAGAGCCACAGCAGGAACGAACCTTGCTGTCCCGCCCAAAACGCCGAGATTTTGTAAACTGTTGGCATTGTCGTTGACGAGTAAGCCGCCACGTACTCGACGCTGAAATCATTTTCAAAGATTAAAATCCATAGGAGCAGGCTTGCCGCGCAGATAAATCCTGCCGAGACAAGCGCGTTTATTTTCACCAGCCGCGCAGAAGGAATTTGAACGTGAATTCGTCGCAAGTCTGCACAGGCTCAAAATTTTTATCGAGAAGACCTTTGACTTGCGCACTGTTTGAAGTCGCTCGCGCCTTCGCAATCGTGACGTAAGGCGTAACGATCTCGGCAAGATTAAAGCCCGCGTAGCCGATAAAGCCCGCAAGCAGAATAATCAAAAAAATCTTCCGCACAAGCCGCGAAAAGCAATTAGGAATTGTTTTTTCATTCCTCATTCCACATTCCTAATTCCTCATTGCCTTTCTGCCTCCTTTCGATAAATTTTGCTGATTATATCATTGAAAAAAATTCGGCGTTGTTGCGCGGGCAACTGCCATTTCCAAAAATAAACGCTTGACTTGCCGCGCGTCGTACATTATATTTTCACAAGCATTTTATTATGAAGGAAAGTTGAAATGGCAAAGTACGTAACCAAAAGAATTCTGATGTCCGCGCTGACGCTGTTCCTGATAATTTTCGTGCTGTTCGTGCTGATTCGGATAATGCCGGGCGACCCGTTCCCAGTTGAGCGCATGTCGGCGGAAATGATTTTGCAAAAACGCGAGGAGCTTGGACTTAACAAGCCGATTCTGGAGCAGTTCGTAAATTACATGTCAATGTTATTAAGCGGCAGTTTCGGCAACGGCACGTCGCTTTACAACGGCGCACCGATTAAGCCGATATTGACAGCGTGTTTAATGAACTCGTTTAAAATCGGCGTGTTGTCGATTTTGTTCGGGACGGCGGTCGGGCTGACAATCGGCATTACCGCCGCACTCAATCGCGGGAAATTTCTCGACGGACTGTGTACGCTCGCCTCGATTCTCGGCGTGTGCATACCTTCCTACGTCTTTATGATTTTCCTGCAGTATTTCTTCTCATACAAAATTCCGTTCTTCCCGTATTTCTTCGACCCGTCAAACTTTTTATCGTCGGCAATTATGCCTATGCTGTCGCTCAGTCTCTTTGCAATCTCGACGATAGCCCGCTTTACGCGCAACGAGATGATTGAAGTCCTCAACAGCGATTATGTCAGGCTTGCGGAGTCGAAGGGGCTTTACGGCTTTGAACTGATTCGCAAGCACGTTTTGAGAAATGCGCTTATACCGATTGTGACGGTTATCGCGCCGCTTGTCGTCGACTTACTCACGGGCGCAATGGTTATCGAAAAAATTTACGGGATAAACGGCGTCGGCAAGCTCATGGTTGACGCGATAGCGGGGCAGGGCGTCGATTACAATTACGTTCTCGCGTTGGGGATAGTTTTTTCGGCAATGTATATCGGCGCGATGCTCGTGCTCGACATTTTGTACGGGATAATCGACCCGCGAATCAGATTGACAGCTAAGGGAGAGTAAACATGACCAAAGACGACTTTGAATTTATTGCCGACCGCGATTTGACGGTTGATGAAAATTTCGCGTCTCAGGGCTATTGGAAGGGCGTAGCAGTTCATTTCTTGAAAAATCGCTTTGCCGTAACGGGCTTGATTCTCGTCACGGCGATAATTTGTTTTGCGGTTCTCGCGCCGGTTGTGAGTTCCTACGGCTATCAAGAAATTATTTCCGTCACGGACACGGCGGGCAAGGAGATTACCGCCAAGAGTTTATCGCCGCAAATGGGCGACGGCTCCGCGCAGAATCTTTTTTCCGACAGGACTTTTCTATTTGGCACGGACGACATGGGGCGCGACCTTTGGACGAGGACTTGGCAAGGCGCACGTGTTTCGCTGATTATCGCGTTCGTGGCGATTTTTATTGATATGATTATCGGCATGAGTTATGGGCTGATTTCGGGCTTTTTCGGCGGCGTCGTCGACAACGTTTTGCAAAGGTTCATTGAGATTATCGGCTCAATTCCGACGCTCGTCATCATTTCAATCCTTGCGATTTTTATGGAGAAGGGAATTATGCTGGTTATCGCGGCACTGCTGATAACGGAGTGGATTGGCATGAGTAAGATTGCCCGC
>JBGUYA010000106.1:0-6610 GCA_045118435.1 Quinella sp. | reverse complement strand
AAGCTAAAGGTCTCATAGGAAGGTCGTTATGTGTGTTTGCAAATTTTAAGACTGATAAGCGGAATTTTGCTGTCTGTGTTATACTGTTCATTGTAAGCTCCTACTTTTACGTTCTGTACTAATCTAAGCATAACACAAAGGAGCTTTTTTCACTCCAATTTTTGTCACTCATCTATTGTAATCCTACAAAGCTCAAAATTTTTTCACGCATTGACTTACAAATCGACTTTTTATATACTTTTCCAAAAACAGGAGGGGCGTCTATGGCTATGAAAAAAATTTTTGCGGCGTTAGCAATTTTGTTTTTCATGACGGCGACGGCTTTTGCGGCAAGTAAGGATTCTGCCGCCGAACAGCGTTGGCAAGTTGACCAACTTTCGGCGAAAACTCTCGACAAACTTTATGCAAAATATCCCGACGCGCCGCGCGTTATCAGCGAGTGTTACGCCTATGCCACGCTGTCCAATTCGGGCGTAAAGGTTTTGTTTATCGGCTCAAGTCACGGGCGCGGCGTTGCCGTTAACAATCAAACGGGCGAGAAAGTTTATCTGCGCATGAAAGAACTTTCGGCGGGCTTAGGGCTTGGCGCGAAGGAGTACAACTTGATTTTCCTGCTCAACACCAAAGACGCTTGGGAAAATTTCATTGCGGGCAAAATTCGTTTTGGAGCAAGCGCGGAGGCGTCGGCTAATGACGGCGTGGGCGGTGGCTCGTTCGAGGGCGCGGAATACGTTGCGCCGGGCGTTTGGGTTTATCAAATGACAACGAAAGGTCTCGCGCTTGAGGCGACGCTCAAGGGCACAAAGATTTACAAGGATAAGAAACTCAACTGAATTTGCAAGAAAAAAGCTGTCACTCCAAACGGGGCGGCAGCTGATTTTTTTAACTTTGATTTTCCAGCGCGACGAGTTTATCCGCGCCGTAACGCTTGCGAAGTACGGGCTTTTCAATTTTTCCCGTAGCATTGCGCGGCACGTTGGCGAAAATAATTTTCTTGGGGCGTTTGTAGCGCGGCAGGTCGAGACAGAAATTATTAATCTCTTCCTCCGTGCAGGTGACGTTCGGTTGAATCTCGATAATCGCCGCAGAAATTTCGCCGAGCCGCCGGTCGGGCAAGCCGATAACTGCCACGTCCTTAATCTTGTCGAACTTGTGCAGGAAGTCTTCAATCTGAACGGGATAAATATTTTCGCCGCCGCTGACAATGACATCTTTCTTGCGGTCGACGAGAAAATAAAAGCCGTCTTTATCTTGATGAGCCATGTCGCCCGTAAGAAGCCAGCCATCTTTGAGGACTTCGGCGGTCGCCTTCGGGTCGTTGTAGTAGCAGGTCATGACGCCGGGACCTTTGACGCAAAGCTCGCCCACGTCGCCGCGAATAACTTCAACGCCGAGTTCGTCAATAATCTTGCACTGCCAACGATAGCCGGGCACGCCGATTGCTCCGACCTTTGAAATATTTTCCAAACCCAAATGCACACAACCCGGACCTGTCGACTCGCTCAAGCCGTAATTGGTATCGTAGTCATGATGCGGGAAGTATTTTTTCCAACGACGAATCAAACTGGGCGGCACGGGTTGCGCCCCAATGTGCATGAGCCGCCACTGATCTAATTTATAATCTTCCAATTTCAAATCGCCGCGGTCGAGCGCGTCAATTATATCTTGCGCCCAAGGGACTAAAAGCCAAACGATTGTGCATTGCTCCTTAGACACCGCGTCCAAAATTATTTCGGGCTTTGTACCTTTGAGCAAGACAGCTTTTGAACCTGCAACGAGACTTCCCATCCAATGAAACTTCGCGCCCGTGTGATAAAGCGGCGGTATGCATAGAAAATTATCTTCGCGCCCCGTCAAGTGATGTTTCTGCTCCATCTGCGCGGCTTGCGTCAAGCTTTGGTGCTTGTGAAGAATAGCCTTCGGAAAACCAGTTGTGCCCGACGAAAAATAAATCGCGCCGAAGTCATCTTCCGTAATGCCGCCTACCATTGGCTTAACGCTTGAGCAATCGTCAACCATTATGTGATAGCTCTCCGCAAAACTCGGACAGTTATCGCCGACGTAAATCAACAGGCGACCTTTGCTGAGCCGCTCGGCATTGGTTTCAATGCGCCCGATAAATTCGGGACCGAAAATTATAACGTCTACCTCCGCAAGCTTCGCGCAGTACAAAATCTCCGCCGCGTCGTAGCGAAAATTGAACGGGACGGCAATCGCGCCCGTTTTCAGTACGCCAAAATAAATCGGAAGCCACTCAAGACAGTTATACATCAAAATTGCGACCTTGTCGCCTTTGCGAACGCCGCGTTCAATCAAAAGATTTGCGCAACGATTCGCTTTTTCGTCGAAGACGCGCCAAGTTATCTCGCGACGATACGGCGCAAAGCTGTTCGACTCAATCAAGCTGAATTCTTTCCAACTCATGCGGCGACCGTCGGCAACGGCGGGATTCAACTCAACCAGCGCAACTTCGTCGCCGTAAAGCGCGGCATTGCGCTCCAAGTATTCCATTACGGGCATAAAATTTTTTCTCCTTTTTACCTTTGTATAGTTTGTTACTTTATTGATAAAATCTGCAGATTGCCTGCATTAAGGTTTTGCTTGCAAATTTTTATATTGCCGAGCTTGCGCGTTCTCACTTGCGCCATATTATCGCTCTTAAAAATTCACCCTCCCGCAGGAGGGCTTTTTATTTTGAAAATTACGCTATTGCCGCATGAGATATGCACAACGAATTCAAGACATCGACCAATAAATTTCGCCCTGAAGAATTGAGTTTATCAAAACCACTAAGCAAATTTTTCTGTTCTTCAGAAAGAGAAGGAGTATTACTTACGTCGCGCCCCAGCAAATAATCCGCTGATACATCGAAATAATCAGCAAAAATTTTTAGCTCATCATCACGAACAGGACGTGTGCCGTTTTCAATTCGATTAAGAACGCTCCTATTCATGTGCAAATTTTCTGCTAGCTCCTTTTGATTTAAGCCGCAACGTTCACGCAAATTTACAATCCTACTAGAGACACTCACCCTTAACACCTCCTCTAGAACTTTTTTAATTATAACATTTCCATTTTGGAAATAAAGTAGCAGTGCTAAAATCAAGCAATTTTTATTTATATTTCTATTTCAGCACAGTACAATTCCTTATTCTCGACGGTCACGGCAACAGCGAGTTTTTTTATGAACAATTTATATTTTGGATTTAAGCTTTTTATAAGTAATGGGATTTCCCAGAAATCTTTTGAAAATGATAAATGCATAACTCCAGTCAATCCATCCGTGATTATCTTGAAAAGCACTCGGCAATGGTGTGCATTCCTGATAAAGCCAATTTCAGGATTAAACATGATTTTGATTTGGAACTGTATAAGCGTCGCAACATTGTCGAGTGTTTCTTTCAGCGCATCAAGAGTTATCGCCATATTGTCACCCGTTACGATAAGTTAGCTGTCTGCTTTAAAAATTTCGTTCTGTTAGCTACTTGCGCTATTCACTTATCCTTTGAATACTTTTCAAGACAAATTTTTAGATGAGCAGAGTAACGAATTTTCTTTCCGAGTTCTGGGTCGTAGCCGCCGTTTATGGCGAAGTATTCGTTATGTACAAGACGGCTTTCAGTCTCGACGCGACAGCCACATTTTTCAAGCATCATCACAAGATGTTGGCTTGTCAGCGCAAGTCCGCCGCCGTCAATGCTCCTGTCGTGCAAGGACAAAATGTAGTTGCGCCTCCAAACTTCACCGAACAAAATATCATCGTTGTAATGCGCGAACTCCGGCGCGAAGTTTCCGAGCCTGTCGCGCCCCGCCGTCTGTACAATCTTTGTCGCCTTTGCATTCTCGCCTCCGCAGAAAATTTTATCATAAACATTGCCACAACTCCCGCCGCCAAAATCTTTTTTATAAAACCACCTCCGCGCAGATTATAAAAGTTCATTATGAAAAAATTTTTTCAAAAAAATCCCGCCACTTTGACGGGAGAAAAAGTTTCATTGTGCATTACGAATTACGAATTAATTTTGCGCCGCTGATTTTATAAACGTCGTTGTTGATGTGGAAAGTCGTCGTCGTGTTGAAATCCTTCAAAGTTACGGAGCCGCCGCTGACGTTGAAGGTAATCGTGCCTTTGGCTTTGCTGTAAGCGGCTTTAAACGTGAGATTATCAAACGTGAGTGTGTCTTTGCTGTCAAAGCCGTAAATAATATCCTTGCCGTCGCCCTTCGCATAGAGGAAAGTTTCTGTCGAGCCGTTGCCCCAAAGCGTATCGTTACCCTTGCCGCCTTTGATTGTCACGTTAAAACCCGCAGTAAAAATTGTATCGTTGCCGTCACCCGCATTGATTGAAACCGAGTTACAATTCCATCTGTTGTAAATGGTATCTGCGCCGTTGCCGCCGTTGATTGTTACAAAACTACCGTCATTGGAAATAGAATCGTTACCTGTCCCGCCGGTGATTGTTACAAAGTTACAATTCCATCTGTTGTAAATGGTATCTGCGCCGTTGCCGCCGTTGATTGTTACAAAACTACCACCGGCATTCTCAATGGAGTCGTTGCCCGCGCCGCCAGAGATTGAAACATTGTCGCAACCGTTGTGAATTTTGTCGTTGCCTTCGAGAGCTTGAAGCGTCGCGTCGTCAAGGTCATTATAATTATAATATTCATCTGCCTTTTTCGTGAGCGTTATGAGCAAAGGAGACTTGACCGATTTGACATTGACGGCGGACAAGCTCGCCGCGCCCATTAAAGAAATTTTCCCATCGCCGACCGTCACGACGATATTTTTTCCACTCTTTTTCTTTGAGTAAGTGCCCAAATGCTTTGCGATTTTAAGAGTATCCGTCGCGCCGAAACCGTAAATGATTTTATTGCCGCCTCCGTCATAGCTGAAAATATTTTTCTTGCCTTCGGAAGTAATTGTATCGTTGCCCGCGCCGGAAAAAATCGTATTCTCGTCGCCGAAGTTTACAATCGTATCATTGCCCGCGCTCGCAAAAATTGTATTCTTGTTGCCAGAATTCAAAATCGTATCGTTACCTGCACCAGAAAAAATTGTATTCTCGTCGCCAAAGTTGACAATCGTATCGTTGCCACTACTCGCCAAAATCGAATTCTCGTTGCCAGAATTCAAAATCATATCGTCGCCCGAACCTGTCCTGATTATTGCGGAACTCGAAATGTTACAGACTTTATCGTTACCGCTACCGCTTTTTATTTCTTTCGTAGAACTGTTACCGATAATTTCAACGTCGCCCGAAGTTTCGAGCGCGTCAATTCTTTCGACTGTATCTTCCCAACCTTCCGTAAGATCAATTATGCCGGAAAAGTCTTCGGCGACGTTTGCCCAACCGTAATTGACGATAACTTTTTTAGGCGAATTTACAACCGGCTGATAATATAAATCTTCGTTGTCGCCTTCTATTATCAGCGGAAAAGTCTTGCCGTTTCTTGACTGCTTAACATTTCTTGAGGTGAAATTTTTAAAAGTTATCGAACCTTTGCCGACCGTGAGAACATAATCTTTGCCTTTAACCTTGCCGCTGTAGTTTGCGCCGTGAATCTTCAACGTGTCGTTCACATTCCAGCCGTAAATAATATCGTTGCCGTCGCCCGCCTTGTACTCGTAGACGTGGAAGGTATAACCGTCGCTGTAAATTTTATCATTGCCCTTGCCGCCCTTCACAGTTGTGGGAGAAAGCCAAGTCTTTTTGAATGCAAAACACCAATGCCCGTTCTCGTCTTTCTCAAAGTCAGCGAGCATGTCTTTGAGTGCAAGGGAGAAAAGTTTGTTGTTGGCGTAGTCTTCAACTATGCCGCTGACAGTTTCCGCATGGTCGAGAGCTTTAACAATTTTACCGGCGAACCCGCTGATCTTGGAGCAAACTTCGCGCATCTTGGTGAGTTTTTCGGAACGCCCGCCCAATCTACTGAGAGTATCGTTTGCCTTGTCAAGAAAATCCGACACGGAATCGGCGTCTTCGATTATCTTGTTCAATTTTTTCTTTGCCTTGTTGGGTTTTTTGCCTATGTAATTGTAATTGGTATTGAGTTCAATAAAGTCTCCCAGCAAATCTGCGAAATCTTCGATGCGCTTTATGATTTGATCCTGCAGAGCTTTTTTGAGCGGTTCCAAAGCCGCTTGGAACAAGTCGCCAAGAGGAACATGGCTGTAAAGATTTATAATGTCACTTCCCGCGCCCGCGTTTATCGAGACTGCTTGCCCCGAATTTTTTATCGTATCCTTGTCGCCGCCGCCTGCAATCGTAACTTTTGAGCCGTAATTTGTAATAGAATTTTTCCCCGCGCTTAAATTCAACTTGCCGCTCCTAATCGTGACTTCCGAGCCGTAATTTGTAATGGTGTCGTCGTTGTAGCCGCTGTTAATCGAGACGTCACTGGCGTCATTGCGTATAGAATCTTTTCCAAAACCCGTACCAACCGTCGATCCATATCCTTTATTCCAAACTGTATCGGAGCCTTCGCCTGTCTCGATTTTGTTATCAATGCCGCTGACTGTGACCCTATTGTTGCCCGCGCTCGCCTTGACGGTATTCTCATCACTCTCTATTGAAATTTCATTGTCGCCGCCGTTCAAGCTGACAAAATTA
>JBGUYA010000105.1:0-35312 GCA_045118435.1 Quinella sp. | reverse complement strand
TTCATCCTTACCTACTTAGGAAATTAGGATAATAGAGAAATAGCTAGTTCCCTAATTCCCTCCTTCACTAAACAGGAGGTTTTCTTTTCTGTGACACTTTCTTTAAGATTACTCTCACCGGGCGTTACCCGGCACGCTGCTCTGTGGAGTCCGGACTTTCCTCGTCAGAAATTTCTGCCGCGATTGCCTCTCCTACCTGCCAACGATTGAATTCTATCACCATATTTTTTTCATGTCAACTTACGAAAAATTTTTTAAATAGATTTTGCCTGCGCGGCGGTTTGTTGTATAATGATAAAAATTTTTAAGGAGGTTCAACGTATGCTTAAGAAGACAAAAATCATCTGCACGCAAGGACCCGCGACCGACGCGCCCGGAATTATTGAAGGGCTTATCGAAAACGGCATGAACGCCGCCCGCTTTAACTTTTCGCACGGCGACCACGCAGGTCACAAGAAACGTATCGACGCCGTGAAAGCCGCCGCCAAGAAGACAGGCAAAGTTATTTCCTTAGTCCTCGATACCAAAGGTCCCGAAATGCGGCTCGGTCTCTTCAAAGATGATGCCGTTATGCTCGTTGAAGGCGAAAAATTTATTCTCCGCAACGACGACATTCAAGGCGATAAAAATCAAGCGTCCGTCTCTCACAAGCTCCTTTACACAGAAGTCAACGTCGGCGATAAACTCCTGCTCAATGACGGGCTTGTTGAACTCAAGATTGACGAGATTAAGGACAAGGACATTTACACCACGATTTTAAATTCCGGCAAAATGAGTTCGCGCAAAAGAGTTGCCGCGCCCGGCGTTGCGCTCGGGCTCCCCGCCATTTCCGAACAGGACGAAAAAGATATTCTCTTCGGAATTGAAAACGATATGGACTTTGTCGCCGCCAGTTTCATTCAACGCGCCGCCGACGTTGAGGCTCTCCGCAAGCTTATTGTCGACAACGGCGGGCACATGGAAATTATCTCCAAGATTGAAAACCTCGAAGGCGTTAAAAATATCGACGAGATTATTGAGGCGAGTGATGGCATTATGGTTGCTCGCGGTGATTTGGGCGTCGAGATACCCGCCGAAGATGTTCCGCTTATTCAAAAAGACATTATCAAGAAATGCAACGCCGTCGGTAAAATTGTCGTCGTCGCAACGCAAATGCTCGAAAGCATGACGATTAACCCGCGCCCGACCCGCGCAGAAGTTTCCGACGTCGGCAACGCAATTCTCGATGGCGCGGATGTTATCATGCTCAGCGGCGAAACTGCTGGCGGTAAATATCCTGTCGAATCCGCCGCAATGATGAATCAAATCGCCTGCCGCATTGAAGAATCTCTCGAATACAAAGAGATTTTCCTCAACAAAGGCATTCACAGAAAAAATTCGCAGACAGATGCAATCGCCCATGCGACCGTTCAACTCGGCTACGAACTCAACGCCGCCGCCATTATCACGCCGACCAGATCCGGCTACACGACGCGCGTCGTCTCGAAGTACAAGCCCAAAGCTCCGATTATCGCATTCACGCAGACGGATCAAGTCGCCCGCCATTTGAATTTGCGTTGGGGCGTCTTCCCGATTTCCGGTACTCCTTGGCTCGACATTGTTCAGATGATTGACTACTCCGCGACCAGTGCGCTTAAGCATGACTACGTTCAAAAGGGCGACCTCGTTATTCTCACTGCCGGTATGAAGTACGGCGAGGGCGGCACTTCCTCAATCAGACTTCACACAATTTAAATCTGCAAGAAAAATTTTTCACCCTGCGTAAAAACTGCGCGGGGGATTTTTTTATGGTATAATCGGCGCGGAAAGGAGGCTTGTAATGAAAACGGTAATAGGTCAGCGATTCAAATCGGTGTTCGTGGCGTCGTTCGCGTCAATGACAATATCCTACGTTCTGTTGCTTACGGATAACGTCGTCGCGGGGCAATTCGTCGGAGAAGAGGCGGTCGCGGCAATGACACTCGTCTCGCCGATAATGACGCTGATATTTTTTCTGAGCTACATGGTTGCCGACGGACTGGCAATGATGTTTTCCTATGCCAAAGATAAAAGCGATCAAGCTAAGGCGAACGAACTGTTCAGCATGGGCATGATTTGTTCGGTCGTGACGGGCGCGGTCGTGACTTTGATTCTTGTCGTCTTTCGCGAGAAAATTTTATCGCTGTGGGAAATTTCGCCGGAGCTGATGAGCTACGCGGTTGATTATTATAGCGGGCTGATGTTCGTCGCCTTGCCCTGTATCCTTAACATTTACTTTTATACGATTTACGTTGCGGAGGGCGAGAAAAATATTTGCGTCAAGGCGACGGCGGCAATGTTCGTCGTCAATGTGATTCTCGACATTGTGCTTGGCTACAAAATCGGCGTACTCGGTATCGGTATCGCGACGGTCGTCGGAAGCTTGGTGGGCTTTTTATTCCACGTGCCGTATCTTTTCGCGGCGAAGTGTCAGCTACGGTTCGTGAAGTATTGGAGCGTCAAAGAATTTTGGCAGGGAATTTTTTACAGCTGGTACCACTCAATGGATACGCTGTTCATCGCGCTGTTGCCGATAATTTTTTCCGAGTTCGTCATTTTAAAGTTCGGCGAGCAAGAATTAATCGTTGTCACGGTCATAATCAACGTGCTGATGCTTTTAATCACGTTTTACACGGGAATAGTTGATTGCCTTCAACCAATGGTCTGTCAATATCATGCGGAACGCGCCTTGCACAGCGTGCGAAAGATAATGCACTTGGGAATCACTTCGACAATCGGCTTGACGCTGATTTTAATCGTGTTCGCTTTTGTGCTCGCGGAATTTTTGCCCGGCATGTTCGGCGTGACGCGCGAGGAGCAACTTTATTCCGACTGCGTTTGGGCGATACGAATTTTTATGCCGTTCACGTTATTTTTGGGCGTGACGTTGATGTTCAGCAATTATTACATTTACATTGAGCGGTTGAACTTGGGTGCGGCGATAAAATTTTTATTGCTGTTGATATTGCCGGGCGCGGGCATGTTCGCGGGGACGTTCGGCTTAAAATTCATGTGGCTGGGCGTGGGCGCGTCGTTTATCGTGGCGTTCGCGATAAATTTGCTATGGACGCGGCGCAACGTCTTGTTAATGGACGCGCAGGAATTCAGGCGGCAATTTTCCTTCGACATGCAGGCGCGCCCCGAAAAGTTTCCTGAACTACAACGCGCACTTGAAAAATATTTCAACAAAAATCTTGTGCCGAGCAAAATAGTTGCGGCTCTCGTCACGGAGATTTTTTCAATCTACGCCGCCCGCGCAGGGCGTTTCCAACTCGAAGTGACGATAATACCTGCCGACCGCACGATTTTAATTTTCCGCGACAACGGCAAGCCCGACGCGCCGCAAAGCCCTCTTCTCGACAAAGTTTTGAGCAAAAGTTACATGATAAGCGGCGACGAAAACAAATTGGTCGTTGTGATTTGAGGTTAATAGGGAATTAGGGAAGTAGGGAATTAGGGAATTAGGGAATTAGGGAATTAGGGAAGTAGTAAAAATCTAATAAGCTAATAACCTACTAAAGGAGGAAATTTTTTTATGAAATATTATCCGTTGCGTCCGATTCAGCGTTGGCTGATTGACACGCATTTTAACAAGGCGAAATCGACGATGATGAATATCGGCGGCTTGTACAAGTTGTCGCTACAAATCGACACGCAACGCCTCGCGGACGCGATTAACAAAGTTTTGAACGCGCATGACATTTTTCATTGCCGATTGGCTTTCCACCCGGAGACGTGTGACCTCTGCCAAACTTTCGACAACGAAATTTTTCCCGTGATAATCGAGGAGTGGACGGACGAGGAATTTAAGCTGATTCAAAAATATTTGGAGGAGCCGTACGACTTGATAGACCGCCCGCTTTATCGCGTGTACATTTTCAAGACGCCGAGCGCGAATTATGTTTACGTCGATTTTTATCACGCGATAATGGACGGCGTGTCTGCGGCGATTCTTTTTATTCGGGAAGTGGATAAAAATTATCGCGGGCACAAGAGCAATCGCAAGCCGTTGAGTTATGCGGCGTTCGTCGAGGAAGAAATGAACAGACCGCCCGAAGAACTCGCCGAAGGCAACGATTATTGGGAAAAAATGTTGGCGACGTTCGATAAGCAAAAGCACTTGCTGCCGATTGACGTGGAGGGCGTGGCGGCTTGGACGCAAGGGAATTTTGATTACACTTTCAAAAATATCTCAGACGAATTTTTCAAGGCGACGCGCCTCAGCGAACACATTTACTTTATGGGCGCAAGCATGTTGACGCTGGCGAAGATCACCGGCTCCAAAGAATCAATCATGAGCTTTATCCACAACGGGCGCACGACCATGCGCGAGAAGCGATTGATGGGTTTGATGTTGGAGCAAGTGCCTTGCGCGTGGGATTTTCACAACGACATGACGATTGCCGAGTTCCTGCATAAATTATTCGGGCAAACGCAAGTTTCCATGACGTACCGCAAAAGTTTGGGAGTGGTTTACAACGCGGGGCTTGAGGATGATTGCGTGAGTTTCATTTTCCAGAAGTCATTCTACGAAAATTTGATTTTGGGCGATACGACGGCGGAAGTGATTTATCTGCCGCCCAATGAAATTTCTGCCGTCGAAAACTCGCTTGACATTGAGATTAACGAGACAAACAAGGGCTTTTACGATTTGTTCTTGGATTACGACGCTGGTCGCTACTCTGAGGCGGCTATGAAAAATTTCGCGGAGACTATGGACGAGATTTGCCTTGCAATGAAAAATCTCGACGCGAAAATTTCTGACGTTCTCGGCTAAAAATTCTTTGACGATAAAAATTTTTGACGGCGTTTCTTGATTGACGCGCCGTTTTTTAGTACAATGCAAAACTGCAATGCATAATGCGTAATGCATAATTCGTAATGATTTTGAAAATTTAATTACGAATTGCGCATTACGATTACGAATTAACAGAAGGGTTGCTGGGAGATGGAAAGGGAATTGATACGCTTGGAAAACATTGCCAAGTCTTTTGGGAATTTGCTCGTGCTCGACGAGATTGACTTGTCGATACGCGAGAGCGAATTTATCACACTGCTTGGACCGTCGGGTTGCGGCAAGACGACAATGTTGCGAATAATCGGCGGGTTCGAGATGCCCGACACGGGGCGCGTGATTTTCGACGGCAAGGACATAACGCGCCTGCCGCCCAACCGAAGACCGATTAATACGGTTTTCCAAAAGTATTCTCTCTTTTCTCACATGAACGTTGAGGAAAATATTGCATTCGGTCCGAAGATCGCGGGCAAGTCGGCGGATTACATTCGCGACAAAATTAAGTACGCGCTTAAACTCGTCAACCTTGAGGGCTACGAAAAGCACGACGTTACAAAACTCAGCGGCGGTCAACAACAACGCATTGCCATTGCCCGCGCAGTCGTCAACGAGCCAAAGGTTTTGTTGCTTGACGAGCCGCTTTCCGCGCTTGACTTGAAACTTCGCAGGAACATGCGCCGTGAACTCGTCCGCATTAACAAGGAGACGGGCATAACTTTTATTTTCGTGAGGCACGACCAGGAAGAGGCTTTGTCGATGAGTGACCGCGTTGTTGTCATGAATCAGGGCTATATTCAACAAGTCGGCACGCCCGAAAATGTTTACAACGAGCCGGAAAATGCGTTTGTTGCGGACTTTATCGGCGACAGCAACATTATCGACGGCGTCATGATTCGCGACGGGCTTGTTAAGATTTTGGACAGGGAATATCCTTGCGTCGACAGCGGCTTTCCGGAGAATAGTCCCGTTGACGTTCAGATTCGCCCCGAAGACATTAAGCTTGACGCGCCGCAAGACGGGGCTTTAAATGGCGTCGTGACTCGCGTCGTATTCTGGGGCATGTCATACGATATTGACGTTATGGCGGACGGCTTTGAATGGCTGATTCAATCGACGACGGGGCGCACAGTCGGCGAGAAAGTCAGCTTGCACGTCGCGCCCGAAAATATTCAAATCATGAGCAAACCTCAATCCGAAGATGAAGAGGTCGCTAAAGACAATTAGGAATTTGGAATGAGGAATGTTTAATGATTTGGAGGGTTTGCGATGTTTAACAAAGGCATGAGAAATATTTTGCTGACGCCCTTTTTGATTTGGGCGGGGCTTTTTATTTTTATCCCGCTGGCGTGTATCGTGTGGTACGGCGCGACGGACTATGACGGAAATTTTTCGCTGAAGCACATGGGCTTAATCTTCGAGCACGGCTACCTTGATGCGCTGGAACTTTCAATCGCGCTTGCGTTAATCAGCACGATAATTTGTTTGTTGCTCGCCTACCCGCTTTGCTTAATCTTGACTGAGCGGCAACGCGACAACTCGACGATAATATCATTGCTGTTTATCCTGCCGCTTTGGATGAACTCGCTCTTGTCGACAATGGCTTGGCAGACGATTCTTGAGGGCAACGGGATAATCAATCAATTTCTGCGACTGCTCGATTTGCCGACGTTTCAAATGATAAACACGCCGGGCGCAATCGTTCTCGGCATGGTCTACAATTATTTGCCGTACATGGTTTTGCCGCTGTACATTGCGCTGACGAAGATTGATAAAAGAATTTTGGAGGCGGCGCGAGATTTGGGCGCGAATTATTGGCAGACGTTCACGCGCGTAATCTTGCCGTTGAGTTTGCCGGGCGCAATCAGCGGAATTACAATGGTATTTATTCCCGCACTCACGACGTTTGTAATCAGCGCGTTGCTCGGCGGCGGCAAGCTCCTTTTAATCGGCAACATTATCGAACAGGAATTCACTTTTCAATACGATTGGCATGTAGGCTGCGCGTTGAGTGTGATTCTGATGATATTCATTGTGCTGAACATGTTGCTGACGACTTACTTTGACAGCAGTCACGAAGAGGAGGAGAAAAGCAATGCGTAATGAACCGGTTCCCAGTTCCCGGTCCCTCATCCCTTACAAAGGAGGCTCGCCGCAATGAAATATCTCAAGAAAATTTACCTCGCGACGATTTTCCTTTTCCTCTACGCGCCCATTGCAGTTTTAATCGCGCAGTCGTTCAACGCAAGCCGTTATCGCGGACACTGGACGGGCGTCACGTTGGATTGGTACGAAAAACTTTTCAACGACACGCGAATTGCCGACGCCTTGAGCAACACGTTATCAATCGGTTTGTTATCGGCGGGCATTGCGACGATTTTAGGCTTGATAACCTGCGTGGCAATGAAGGACTTAACAAAAAAATGGCGGGCAACCTTCATGAGTATAACGAACGTCCCGATATTGAACGCGGACATTGTCACGGGAATATCGCTAATGCTGTTGTTTATGGGAATGGGTTTGAAACTTGGCTACGTCTCAATTTTGTTGGCGCATATCGTCTTCAACGTGCCGTACGTGATTTTGTGTATTATGCCGCAGTTAATGGCGTTGGACAAAAGTTTTTACGAGGCGGCGTTGGATTTGGGCGCGAGTCCTTTCAAAGCGTTTATGAGCGTCGTCCTGCCCGAACTGCGACCGAGTATCTTCGCGGGCTTTTTATTGGCGTTCACAATGTCGGCGGACGACTTCATAATCACGCACTTTACAAAGGGCGCGGGCGTCGACACGCTCACGACGGCGATTTACGCGCAGTTGAAGTTGGGTGTGCACCCCGAAATGTACGCGCTGTCTACACTGGTATTTTTCTTTGTATTGATATTCGTCTTGCTGTTTGCGATAAATCGTCGCAAGCTCAAAAAATATGAGGAGGCTTTTTGATAATTAGGAATGTGGAATGAGGAATGAGTAATTAAAGGAGGATTTTTAATGACTAAGTTAAAAATTTTGGTGTTGATTCTGATTAGCTGCTTGACGTTCGGTTGCGGTTCGGGCGGCGGCGACAAGAAAGATGACGTCGTCTACGTCTACAGTTGGGGCGATTACGTCGACCCCGAAGTCTTGAAGATTTTTGAGAAGGAAACGGGCATTCACGTCATTCTTGACGAGTACGACACCAACGAGAGCATGTTTCCGCGCGTGGCGGAAGGCGCAGTTCATTACGACATTATCTGCCCGTCTGATTACATGATTCAAAAACTTATCAACAACGATTTGATTCAGCCGCTCGACTTCGCCAAACTTCCCGACGCCAAGAAAAATATCGGCGAAGATTTTTTCAAGCAGGCGGAGACGTTTGATCCCGGCAACAAATATTCTGTGCCGTATTGCTGGGGAACGGTTGGGATAATTTACGACAAGACTAAAGTCACCGCCCCCGTCGACAGTTGGAATATCCTTTGGAATGAAAAATACGCGGGGCAAATTTTAATGCAGGACTCTGCGCGGGATGCAATGATGATTCCGCTCAAGCTCATGGGCAAAAGCATGAACGAGACCGACAAAGACGTTTTGGCGCAGGCGCAGGAAATGCTTAAGAAACAAAAGCCGCTCGTGCAAGCCTATGTTATCGACGAGGTTAAGGAAAAGCTTATCAACTCGGAAGCGGCAATGGGCGTTGTGTTCAGCGGCGAGGCTATGATTGTTTTGCGGGAAAATCCGAACATGGCGTTTGCAATTCCCAAAGAGGGCACGAACTTTTGGATTGATGGCTGGGTTATCACAAAGGACGCGAAAAACGTCGACAACGCGCATAAATTTATCAACTTCATGTGCCGCTCCGACATTGCCGTTATGAACTTTGATTATCTCGGCTACTCCACGCCCAACACTGCAGTCCGCGATTTGGAAGAGAACGAGGAGATTAAAAATTCGCCTATCGCCTTCCCTTCGCCCGACGACTACAAGGGGCAGGAGACTTATAAATATCTCGGCAACGAAATGGACGCCTACTACAATAATTTGTGGATGGAAGTTAAAGTCGACAAGTGAAACTTTCGCGTGAATTTTATCTGCGCGACGGCTTGACAGTTGCCCGCGAGCTTATCGGGAAAAAACTCGTTACGAACTTGCCCGAAGGCTTGACAAGCGGGATTATCGTCGAGGCCGAAGCTTACATGGGCGCGATTGACGCGGCGTCTCACGCTTACAAGGGCAAAACCGCTCGCACGAAAATTTTTTACGGTGCGGGCGGTTTCGTCTATGTCTATCTGATTTACGGCAGAAACATTTGCACAAACGTCGTCGCCAATGTCGAGAATGTTCCCGAAGCGGTTTTGATTCGTGCGCTTGAGCCGGTTGAAGGCGTCGAGCTTATGAAACTTCGGCGCGGCAAGAAAAATCTGCGCGAGCTGTGTTCGGGACCGGGCAAGCTCTCTGAGGCTTTAGGCGTCACGAAAAATTTTTACGGCTTGGATTTATGCGGCGAAGAAATTTTTATCGAAACGACCGACTTCCGCGCAGAAGTCGCGGCTACCAAAAGAATCAATATTGATTACGCGGGCGCGGCGGCTGATTATCTTTGGCGATTCGTCGCGACAGGAAGTAAATTTTTATCTGGGTAAAAGCAAAAGCCGCTCACACTTTCTAATTAAAATCTTTCAGCCCGAAACTTTGTAAGGCTCCGATTGAGTTTCGCCAGTCGCGCTTGACTTTGACCCATAAGTCCAAAAAAATTTTCGCGCCCAAAAGCATTTCTATTTCGGGACGCGCCGTCGCTCCGACATTTTTCAACATGGAGCCGCCTTTTCCGATTAAAATTTTTTTCTGCGAGTCTCGCTCAACATAAATCGTCGCGCGGATAAAAATCGTGCCGTTATCGCGCCGCGTGAACTCCTCCAAGTCGACCGCGATTGAGTGCGGTACTTCGTCCTGCGTCACATGCAAAATCTTTTCGCGAATCAGCTCGGCTATTATCAAGCGTTCGGGCTGGTCCGTCACCATGTCGGCGGGATAATATTGAACGCCTTCAGGCAAGAAATTTTTCGCCTCAGCAATCAGCGCATCGACATTTATTCCTTGCGTCGCGCTTATCGGTACCACTGACGCAAAATTTCTCCGCGTCGAGTATTCGGCGATTATCGGTAAAATTTTTTCTCGTTCAATCAAATCGACTTTGTTCACGACCAAAATCACGGGCTTTGTCGTCGCGCTCAGTCGCTCCAAAATATATTTCTCGCCGCCGCCGAATTTCTCCGTCGCGTCTATGACAAAAAAAATCGCGTCAACTTCTTTAAGCGTACCCTCCGCCGCCTTGAGCATGTACTCGCCGAGTTTGAATTTCGGCTTGTGAATGCCGGGCGTGTCGAGGAAAATAATCTGCGCGTCGTCTTGCGTCAAAATGCATTGAATGCGGCTACGCGTTGTCTGCGGCTTGTCTGACGTTATCGCGATTTTCTGCCCGATAATTTTGTTAATTAGCGTCGACTTCCCGACGTTGGGTCTGCCAATCACGGCTATGAATCCCGATTTATAATTCATAATCATTCCTCCAAAAAAAATTCCCCTGCGCGGGGAAAAATTTTTTATCAATCCAAAAAATCTTTGAGTTTCTTTGAGCGGGCGGGGTGGCGAAGTTTCCGCAAAGCCTTTGCTTCGATTTGCCGTATGCGCTCGCGCGTGACGTTGAAACTTTTACCGACTTCCTCAAGAGTTCGTGCGCGTCCGTCTTCAAGCCCGAATCTCAGCCGCAAAACATTTTTTTCGCGCGGCGTCAACGTTCCCAAAACGTCTTCGAGTTGCTCCTTTAACAGCATGAACGACGCGGCGTCAGCGGGCGCGGGAGCATCCTGATCTTCTATGAAATCTCCCAAATGCGAATCGTCTTCCTCGCCTACCGGTGTTTCCAACGAGACAGGCTCCTGCGCGATTTTCTTTATCTCGCGAACGCGCTCAACCGGCAATTCCATTTCCTCCGCAATTTCTTCGTCGGTTGGCTCGCGCCCGTTTTTCTGCAACAGGTTCCGAGAAACTCTGATGAGTTTGTTAATCGTCTCGACCATGTGCACAGGAATTCTTATCGTGCGCGCCTGGTCGGCTATCGCCCGCGTTATCGCCTGTCGTATCCACCACGTCGCGTACGTCGAAAACTTGTAGCCCTTGCGATAGTCGAACTTTTCTACCGCCTTAATCAAGCCGAGATTGCCCTCTTGAATCAAATCAAGGAAAAGCATACCGCGCCCAACATATCTTTTGGCGATTGAAACAACCAAGCGCAGATTGGCTTCGGCGAGTTGCTGTTGTGCTTCTGCGTGTTCTTCTTCGTCTTCCGACTCCATGCGCATAGCGAGAATTTTTTCTTCTTCCGCCGTGAGGAGCGGCACACGCCCGATTTCCTTCAAGTACATGCGCACGGGGTCATCGATTGACACGCTGTCGGGAATGCTCAAATCAATTTCAACGGATTGTTTAGTCGACTCGCCGCCATCTTCTACTTGAGTTTCAGTTTCGGTCGGCTCGACGGGATTAAGCAATTCGTCTTGTTCTGAGGACGTGTCGACATTCAAATCAACGTCAACGGACTCGACGGCTCGTTCCACTTCTTCAAGGTCATTATCTTCGTTGACAATTTCTATGCCCTTGTGTTCGCAAAGCCCCAAAATTTCGTCAATCTCTTCCGTATCGTTTTCCACGCCTTGACTTTGCAAGATTTTTTCCAAATCGCTCCAAGTCAATTTCCCGCCCGTCTGCTTGTATTTCAACGTCAAGAGCGACATGATTTTTGCAATGCGACCTTGCGTGGGTTTCGACGTCGAATCCGCGTTATCTTCGGAAATTTTTTTCGTGGAACTGCCTTTTTCGCTTCCCGACGGGCTAACTTTCGAATCGGTTTTAGTCGGCTCATTGACAATTTCCATGCCCTTGCGCTCGCAAAGGCTCAGAATCTCGTTGAATTCTTCCGTATTGTTTTCCACGCCTTGACTTTGCAAGATTTTTTCCAAATCGCCGCGAGTCAACTTCCCGCCCGTTTGCTTGCACCTCAACGTTAAGAGCGACATTATTTTTGCGGAATTATTTTTTTTGTTTCCTGACAGGCTGCCTCCCAAGCCGTTTTTATTTGCCTCGACAGTTTTATCTTCTCCTGTCATTTTGCAGCCTCCTTTCAAATGCGCTTGCATTCAATTTGTTTTCAAACTATTAAATTCCCGGTTTACCTTGAGCGACTCCTTAACCTTTTTCCTGTAAGTTTCGTTGTCGCTCGAAATATATTCATCGGCTTGTATTAGTAGCGTTTTAAATTTTTTCTTGAGCGCGATTTGTTTCAGAACGTTGACTGCGTCGTCGAAAAGTTTAACTTCCTCCTTGCGCGGGTCATCTGAGCCGCTCATCAGAATCCGCAAGAGTTCGGCATTAGCCTCTTCGCTCAATTCTTTTGCCGCGCTCATCAAATCGAGCTTTCTGCCTTCATTGCTACATAGTTCAAGCCGGCTGAGTATTTCCCTTTGTTCCTTGCTGAAAATTTCTTGCGGCAACTCCTCCAAAACGTAATCAAGTACATCATCATCGTGCCAGAGCATTCGCAAAATTATTTCGCAGGATTCTTTGATTGCTTGTTCCGTATTACTGCGCAGTTTATCTTTTTTATTGACGGGCGAATTTTTTTCGGCGAGGCGATTTTGTTCCCGCGCAGAGTATTTTTCCAAGACATCGCGAGCGAGTTTCTCATCAAGTGCGAGTTTCGAGACAATGTCCCTCAGATACTCGTAGTACAAAGTTTTATTTTTGACGTTGGCAACGACGGGTAGAATTTCACGAAAGGCGTTGACTTTCCCGCGAATCGTCGAAACATCTGCGCGGGTCAAAATGTAATTCACGCGATAAGTTATCAGCGTTGCCGCGTTGTTTATCAGCTCGTCGAACGCCGCCTTGCCGTGTTTGCGAATGAACTCGTCAGGATCTTTGCCGTCAGGAACTTTTATGACGAAAACCTCCGCGCCCTCTGCCTGAACAATCGGCAGTGCTCTAAGCGTCGCGCGTTGCCCTGCCGCGTCGCTGTCATAGCAGAAAAAAATTTTCCGCGCGTACTTGAGAATAAGCTTGGCGTGTTCAACGGTAAAAGCCGTGCCGAGCGTTGCGACGACATTTTTAATCCCCGCGCTGTACAGCGAAATCGCATCCATGTAGCCTTCGACGACGACCGCCGCGCTTGCCTTGCTTATCTCGCGATTGGATTTGTCGAGTCCGAAAAGCAACGTTCCTTTGTTGAAAATCTCGGTCTCTGGCGAGTTAAGATATTTTGGCGAAGTCTCGGTTGCGTCCGTCAGAATTCTGCCGCCAAAGCCGACCGTGTGCCCGAAAACGTCATTAATCGGAATCATGACGCGCCCGCGAAACCTGTCAAAGTAGCCCGAAGAATTTTTGCGCCTGATTATCAGTCCGACCTTTTCGAGGTGTTCGGGAGAAAACCCTCGCCGCGTGAGATTAGTCAAGAGATTATCCCAATCGTCAGTCGCCCAACCCAGCTTGAAAGTTTCAATCGTCTCCGCCGTAATTCCCCGCGCCTCAAGATATTTCCTGCCGACTTCGCCGCGAGCCGTTTTAATTAAACACTCGTGATAAAAATCCTGCGCAAGTTCATTGATTTTGAACAGAGATTTTTTTTCACGCAACCGCCGTTCTTCTTCGGGCGAAGATTTTTTTGCGGGCAGGTCAATGCCGAGCCGTTGGGCTTGAAGTTTGACCGCCTCGAAGTACGAGATATTTTCAATGAGCGTGAGAAACTTGAAAGCGTCGCCGCCCGTTTGACAGCCAAAACAATAAAAAAGTCCTTTGTCGGGGCTGACGCTGAACGAAGCTGTTTTCTCGTTGTGAAAGGGGCAACAGCCCCAAAATCGTCCGTTTTTCTGCGTGAGTTGAACGTAATGTGACACCACAGAATAAATATCCGTTCGTTCCTTCACCCGTTCAAAAAAATCTTCCTGCTCAACACTTCGCAACGCTTTCAACCTCCGTCGCCTTATATTCCCCGCGCATTTTAAATTTCCTTTTACCCGCTTAAGAATTTTTCGACCGCGTGTTATAATCGGCAAAAAATGTTGGAGTTGAAACTTTTGTTCGCCGAGATTTTTTCAAGCACAGTCGCCGCCGCGTTGATGACCTGCGCGGGTTCTTGGTGGATTGATAAACTTTACATGAACAGCGCGGAGTTGACCTTCCCCGACGAAATTTTAAGCCGTTCACGACTGCGCAAGCCGATTTTATTTTGCGCACTCGCCGTCATGATTTACCTTGCGGGAAATTTTTGGATAGTCGCGGCGGTTTATCTGCTCGCGCTCATGACGATGACCGACTTTGAACAATACATGCTTTTCGACGCAATGACCTTGCCGCTCGCGTTAATCGGCGCAATTTATTCTTGGCAAGGGAATTTTCTCGACTGCGTGACGGCGGCAGTTATCGGCGGCGGAATTTTTTTTGCACTCGCGATAATTTCAAAGGGCGCACTCGGCGGCGGTGACGTGAAATTAATCGCGGCGTTGGGCTTGTGGCTCGGCTCCGAAAAACTTTTAAACGTCGTGCTTGTCGGCTCAATCGCGGGCGGTATAGTTGCCGTGCTGATGATTCTAACCAAGCAGAAAGATCGCGGCAGTTGTTTTGCCTACGGACCTTATTTCGCGTTGAGCGCGATTTATTTCTTGTTGAATTAGAAATGCGCGACGTTGCAGGAAAATTTTAATCCTTCCCGAAAAAATTTGACGGGAGGGATTTTTTGTTTGATTTACATTCACATTCCGTTTTGCGAAAGGAAATGCAACTACTGCGCCTTCAACTCCAAGACGAGCGACGCGGCGGAGAAAAATTTTTACGTCGAGGCTTTGATTGAGGAAATAAATCAGCGCGGCGACGCTTCAAGGGTCGAGACGATTTATTTTGGCGGCGGCACTCCCACGACATTGACGCTTGCTCAGCTTGAAAAGATTATCGGCGCGGTTCGGAGGAATTTTTTTGTTGACGCGGCAGAAGTTACAATCGAGGCGAATCCCAGCACTGTTGACGAAAATTATCTGCGCGGCTTGAAAGCTTTGGGCTTTAACCGCTTGAGCTTGGGCATTCAGAGTTTCGACGACGCGCTTTTAAAAACTTTGGGAAGAATTCACGACGCGCGAACGGCGATTAAAACCGTTGAGCTTACGACAAAAATTTTCGACAATGTCAGCGTCGATTTGATGTACGGCTTGCCCGCGCAGACGCTTGATAAACTTCGCCGCGACCTTGAGCTGGTTAAAAGTCTTGAGCCGCAACACGTTTCCATTTACGGCTTGGACGTTGAGGAGGGCACTAAATTTTTTGAACTCGCCCGCGCAGACAAACTCAACTTACCCGACGAAAACACTTGCGCCGACATGTACGACTGCATAACAAAAACTTTACCCGCGCTCGGCTATCGCCGCTATGAGATTAGCAACTTTGCCAAAGAAAATTTCGAGAGCCACCACAATCTCGGCTACTGGACGGGCAAAAGTTATTTCGGCTTCGGGGCGGGCGCACACAGTTTCGACGGCAAACTTAGGACTTCAAACGCTCGCGACGTGGCGACTTACATTAAAAATAACGTCGTCGAGATTGAGGAGGTCGTCACGCGGCGGGCGGCAATGGAGGAATTTTGTTTCTTGGGCTTGCGAATGGTCGATGGGATTTCTGCGCGGGACTTTGAAAAAAATTTC
Organism: Quinella sp.; assembly: GCA_045118435.1. Taxonomy (GTDB): domain Bacteria; phylum Bacillota; class Negativicutes; order Selenomonadales; family Selenomonadaceae; genus Quinella. The sequence goes on along the minus strand of JBGUYA010000105.1, from coordinate 19,781 downwards.
GGCGCGAAAATTTCTAACGTGTTCGGAAAAATTATCGCTAAAAATTGTCGGCTCGGCTTGCTAAAGATTGACGGCGAAAAAATTTTCTTGACGGAGCGCGGCTTGGCGTTGGGCAATGAAGTATTCGCGGATTTTTTATTATAAAGGAGGATTATCAACGTGAGAATTTTAATTATGGCGATAGGATTTTTGCTCGCGGCGGTTCAAAGCGTGAACGCGGCAGTTTATCAACAAGGCGTCGTCTATGTGATTTACGACGAGACAGAAACCGACGCGGTTCAGGATAGAACGGATTTGAATTCAAACGGTGTGCCCGATATGGTAGAGGACATTGCGACGCAGGTTAATGCGGCTCGCGAACTTTTTAAAGACGAGTTCAGTTTTCCCGACCCGTTGCAGTCCGAGCGTTTCAAAGGTGCCACGTCGATTGAAGTCGACATTTTGGCGCGCGAAAACATGGGCAACAAGAACGGGCAGGCAATCAGCGGCGTACGCAAGGAGTCTAAGCACGACCCGAACGAGTCGGCAATCCGAATCAGGGTTGCCAACACCGTCAACCCCCGCAAGAGTTCGACGCCCGAACATGAATATTTCCATTTGATTCAATACGGCGCGACGTACTTCAGAAATGGCTGGTACTTGGAAGGAATGGCGAATTGGTCGCAGGATTCTGTTTCGGCGATAAAAGAATATCCCGACGGCAAAAGTTTATCGTCGACGTTGAAGGACGAGGCGGCGTTGGAAGATATTTATCAAAGCAAATACAGCGTCTCAAAGTCGTTATGGTATCCGTTGGCGGTGAGCAAGAAGGATAAAGCCAAAATCCCCGCCGCCATGATTAAGAAATATAAGTACGTTGACGGTTCGCCGGTTTTTCATGACGATATTTTTTACGGACCGAATGTTATGCGCGAGGTGCTCCGCAAAATGAAGTCGCGGGAAGAATTTGCGGCGGCGAACTTCGGCGGCGTCGAGAAGTGGCGCAAGAAAGGTCAGCGCAACGAACAGAATAACGGATTTATTATGGAATGCGTCAGAGATGTCTACAACTCAAAATGACTTTAAAACGGTCGCGGACGGCGAGATTTTCGGCGCGAGTTATGAAGTAAACCGCTCAAAATTTTTGGCGCATGTCGCTCACGTCGAGACGGAAGAGGCGGCTCGCGAGTTCGTCATAAAAATTCGCAAGAAATATTTCGATGCGACGCATAATTGTTCGGCGTGGATTCTCGGTGAGCGCGGCGACAAACAAAAATCCAACGACGACGGCGAACCCGGCGGCACTGCAGGCAATCCTATTCTCGAAACGATTAAGAAGAACGAGCTGACGAATTGCGCGGTCGTCGTGACGCGCTACTTCGGCGGGATAAAACTTGGCGCGGGCGGCTTGGTTCGCGCTTATTCTCACACCGCCGCATTGGGCATTGCCAATTCAAAAATCGTTCGCATGACGACTTTCCAAAGAATTTCTCTGACGCTCGAATACAATTTCTTAGCGACGGTCGAAAACTATCTGCGCGGGAAAAAAATTCGCGTCGGCAGTTCGGATTATGCGGACGTCGTGACGTTGGAAATTTTGCTGTTACCCGCGCAGGTCGAGAAATTTTTGACGGACATGAACGACTTGACCGCCGCAAACTTTCTGCACGAGGAGCTTGGTGAAATTCTATGTAGTAGTGAAGTAGAGAAGTAGGGAATTAGTGAAGTAGCTACTTCACTACTCAACTTTCAAAGTTGCTTGCGCTAAATTTATTTGTTATCATAAAAAAAATTTCTAATAGAGGAGTGGTCGTTATGAAAGTCCGCAAAGCAGTAATCCCCGCCGCCGGGCTAGGCACGCGCTTTTTGCCCGCGACGAAATCTCAGCCCAAAGAAATGTTGCCAATCGTCGACAAGCCGACAATCCAATACATAATCGAGGAGGCGGCGGCGGCGGGCGTCGAAGATATAATCGTCGTGACGGGGCGCAACAAACGTTCGATAGAAGATCACTTCGACCGCTCAATTGAACTTGAAATGGAGCTTGAGAAAAAGGGCAAAGAAGAAATTTTGCAAATGGTCAAAGCCATACCCGAAATTGCGAACATACATTTTATCCGGCAAAAGCAACCGCTCGGCTTGGGGCACGCAGTCTTGACGGCGAGTCATTTTATCGGCGACGAACCTTTTGCGGTTTTGCTCGGCGACGACGTCGTTGTTTCCAAAAAGCCCGTCCTTCAACAAATGGTCGAGGTCTTCAACGAGTACAAGACTTCAATTTTGGGCGTGCAGGAGGTTGCGGAAGACGTCGTTCACAAGTATGGCATTGTCGACTGCAAGCACATTGACGAGGGCATTTACAAGGTTAAGGATTTAGTCGAGAAGCCCGCGCTTGAAGTTGCGCCGAGCCGCATTGCGATTTTGGGGCGGTACATTTTAACGCCGACGATTTTTTCCTTCCTTGAGACGCAGGAACCGGGCGCAGGCGGCGAAATTCAGTTGACCGACGGGCTTAAACGTCTTGCCAAGAACGAGGCAATGTACGCTTACATTTTCAAGGGGCACCGCTACGACGTGGGGACTAAGCTCGGCTTTTTGCAGGCGAATATTGAATTTGCCCTGCGCAGTCCCGAAGTCGCCGACGACTTGAAAAATTATCTCGATGCTCTTCACGATAACATGGAGCAAATGCTTTACTATGATTAAAATTGTTCAGAATAAAAATCGGGGCGAGGCGGTCGACACTTCGGCTTACAGTTTCGCCGCAACGGAGAACGTTCGCAAGTTGCACAGGTCGCTTGCAGTTTACAACGAGACGCCGCTTGTCGAGTTGAAAAATTTTAAGGGCGTCACGATTTTTATCAAGGACGAGGCACAACGTTTCGGCTTGAAGGCGTTCAAAGCACTTGGCGGCGTCTGGGCGATTTATAAAGTTATCAGCCGCGAGCTTGGCTTGAGCAATCCGACGCTAGAAGAAATTTTTGCTTACCGCGACGAACTCGCCAAGCTGACTTTTATCACGACGACTGACGGCAATCACGGCAAGGGCGTAAGTTGGGCGGCGGGGCTTTTCGGTTGTAAGTCGAAAGTTTTCATGCCGCGCGGCACCGTTGAAGTTCGGGCGCAGGCGATTCGCGACGCAGGTTCGGCAACGGTTGCGATAACGGATTTAAGCTATGATGACTGCGTTAAGTACACGGCTCAGCTTGCCGCGCAGAATCATTGGCATTTGATTCAAGACACGTCGTGGGCAGGTTACGAGGAAATTCCCGCGCAGATTATGCTTGGCTACTCGACGCTTGCTTACGAGGCACTGAAGCAAATGAGTTATCAACGCCCGACGCATATTTTTTTACAAGCGGGCGTTGGAGCAATGGCAGGCGCGATAGCCGCAGTTTTTGGCGAAGTTTTCAAAGACAACCCGCCGCGCATTACAATCGTTGAGCCGACGGAGGTCGCTTGCTTTTATGAAACTATGCGAGTTGGCGACGGGCTGATTCATTCGGCGACGGGGAATTGTCAAACAATGATGGCGGGCTTGAACTGCGCGACGCCTTGCGAGCTTGCCTGGAAAATTTTAAGCCAATACGCCGCCGACGCCGCGACAATTTCTGACGACGTTGCCGCCGACGCCATGAGGACTTTGGCTAAACATAAAATCGTTGCGGGCGAATCGGGCTGTGCGGGCTTTGCTTTGGCTAATGCCGCGCTTGATTCTGCTGAACTTCGCCGCGCCCTCGAACTCGACGCGAATTCAATTATCTTTGTCATAAACACGGAAGGCGATACTGACCCCGACAACTATCAATGTGTAATTAGGAATTAGAAATGTGGAATGACAAAACCATTCCTAATTCCTAATTTCAAATTCCTAATTCTTAAAAAGGAGGTAGTACCATGAAGATTTTCAAACTGTTGATTCTCCTGCCGATAATCGCGCTGTGCGTCGGTTGCGGCGGCGGAGAAAAGTCCGCGAACCAGGCGATGCGCTTTGGCACGGGCGGCACGGGCGGCATGTACTACGCTTACGGCTCCGAGCTTGCCAAGATGATTCAAGCCGAAGACGCAAGTCACGCGCTCGACGTAAAGACAACTGCCGGCTCCGCCGCGAACCTGCGACTTCTGCGCGAAAAATTCCTTGACCTCGCGATAGTTCAAAGCGACACGCTTTCCAACGCGATTAACGGGCGCGGAATTTTCGCGGCGACAGGACCCGGCATTGGCTATGCGGCAGTTGCGGGACTTTACACGGAGGCTTGTCAAATCGTCGTCTCCAAAGATTCGGGCATTATGTCGGTTGATGATTTAGTCGGCAAAAAAGTTTCGGTCGGCGAGCGCGAGTCGGGCGTTTTGCAAAATGCCGAGCAAATTTTAATGTCGCACGGCTTGACCTTCGATATGTTGGAAATCAGCTACTTGTCGTTCACGGATTCGGCGGCGGCTATGGAGAAGGGGCAAATCGACGCGTTCTTTGTCACGGCGGGCGTACCTACTGCCGCAATCGCCAACCTCGCGACTAAGAAAGAAATTCAAATCCTGTCAATCTCTCCCGACGTTCAAAGCAACATGATGCGGCTTTACAAGGGCTACACGCGTTGCACAATCCCCGCGAACACTTACGCCGGTCAAACTGAAGACATTTCGACAATCGGCGTCAAGGCGGTTTTGGTCGCGAGCACCGACTTGAAGGACGACGAAGTTTCTTACCTTACCGAATTTATTTTCAAGAACGCCGACAAGCTCCCGCACAACACGAGCGACAAGCTGACGAACGATTACGCAGTCCAAGATATTCCGGCGAGTTTCCACGCGGGCGCGGCGAAGTTTTATGACGGGCAAGGCGTCAAGGTCAATGTCTACAGCGGCGCGTCAAGCGAGGGTGTCAAGGCAAGTCAAGACTGAAAGGCAATTAGGAATTATGAATTAGGAATGAGGAATGAAATTACAATTCCTAATTCCACATTCCTAATTCCAAATTGACAGAGGGGAAGTGATTTCATGTACACGCTTGAATTTAATATGTATCAAACATTGGCAATCGCGGTCATTATGCTTTATGTCGGCACGTGGCTCAAGAGGCGCATCCAATTTCTTGAAACTTTCTGTATTCCGTCGCCCGTTATCGGCGGTCTTTTATTCGCAATAATCAGTTGTGCGCTTTACACGTCGGGCGTTATCGGCTTCACCTTCGACGAGACGCTTAAAACTGTCTGCATGGTCGCATTTTTTACATCGGTCGGCTTTCAAGCGAATGTTAAAGTTTTGAAGACAGGCGGCGTTGCCCTGCTGATTTTCTTGGGTTGCGTCTGCGCGTTGATTTTCGCGCAAAACTTTTTGGCGGTTGCGCTGTCGGGCGTTCTCGGCATCAGCCCGTTTATCGGACTTTGCACGGGTTCAATCTCAATGGTTGGCGGTCACGGCACTGCGGGCGCATTTGGACCAGTTCTTGAGGACTTAGGGCTTGTCGGAGCAACGACGCTTTGCACGGCGGCGGCAACTTTCGGATTGGTCGCAGGCTCATTAATGGGCGGTCCGCTCGGTCGCAGATTGATACTTGGCAAAGACTTATTGAAGACGGCAGTCAAAGCTGACGAGACGCCGCTTGTTGAAGAGGAGAAGAAACACGAACGCTCGGTTAGCATGTACGCGCCGGCGGCTTATCAGTTGGCGTTGGCAATGGGTATCGGCACGGTCGTTTCAATGCTGTTATCGGAAACGGGCATGACCTTCCCGATTTATATCGGCGCAATGATCGTGGCGGCGATAATGCGCAACTGGAGCGAGTTCACGGGAAGTTTCACGGTTCATATCGGCGAGATAAACGACATTGGCGGCATTTGCCTTTCGCTGTTTCTCGGAATTGCAATGATAACTTTAAAGCTTTGGCAGTTGGCGGAGCTTGCGGGACCTTTGGTCGTATTACTTTTGGGGCAAACGCTGTTAATGTTTATCTTCGCTTACTTTATCGTGTTCACGGTGCTTGGTCGCGATTACGACGCGGCGATTTTATCGGCGGGCAGTTGCGGTTTCGGCATGGGCGCGACGCCCAACGCAATGGCTAACATGCAAGTTCTTACTGCGAAATTTGCGCCGTCAGTCAAAGCGTATATTCTCGTCCCGATTGTCGGTTCTATGTTCGCTGATTTTATCAACAGTTTGACAATCACATTTTTTATCAATTTCATTTGAGCCGAATGAAAAGTCTAGCGTTTAAATCCGAACGTAAAGTTTATGAATAATGGATTAGGAGATTATTAATGGAAAATTTTATCGGCGAGATATGCGCAATTTTTCAAGCCTTGTCGGATATGATTTGGGAGTTTCCAACGAATTTTGCCTTCTACCAAAAACTTCCGATCATAGGCAACCTTCCACTCGTGATTCTCTTGCTTGTTGGAACGGGCGTATATTTTTCCTTCTCTCTTCGTTTCGTCCAAATTCGATATTTTCGCTCCGGACTTCAAAGCTTGATTCATAGACGCAATGCCAAAAAAGGTATCAGTCCGTTGGCATCATTTCTTCTCTCTACAGCTATGCGCGTCGGTCCCGGCAACATTTTAGGCGTGACGGGTGCGGTATCAACGGGCGGTCCCGGCGCACTCTTCTGGATGTGGCTTTCGGCATTTTTTGGCATGGCTACAGCTTTTGTAGAGTCAACGCTGTCTCAGATATATAAGAACAGGCAAGGCAACGCATATGTCGGCGGAATGCCTGCTTACGGAAGAAAATTACTCGGCGGTGCATCGTGGATTGGTATTGCCTTGAGTTTTCTCTATATCATGTACGCAATTCTCTGTATTCCCGCGCAAGGATTTAATGTTATTTCCGCAATGGTCAGCGTCTCGGAGAATGTATTTGGACTTTCGGCGGGTTCGGACAGCACTTTGATTTGGATATTTTTCGCGGTGTTGCTGATAATTGCGTCGTTTTCCGCTTTCGGCGGACTTGCGCGTATCACACGAATAACAGATATATTGGTGCCTTTCATGGCGATTATCTATGTGGCGGCAGTGCTTGCAATGGTGTTGTTGAATCTTGACCGCTTGCCGTGGTTTTTCTACGCTGTAGTAACGGAGGCTTTCAATCCCGAACCGATATTCGGCGGCGCATTGGGAATCGCTTTGTCGCAGGGCATTAAACGCGGTTTGATGAGCAACGAGGCAGGACAAGGCACATTGACCATGCCCGCAGCAGTTTCAGACGCGAATCATCCATGCGAACAAGGTGCCATTCAAGCCATCGGCGTTTTTTTAGACACAATCGTAATTTGTACCTTGACAGGTTTTGTGGTCATAATGGGACGACTTTGGACGACTTCGCAATCAGAAAGTTGGTTTCAACTGGGACGACTTGAAAAATTTCTCGCGTCTTGTAGCGAACTTTTAGGAAACGGCGCAGGAGAAAACGTTGTACTGCCAGCCATCAGCGTCTGCTTTGGCGTCTTTGCCTTTACTACGCTGTTAGGCTTTCTGTCTTTCTCTGAAATTTGTGTAAGAGAAATTTCGGAGAGCAACAGATTTATCACAGTCGTCCGCTTTGCGAATCTTTCCGTCCTCGCTTTCGGCATGGCAACCGTCATTGCAGGATTTGACCTTAGCGCACTGTGGAATTTAAGCGACTTTGCCAACATCGTTATGGTGTGCGTGAACCTGCCGTTGCTATATGTAGGCTTTGGAAAAGTGCGAAAGGCTTTTAATCATTTCGAGTGCGGAAAAGAAAAATTCAACTCCGAAACCTTCAGCGAAGCCTTGCCGGTCTGGGACGAAAAAAATAATTCAGTCCACTAACTTTTGAGGTTTAATATTTAATGACAGGAAGGAAGTCTTTTAAATTGTTTGACAGAGGCATGACTAACGCGCAGTTCAATATGCATTTGGAAACTTTGGCGAAGCTCATCGAGAAGACGGCGACAACTGTGGAGGACGCCGCGAAGATTGTTCGCGAGGCAAAACTTTCCACAGCAAGCGAAGAACATACCGAGACGGCTTTTAGTTTTGTGGCGGAGAATTTGGCGTTGCCTGAAGTTCACGTCGAGAGTAAACCCGTTGCCGTGTCCAAGTAAAAATTTTCTTGCGATAAAAAAATCCCCTGCGTAAAACTGCGCGGGGGAAATTTTTTTCCTTGATAAAGAATCATTGCAACATGCCCAATACAAACGAGCTGTTTTGATTGGCATTAGCGAGCATGGCTTGAGCCGATTGCGACAAGATATTGTATTTCGTATACTCGGTTATCTCTTTAGCCATGTCGGCGTCGCGGATAGTTGATTCGGAGCCTTGAGTATTTTCGCGCATCGTCACGACGTTATCAAAAGAAGTTTCCAGTCTTTGAAGATACGCGCCCATAGTCGTTGCCTCGTCCAAAGCAGTTTCGATTGCGCTCTCAATGGTGCCGATTGCGGCGGTAGCCTTTTCACGCGTGATGACTTCCGCCCTGTCTATGCCCAAAGCTTTCGAGCGCATATCGTTAATGTAAACATGCATACGTTGCCCCGCCTGTGTGCCGTGCTGAACCCATAAAGGATTATTCGGTTTTTCTTCAACCGGAGCATCAGATAATGGAGGTATAAGCGGATTTGGAATGGTGCCTTCCATGAACTGCAGTTCAAGAGAATCTTTCTTTGTTAAATAAATTCTGCCACTTGAATCTCTTTTTATTCTAACATTATGGTTTTGATCAAGCAAAACATTATCTGCGTTGTTCTCTCTAGAATAGCTACCTATAATTTGGTCACTTACGGCAGAAACACCTTCAAAGATTGCCGTCGCCAAATCACTTCCGCTTTTTACATCCTTGACTCCGATAATAAATTCGCGAGCGTAGTTGTTGGTTTGTCCGTTAGATGAAACATTTGGTGTGTTGTCATAAGTCGACATGGCTGAAGTTTTGGTGGCATCAAAACGGATGTTTATGTACTGCAGACAACCACTGCATAGAATTGTAAATCCTTGATTGTGCAAACCGTTGGGATAAGAGCCGTCTACTGCCAGATTTGAAAAATCCATCTCTACTGAAAAATTGTAACCGCTGAAACCTACATTGGGAGTAAATTTCCAATCTCCACTGCCGCCATTTGATGACGCCGCTACTTTTCTTGCATTAGTGCTCGCGCTGAAACAGTCGCTGATATTCTTGGCATTGGTATTTAAGCCGCCGCCCACGTCGGATAAAGGTTTCAGACCTCCCGTATATCTGCCGTCGAGGAGAATTTTGCCGTTGTACTTAGTGCCGAGTGCAATATCATTGATGACTTCCCTGCGCTGATCAATTTCCTTTTGAATGGTGTGACGATCCGCGTCGGTGTTGGAATCGTTGGCGGCGTCGATTGCCAATTCCTTCATCGTGCGCAGGTTGTCTACAATTTGATCGATGCCGCGTTCGGCAGTCTTTACCATTGACGAGCCGTTTTGAACGTTTTGGTCGTCCTGAAAGAGTGAGCGAATTTGTTCCCGCATCTTTTCGCTTATCGCGTAGTCGGCAGAGTTTTCTTGAACTCCGTGAAACTTTTCGCCGCTCGAAAGTTTTGCAAGCGACTTACCGATTTTGTTAATATTTTTGTTGAGCTCTCCCAAAGAAAGTTGCGCTCCTGCATTGTACATGACCGTCATAGCCATAACAATCTACCTCCATGTTTTGCCGAAAAAACTTCTCCTTTATTACATTAATGACAACTTTTACTTTGAAGAAAAATTTCCTGCATAAATTTACGCTTCGCCGATTTTTTTTTAGTTTGCCGCCGTGCCCGCCAAAAAGAATTCTGCCGCATGTTTTTAAGTCACGTAAAAAATCTTTCGATATTATAGGCAAACAGGGAAGACAAACTGAAAACAGCAAGGAAGGCAGAAACTAGGTGGTGAAGGTCATGTTTATAAACAAAGTGAACTCGACCGCAAATTATTATTCCAACGTTGCGGCGACGAGGCACACGGGCAATGTTCGCGGCGTTCAAAAGAGCGAGGCGTTTACTCTGTCGAAGGAGGCGCAGAGTTTCAGCGACATGCTTAAGAAACTCAAAAACACTTCGGAAGTTCGCGCGGATAAGGTCAGCGAGATTCAGCAGAAAATTTCGGCGGGCGAATACTCCGTTTCGGCAGATAATCTCGCGCTGAGTCTTTTGAACAATCGTTACTGAGGCGGCTCCCATGTGGCAGAATTTAATCGACACGCTCGACAAGCTCGGCGGAGTGTATGACGAGTTGGCAAAGCTCGGAGAACAAAAACGCGCGGCTCTGGTCAACGTCGATATGAAAAAACTTTCCGCGCTCCTCGACCAAGAAAAGCACTTCGCAATAAAAATCCAGGAGCTTGAACAAAATCGCGTCGTACTCCTAAAGAACTTGTCGCCGTCAGATATAAATGCAGAGGAACTTTACAAAACGGCTCCGCAACCCGCGCAGGAAAAATTATTCGAGTTGCATAAACGGCTTGTCGAAAATGTTCAACGCGCACTCCAACACCGCGACGACAATCAAGTTTTGGCGCAATGCGCCCTTGACGCCGCGCAGATGCAACTAAATAAAATCGGCGGCGCAATGGTTGAGCCGACTTATTCGGGCAAAGGCTCCGACATCGTTACGCATAAAAAAAATTTTGACTTTAAGGCTTGAGAGGTAAGCTATGGACGAAGTGATAAAAATATTGCGCGAACAAACAATCTTATGCTCGCACTTGCCCGCGCTGTTCGATGAGCTGATAAAAGTTATGCGCGACAATTCGCCCGAAGTGCAAGAGCCGGTCAGCAAAATAGAAAAGATTCTGCGCGACTTGGCGGCGAACGAAAACAAGGCGGAAGAATTTTTAAAGCGCGTCAAAGCTCCGAACTTCGCGGAATACCTCGCGGGGCAGAAGAAAAATATTCAGCGCGACGTGGCAGAAAAACTTTTGAAGAAAGCCGCCGAATCACAAACGCGGCTCAAAGTTCAAGTTGCGGAACTCCAGTTGCTTTTGAAGAACGGCAAGGATTTTGTCGAGTTCAACTTGAACTTACTGGCGCGGACTTCGGCAAGCGAAACTTACGGAGCGGGAGCACAGCGCGATTCTCAACGGACGCGCCGCATGTTCGACGCAAATATTTGATAGGGACTAGTAGAGGGTTGCAAAAACCCGGCGCACATGGATGTGCGCCGTCGGCTGTTGTCGCGTGACGCGACAACAGCCGGTCTAAGCGTCTTTCTTTGCATACTTTCTTTGACGCTGACAAAGAAAGTATGAGAAAAACTGCAAAAAGGGGAGAAGAAAAGTATGAGGGCAACATTTGCAGGACTAAATACAATGGTGCGCGGCATCATGGCAAATCAACTGTCGCTCGACACCACAGGTCACAATATAACAAACGCAGGCACAGAAGGCTATTCTCGTCAAGTCGTGACGTTGGCGACGACCAGAGCCGAGCAACGCCCGTCTGTTCACGGCGCGATTATGGTCGGCACGGGCGTCGACGCTTTGGCGGTCAATCGCGCCCGCGACGTTTACGCCGATATTCAATATCGCAATGAAAATCCCAATCAGCAATACTACAAAACTTTGTCGGTCAACTACGACAAACTTGAAACGATTTTTGACGACAGCAGAGATTTGGGCATTGAAAACGCGCTAAATAAATTTTATCAAACATGGGTTGATCTTTCGACGACCGCTTCCAACGCGTCTTCGCGCACTCAAGTTATTGAGCAAGGCAGGGAGTTGAGCGACCGCCTTCAAAGCGCAACTGCCGAACTTCAAGAACAAATTCGCTCGGAGTATGAAGACATTTCCGCCGAACTCAAGCAAATTGATGACCTTCTCGAAGAAATTACCACTTACAATAATCAACTCCTTACACAGGAAGTCAGCGGCGCAAAGGCAAATGACCTGCGCGACCGCCGCGATTATGCCGTTGACCAGCTTTCCAACTATCTCAATATCTCCGTCACGGAAAATTCCTTCGGGGCTTATCAGATAAATTCGGGCGGCGTTACCTTAGTCAACGGTCCAACACGTGCGCACCTTGTCATGAGCGAAGGCGTTTCATCGGAAGTTTACGGCGTTGATTACGGCATCACCGATTACAATATCAAGGTCAAGGAAAGTAATATCGCCTTCGTTCCGCAGAGCGGAACTCTCAAGGCACGCCTCGACGCTATCAGAGAGAATAAAGATTACATTGACAAAATGGCGAACATTGCAAGTTTCCTCCTGTCGACTTTCAACGACCAGCACAAGCAAGGCTTTGATCTCGACGGCAATGCCGGAATGAATTTCTTCGGGCAAAACAGTTTGAACTATCAATATCGCTATGACCCCGAAACCAAGTTCAATTATCTTTATAGATACGATTCAAACAACGCAAACAATGGCGACCTTCTAAGCGGCGTACAAATTATTAACGCTTTGGAAGTCAACGTAAAGTTCAGCGAAAATCAGGGCAACAGATATTTGGCGGCGGCGACTTCCAAGTATTACGACGAAGACTCCGGCGAATGGAAAGCTTTTGCTTGGGGCAACCGCACCGGTGACGGCACCAACGCCGTTTACATGAGCGAACTTTTCAATATTTCTATGGAGACAATTGTAAGCGACAACAAAGCCAATGCCGAAGTTTATAAAAACAGCCTCCTGCGCAATAAAAAAGGCGAATTAATCGACGAAGACGGCAACGTTGTTACCGCTGCCAACGCCGTTTATGCAACTTCTATGTCAAAGCTCAGTCTTAACTCCTACTATCAGCAGTCAATGTCCTACTTGGGGATTAACGCTTACTCCGTTGACGTGAACTATGAGGCATTGCAAAATATCATGACGCAGGTAGAAAATTGGCGCGACTCAACCGCCGGCGTCGATTGGAACGAGGAACTCACCAACATGATTAAGTTTCAAAAAGGTTTCAGTTCCTGCTCGCGTTGCTTAAATGCTATGGACGAATGCTTAGACCGCCTGGTTAATTCCACCGGCGTCGTCGGAAGGTAAGAATAATGCGTAATTCGTAATGCGTAATGCGCAATGAATAGTTAGAGGTGATGAATATGGGAATGAGAATGGGCAGTACGCACTTCATGTATAACTATCAAACTGCCTTGAACAGAGCATACCAAAAGCAGGCGAAACTTTTTGAGCAATCGGACGGCTCGTCGCTCCACCGCGCAAGCGATAACCCAATGAATTATTACAAGCTCCTGCGCTACAACATAAGCGATACCGAAAACGAACAGTATCGCGAAAATATCAAGACGGCGTCTTCATGGATGCACAATTCCGACAGCGTTATGGTTCACATGACGGAAATTATGCAGACGATGAAAGAAAAATCCACTTCCGCCGCCAACTCCGATAAGGCAGAGGACGACTACGAAGCAATTTATAAAGAAATGATGGCTTGCATGCAAGAAATGGTTTCAGTCGCCAATACGCAGGTCGGCGACAGATATTTGTTTTCCGGTCAAAAAGATTTGACTAAGCCCTTTGAAATGACGACCCAAACTTACGATCGCGGCTTGGCTAAAAATCTCGACACCGCGCAGGCGACTTTCTTCAAAGGCTCCGACGCCGACTATAACACCGAACTTTTCCAAATGTTGGAACTTGAAGGAACCGACGGCAATACTTACTACCTCGACACCGAGAGTGGCAACCTCTTCAAGAAAGATTTTGTCGACGAGGGCTATAAGGAAATGATTGCGCAAGGTTACACCGATATTGACGCCGCCATTGCCGCCGACCCAAGCATTCGCGCCGGAAAAGTGACTGTTTACGACGAGAATACCGCGCCTAACGGTTTTAAAGTCTCAACTTACTTCACCAATCAAGGACTTCTGCGCGGCGGAAATACGGTGACAATCGGCGGCGAAGATTATACCTTCAAGACGATTAAACAAAATATCGTGACTTACAGCGGCGACGAGAATTTAATTTCAATGGTCAAGCTCAACGGCGCAACAGATCCGACCTCCGATACCGTCAATTCGACTGGCGGGCGCATGTTCGGTAGAGATATTTTTGACAACGACGCCTCCGGCAACGAGGCTTCGGGAACGGCTATGCTGAATAATCTTTTTACTGTCTGCGCAAAAGTCAAGGGTTGCGATACGGCTTGGATGTCCTCTGACGGCGTGACTATTGCCGACGTTTCACACGCGACTTTGGTCGTCGAAGAAACGAGAATCGGGGCGCGCCAACAGCTTTATAGTAGCGTCGAAACAATGTTGGAAGTGCAAGGCGACAATATCACCGAAGACATAACAAACGTCAGTAGCACGGATATTGCTGAACTCGCAACAAAACTCATGCAAATGACGACGCTTTATAACTTATCGCTGTCAATGGGTGGAAGAATTTTGCCGCCATCGCTCGCCGATTATCTGTAAGCTTAAAAAATTGTGCGCAGTGTTTGGGGGAATACCGCGCATTTTTTTTCTTCAAAGACGCGACGCAAAAAGCTGTTGCGAAAATTTTAGTTGTGCCGTATAATTCTTGTAAAAGTATCAAAACCTTTAGCGGCTAAAAATTTTAATGTCAAAGTTAGAGTGGTAGTAAAACATTCGGACATCAAGGCAGGAAATTTAAAGGAAGGGAGGGAATTAGTCATGATGGTGAGGTTAAATACTCGACATGAATTGCCGCAAATAGGCTTGAGGCAGACGCAAGGTCGGCTTGACGAATCGGGAATTATTCAGCCGCGTGCACAAGGTACCAATCGGCAGGCGCACTCGAATAAAACCACGACGCAATCTGAAGTCGACATTAACAGCTACTCAAGCCGCCGCGCTTATGGTCACAGGACAATGACCGATTTGACAGCAGAGCAAGGACGGCGCGGACTCTCGGCAGCCCAATCCGCAACTTCAAGTCACGCGCGTAAAGGTTGGGCGGCGGCCGACAATGCGGCAAAGCGAGGCAACGACATTGTTCAAAATGCAAAGTCAGAAATGTTTTCCAAGTATCAAGCGCAAGAGGTCATCGGGTTAAACTTTATACCCGATCCGCAAGTGCAGGGAAGTCCTTCGGAAGTTATCGGCGAGCCAGATCTCGGCGATATTTCAGTCGATATTGAAACCGCGCCAAGTGCAAGGCTTCACTATACGCCGGGCAGTGTGGAAACTTATCTTGAAAACGAAGGCTTTATTCGCCATTGGGTCTCATACGACAACTACGAAATCTACGCCTGAAAATCAATGCTTAACTTTTGGGCGTTGCAAAAGAAAGTAAGAGAACCCCGCCGCGAAAAGTTAAAAGGAGGAAAGCAATATGCGCAAAGTTAGTACCAGCAGATTCGGTGAGATTGAGGTTGACGAAAAGAAAATTGTTCACTTCCAAAACGGCATTCCCGCATTTGAGGACGAGCGCGAATTTATCATTCTTCCCTACGAAGAAGACAGCCCCTATTACTTCATGCAGTCGGTTAATTCGCCTGATTTGGCTTTCTTGCTGACGATACCGTTCCTGTTCTTCCCCGAATATTCCTTCGAGGTCGACGACGCCACAATGAAAGAACTCGAAATCACCAACCACGATAACGTGTTCTATTACGCCATGATCACAATCCCGAACGGTTCCATTCGCTACATGACCGCGAACCTTTTGGCTCCCATCGTCCTTAACAGCGACAACATGCGGGCAAAGCAAGTCGTTTTGGAAAAGAGCAACTATACAACGAAACATCGCCTCTTCCCCGAACCTGCCAAAAAGGAGGGATGAGCTGATGCTGGTATTGACGAGAAAACCTCGTCAGCAAATCATGATCGGCGACAATATCGTTATCAACGTCGTGGAAGTGCAGGGCGAAAATGTGCGCATAGCGATTGATGCTCCGCGTGACATAAAAATCTATCGCGGCGAAATTTATCGCTCAATCCAAGAAGAAAATCAAAAGGCAGCACAAAAAGCTGACGTTGATTTACACGAGGCGTTGCCGGGGAAAGGAATTTCGGCGTCGGAAAACAACGAATAGCCCGGCGTCACTACAAAGGAGTGTTATTTAATGGTTAGCAAATTGAATGACATGGTCACGGCGGCAGTAGTCGCGGATTCAGCAACAAAAGCAGGAAACAATAGTGCAACTGTTGCCCCGAAAACCGACACTAAGCAACCGTCTGCTGTGAAAATCCCCACTGTCAAAGACGTTCAGGCGGCAAAAGACGAAGAGAAAAAGGAAAAGGAACAAGCAGGTCGCTTGGAGCCCGGCACAATTTCGGAAGAGTCTGTCAGCGAAATGACGGATACTTTCAACGAACTCATGGACAAAATCAACTGCAACGTCGAGTTCAGCTACAACAAAAAAGTCAACATGCTCAACGTTAAAATGATTGACAAGGAAAGCGGCGAGGTTATAAAGGAATTTCCGCCCGAAGAAATGATTGAGAACATGATCAAAGCTAAGGATTGGCTGGGCGCGTTCATCGACAGAGCGATTTGAAATTACGCCTCCTAAGGAGGGATTATTATGGGCGTCAACGGAATTTACGGCTTGTCGGGTTCGGGGCTTGATATTGAGTCGATGGTTAAAGTCGGCATGATGTCCAAGCAAAACGAATACGACAAGATGGCGCAGAAGTACACCAAAAACGAGTGGACTAAGGCGGCTTATCTCGAAATTAACAATACAATTACCACGTTCAACATGTCAACGCTGACGCAGTACAAACTCTCGTCGAACATGAACGCCAAAACAACTACCAGCTCCAACGAAAACGCAGTTACGGCGACAGCGAACGCCAGCGCGGCAAACATGAACCACAAGGTCAAAGTCGAAGCTCTCAGCACCAACGCTTATCTCATCGGAACGAGGAACGCCATTTCCGAAATTCTCAAAGGTAACGGCGTCACTACGAGTAGCAATAAGCTCAAAGATATACTCTTTGCTAATGGTACCAACAATTATACTCAAAACATTACGACCAATTACACCACCAGGACGACAGAATCAGACGGCACCGTTAAATACTCAGGTAGCGGTACATTTCCTACAACATCCGTGACAACAGACGACAGCGATCCCGACAACCGCACTTTGACTATCAAGTACACGCCGACAAGCGGATATGCTACCGAGTACACGGCTACAGGCGGAACGAAAACCACAAATACAGTAACAACTCTTCGCACTACGTACACAAACGGCACACAAAGTTTAACTTTAAAGGAAATTACTGATACAACTACAGATAACGATGGTAATCAGACTTCCTCTTCAATCACATACAAGATTGATCTTAATGATGGTAATGGCGAACAAGAATACACTAAAACTACCAATTTGGGAACAGTTACCTATACACGCAATGACGATCCCAGTAAAACCGTAGCTATCGATTCACTCGGAATAATATCAATAAACGGCGGCTCCATTTCTTATGGGTCTACAATTAGCACAGGCACTTCTTCCGTAGAAACAGAAACAACCACTTACAGCGGCGGCAATGCTGCAACAATGACCAAAACAACGACTACAGCAGAAAACGGAACAGCAACGATAAAAACAGAGATTAACTTCACCGATACCAATGCTCCGCAAGTGACCATAAACGAAACCGCAGACTCAAGTGGAAACGTAACCTTCAGTAATGCCAAAACCGTTGCGAAAGAAAATTTCATCAATAATGATCAGATTGTGTATGATTCAACAAGATCCGATGTCAGACGCGGTCTTTTGGCAACTGAAAGCAGAACTGTTAGCGATAGTGATAAGGCTATAGCGTTCAAAATCGGTGACGGCACAAACGAGGTGGAAATTTCTTTCACTTACGGCGAAATTAATAGCGGCAAGACCATTAACGATTTGGTTTCCAAAATCAACTCGGAAGCCAGCAGTGCGGGCGTCAACGTCAAAGCCTCTTACGACAACAACAACGAGCTGTTCTCTCTCTACAACTCTAAAGGCGGCGAGGAGAATAAGATCCTGATAACGGCAGTCGACACTACCACCGAGAGCGGGGCGTCTACTTACGCAGGCACTGTTGCCCAGAAATTTTTCAACGCTTTGGGTCTTAAGCAATCCACAGGCGACAGTCTTGTTGCCCCAAAAAATTCAAGTTTATTAAAAGGTAGCGACGACAGCGACCATTTGACGATTACGAATTTGGGCGAGGCAGAAGGCGTATCGGGCACGAACGGCAAAATCACCGTTGACGGCGTGGAATACGACAACATAACTGACAATAAAGTTACTGTCGGCGGTGTCACCTACAACGCACACAGCACAACATCCAGTGCCGCCACTGTGTCAATAGGGCAGGACGTTGACGCGATTGTCGACAAGGTCAAGAGTTTTGTTGAGAGCTACAATAAGATTCTCAGTGAGCTTTATGAGAAGTACGAGGAAAAGGGCGATTCCAATTACAAGCCGCTTACGCAATCGCAGAAAGACGCCATGAAAGAGGATCAAATCGAGAAGTGGGAAGAGAAGGCTAAAAAAGGTTTGCTCTATCACGACTCGACGCTCAGAAAAATTATCGACACCATGCGCAGTGCAATCTCGCAATCGGTTGAAGGCGTCAACAGCAAGTACAATTCGGCGTACAGTATCGGCATTTCGACAACGGGCATTAAGGGGCAACTTGTCCTTGACGAAACGAAACTCAAAAACGCGCTTGCCGCAGACCCGGATGCGGCTTACAATGTCTTCGCCAAACTTAACTCCAGCGCGACAACGGACAACAGAACCGGCGTGGTTAAGCAAAACGGCATAGCGCAAAGGCTCGGCGACGTTTTCACAACTGCGACAAAGAACATAAAGAGCCGCGCAGGTTCTTCCGCCGACATTACCGAAGACAGCGATTTGAACAATCTTTTGCGCGAACTGCAAACCAAGATGAGTAACTTCAAAAAGTTAATGTCTTCTTTCGAGACCAAACTTTATAAGAAATATGACGCAATGGAAGCTGCGCTTGCCAAACTCGGCACTCAACTGAATTTCATAACAGGCGCACAAGGTTAAAAATATTTTTAGAGGTGATTTAAGGTATGGCAATAAATGCGGCAGAGCAATACAGGCGACAGCAAATTTTGAACGCCCCGTCGGAACAATTGACGCTTATGCTGTATAATGGCTGCCTGAAGTTTATCGACGACGGCAAGGCGGCACTCGAAGAAAAAAATTTTGAAGAATCGAATATCCAGTTGCAGAAGGCTCAACGGATCATTTCGGAATTCCGCCTGACGCTCAACATGGATTACGACATTTCGCATCAGCTGTTCATGTTGTACAATTACATTTACGACAGACTGGTTGAGGGAAATATCAAAGGCGATATGGCGCAGATTGACGAGGCGCGCGGAATTATTGCGGAGTTGCGTGATGCTTGGGTTGAAGCAATGAAACGCGCTCGCTTTGAGAAGGGCGACGGCAAGGGCGGCAACGGTTATGCCTGACGTTGAAGACGCGGCGAACGTTTTGGCAGAGGCGAAAATTCTTTGGCGGAAATATTTTCTGCTGACGGAAGAGCTTTTAAAGTTCAGCGACCAGCGCGACAACGATTTGTTCGTTGAGCTTGTCGAACAACGCGAGCAGCTTATCAACAAAATTAAGTCATTGCCGAAAAATAATTATCGCGAGTCGGCGGAATGTCAAGCTTTGATTCAGAAGATAATTCCAATGGACAATCAAATAATGTATCGGGCGCGTTCGTGGCTGAATAAGTCGCGGCGAAAAACCAGCACAGTGCATTCCTATGACTTGGTTGGCGCAATGGAGCTTAGCGGGTCGATTTTTAATAGGAAATATTAAAACTAAAAGACCGATGATAAACTCATCGGTCTTTTTTGTCTTCTTTTTGCTAAAGCGAGGTAATCTACGACTCGAAACTTTTTTAACGGCGACGGGTTTTGTAGGG
>JBGUYA010000104.1:0-7471 GCA_045118435.1 Quinella sp. | reverse complement strand
ATAGTGTCGAGCATATGCGCGATAGAAGGTGGCACAACTCTTAGCAATATTGGTTTTACTGTTATAGGGCGACTTTTTCTGCTGTCTTTGATGATAATCGCGTTTACAATGGCAATCAGCGAAATATTTTTTCCTGTCATAGCAGTTTCTGGAGAAAGTTCGATTGAAATAGGAAAAATCATAGAGTTGTTGCTGTCAATCATTCCTACAAACATAATTGCGGCATTTTCAGAGGCAAATATCCTGCAAGTAACGATTCTGGCGTCTTTGACTGGCATTTGTATCACGATTATTGGAAATCAAATACCAAACGCAAAAAACTTTTTCATAGAGATGAACAAGCTTATTTTCAAGATAATGGAGCTGGTTTTGAAGGTAATTCCGCTGATAATTTTCCTTTGCATATTCAAGACGCTGTCAACAACCAGTTTTTCGGATTTTCTCATTGTATGGAAAATACTTGTTGTAAATTACATCACCGCCGCGATAGTTGCAATATTTATGCTGATTCGACTGCAGATTAAGTCAAAAATGAGCATTTCGCAGTTCCTAAAGAAAATGTACCCTGTATTTATCATTGCACTTACGACGGGTAGCAGTATTGCGGTACTTCCCAAGACTTTGGAAGCTGCAAAGAATGAATTGCACATCGAAGAAAAATTCAGCATGTTTTGTGTACCTTTGGCAGTGGCTTTATTTTCTCCGCACTTTATGATTGTAATAGTTGTTGCCACATTTTACGCAACGGCGGTTTCGGGCGGTACACTTTCGCTCATGCAACTGTTAATCGTGGCATTTTTGGCGATACAGATTGTCATAGCCTTACCGAAAATCGCAGGTGCTATGGCAATCGGATACGGAATTTTGCTCGCGCAACTGGACTTGCCATTGGAGTTTATCGGGACATTGATGATAGCAGATGTAATGATAGACAATGCATTTACAGTGTTGACAAGTTTAACGCATAATTGCGAGCTTGTTTCCGTAGCGCACAAGCTGAATTTCATTAAAACGAATTGATTATTTGGAGGTGTGTCTTTGGACGTAGAATATTTAATATTTTTGCAGGGAATACGCGAGGATTATGGCGGCGAAAGCTTATTTACGCTGATTTCAGCCCTGCCGAAGAGTGCATTAACGGCGGCGATACCTGCGATATTGTATTGGTGTTTCAACAAGCAGGCTGGGATATTTATTTTATTCAATGCGACGTGCGGTCGCGTGATAAACGAGCTGATAAAGGGAATTTTTTGCGTATATCGCCCGTGGATAAAAGACGCGGCGTTGATACCGTCGTCTGAGGCGTTGAAAGAAGCGTCGAGTTTTTCATTTCCGAGCGGGCACACGCAATTTACGACGGCGGTTTATGGCGGGTTTGCATTTTTCTACAGGAAAGTTTTGCCGAAACCCGCGATAATTTTTTTCACGCTGATAGTGTTGTCGGTAGCGTTTAGTCGGAACTTTTTGGGTATGCACACGCCGCAAGACGTTTTAATAGCGATAATTTATTCAATCGGGCTGTTTTACGCGGCAGAAAAGCTTTTTACGTGGATAGGCAAGGACAAGGAGCGGCAATTACTGTTCTTTGTCGGCGGATTGACAATCTGCGCGTCAGTTTTTTTGTTCCTGTACTTTAAAACGTACCCTGAAGAATTTTTGAACGGGAAAATAATCGTCGACCCGCTTTTGGCTCGCGCAGATGCCTTTGACGCGCTGGGATTCGGGCTGTCATTCTTCTTAGGTTGGTTCCTCGAACAGCGATTTATAAATTTCAAAACAAAAGTTTCCAACAAAGACAGGCTGTGGCGAGTTATAATTGGCTTTGCAGTGTTGGGCGTAATCGCGGTCGTGATTTATCCGATAATGAAAGTTTTATTCAGCGTAGAGGCTTATAAATTCTTTAAGGCGTTTTTGCCGTTCTTCTCGATATTGTTTGTAATCCCGATGATATTCACGCGCGTGGAGCAACGCTTTAAAAAGCACTGGTGAATAGGAAAACAGAGGGGGCGTCATTGAAGCGTCGACGCCCCCGCGAGGAGTTTTTTCTTTTGTCAAACTTTTCTTTGGACACGTGAATGTACAAACTAAGTGCAACAGAATGAAAAACTCATAGTTTCCTGCTAAAATATTTATAACTCAAAGTAGAAAGCAGGAGAAATCATGAGTTACGAACATCTTAGCATAACAGAACGCGAAAAATATACTTCTATCTGGCGTTGAATTTTTCAAAGTGTGCTATCGCCGAAATACTTGGTCAGCACAAATCCACTATTTTTCGCAAACTTAACCGCAATCACAGCGAATACTCGCCGAGCAAAGCCCTATTCTGTTGTCGGTGCTCGTCGACCTGGACGATTTCAACAGCTCGCGTGACAATATCCGTCGGCGGTTCGACGAGATGAAAATCATGTTCGAGGAAATGAAGAAACTCAACAAAGATTTGGATATGATGATGGCGGAAATGGACAAGGTAAATTTCGAGTCGTGAAAAATAAAATGCTCTCCGGAAAATCGGCGGGCAATTTTTTTTTGTTTATGGCTGAAAGTCGTCGAAGACTGCCGGAAGTTTTTCAACAAGGATTTGATAAATTTTCAGAGCGACTTCCCGCATTTGAGGATGCGCCGCCTTTGCCGTCCGCAACTTTAAAAAGTGTCTCCACTCGCGCAGATTCATTGTCACGAAAATTTCTGTCTTGAGTGAGTTCGGAAGGATTGAACGCGCCTCTTCGGGCTTTGCGCCATTAGCTCGCAACGTCAAATAATTTTTTTCAAGCAAAGCCATTGTTTCTTTCCACAGCTTAAAATTTTCGTCGTCGTCACTCCAGAAACACGGCTTGATAAAAGTCAGCTCGCCGCCGAATTTCCCCGCGCTGTAGTCGCAATAGCGACTGGATTCCTGGCTGTAACTCGCCAAGCGGTGGCGAACGAGTTCATGAGTAACGCCCCTGTCGCAAATGATTTTAAAAGAAACAGTCGCGTGTTCGATAACCGATTCATGCCCTCGCTTGATTATCCCGCGAATAAATTTCTCCGCGCTGTCGTCTTTGATATTGCCTTCCGACTTGTAGCAGACTCGCCCCGCCCGCTCGATTTTCTTCATGACCGCCACCGCGTCGAAGTCGTCAACCAACTCAACGCTCGGCTCGATTATTTTCATGCGTCAAATCCTCCTTAAGAAAAATATTTTCGCCGCGCACGTTCAACGAGTTGTCGGCGAGGACTTCTTCAAGCGGCGTCGACATGCCGATTATCTTCCGCTCGCGCAGGAGCTTCCCGAACATTTTTAGCGGCATTCCTTCAACGAACGGGACAGAAAAATTTTCCCCACCGTGATTTATGTCGATACTGCAAATTTCAAGCGCGTGCTCGTTCAAATAGTCGTCGACGTTGAGGAGCAAATCATTTTGAATATTTTCCAACGCCGCCTCATCGTAAAGATAAATGCGCTCGCCGCGAACGTCAAGCAAACTCTGCGCGGCTACTCGAACCGCCGAAGTATTCTTGCCGATAATTTTCCTGTCGCGCAAAACTTTTTCAAACAACGTCAGCGGCATTCCGTTAACAAACGGAATTTCAAAAAGCCCGCCGTTGTGCTTGACGAAAATTTTAATCGTCCGCGCGTCGTTCTCATAAAAGTAGGCGTTAAGGTCGCCTGTTGATTCGGCGTAAAGCTCGCTCAATCGCTCCTCGTCGCAAAGATAAATCTTCCCTTCGCGCACGTCCAGAAAATTTTTCTTGGCAATGCTCGTGGCGGACGCGCTCTTGCCGATTATGTTCCGCCCGCGCAAAATTTTTCCGAAAAGCTCAAGCGTTATCCCGTCGACAAAGGGCACCTCGTAAATCTTCCCGTTATGCTTTATCAAAACCTGCTTGACCGCCGCCGCGTGAAAGTTCAAATATTCGTCGACATTATCAATCGTGTTGCCGTAAGCGGTAAGCTGTTCTTCTTCGCCGCGCAGATAAACTTTGCCGCCCTCGACCTTGAGCAAACTTTTTTCCGCAACCTGCGCGGGCGACGCACTCTTTCCGATAATTTTTTTCTCGCGTAAAAGATTGCCAAACATTTCAAGCGACATGCCGTCGACAAATGGAATTTCCGTGAGCTTGCCGTTGTGCTTGACAAAAACCTTGCAAGCCTCCGCCGCGTGTTCCTCAAAATATTGCTCGATTTGCTCGGCGGGCGTCGGCTCCCAAAGTTCGTTCTCGTTACAAAGATAAACCCTGTTCCGCCACAGCTTTAAAAAATTTTCGCCAATGAATTCCTTCGGCGGCGTCCAACTCCTTATAACTTCAAGCTCGCGCAACACGCGCCCGAACGTCACAATTCCCATGCCCTCGACCAGCGGCACTTCAAAGATTTTCTCGCCCGCCTTAACCAAAATAAATTTAACGCGCTCCTCGCGGTCAAGGAAATATTTTTTCGTCGTGAAATCGAACCGCGCCAGAAATTTTCCAAGCTTTTGATACCTGTCGCCGAACTTCAAGCGGAAATCTATCAGCTCAACCATTTCCGGCTTTACGTCCAAAATTTTCAGCTGTTGATTCAAAGTCTTGTGGCTCGCGCCGTTCGACACGATTAAAATTTTTTTCTCGAAGTCGACGGCGAACTTTATCGCCGGCAAAAAATCCTTGTCGCTCGAAATGATGATTATCATCTCAAGCTCCGGCTCGTCGATTATCGCGCGTACCATTTCTATGCAAAGCCACGTATCCGCCGAATTCTTGCCGTAAAAACAATTCTGCACGCGATAAATTTTCTCGTCAAGCCCGCGATACCGCGCGGGGAGGCTGTCCTCTTTGGCGATAATGTCAACCCGCGTTATCGTGTGCTCCCTGCCGAAGTGCTCGACAACTTTGAACGTCACCGACGGCGGAATATTCTCCGCGTCAACAAAAACATGCGCTATCAAAACTCGCGCTCCTTTCCACTGCAATTTTATCACGACGACCGCGAAATTTCCACTTCGCAGGATTTTTAAATCTTTAGCAGAATTAAACAGCATTGCATTTCGGTAACCGCTTTTTCTGACGGAATGGAGTAATGATAATGAACGAAAATATTTTGGAGGACGTGCTCGAAGAATTTGCGAAGCTCGCCGCAATCCCGCGCCCGTCGAAGCATGAGGCGCAGGTCAGCAATTTCTTAAAGAGTTTTTTCGAGGAGCGCGGCTTTGTAGTTGTGCAGGATCGTTTTAAAAATATAATCGCTGAGATACCCGCAAGCCCCAGCAAGGAAGACGCACCGCTGACGATTTTGCAAGCGCATATGGATATGGTCTGCGTGGCGGAGGCAGGTTACGAGTTCAACCCGACGCGCGACCCGATTAAATTAGTTCGCGGCGAAAAATTTCTTGAGGCTCAAGGCACGAGTCTCGGCGCGGACGATGGCATAGGCATTGCGGAAATTCTTTATCTGGTTAAAAATCGCGACGCCTTTCCGCACGGCAAGCTTAGGATAATTTTCACGACCGACGAGGAACAGGGCATGAGCGGCGCGAGCAATCTCGACCCGAAATTTTTAGCTGATGCCGCCTTTCTTATCAACTGCGACTCGGAAAAGTTTGGCGAGTTGGTCGCGGGCAGTGCCGGAGCCGTTCACGTGACTTTTTGGCGCGAGTTGCATTACGTCCGCCCCGATACCAAGTTGCCTAACAACTTTGCTATTAAAATTGGCGGACTGCGCGGCGGGCATTCGGGCGAGGAAATTTCAAGCGGACGAATCAACGCTATTAAAATTGCCTCCGCGATTATGCGGCAGGTGATGTTAAAAGGGAAAATTCGGCTTGCGAACTTAAGCGGCGGCAGGGCTTTCAACGTTATCCCCGACAGCGCGGAATTGATTTTCGCGACGGATATTAGCGCGGAAATCGTTCAGGAAATTTGCGCGGCTATCGAACTCAAGCTTAAAAACATTTACGCCGCGACCGACCCCGATATAAAAATCGAGGCGCAAAGTATCAAACGCCCCGACAAAGTTTTGCACGTCAAGGATTACGACGCGCTTTCAAATATCTTGACGATAATTCACAGCGGCGTTTATCTCATGTCGCCCGAAAATCCCGCGCAGGTTCTCGCCTCTGCTAATCTCGGCGTGGTTCGCATGGACGATAATATTGTCGAGCTTAAGATTTTGCCGCGAGCCAATGCCGATGAACTCGTCGAAGAATTTATGGAAGGCTTCGAGCAGGCGGCGCGGCTTTGTGCGTTCGAGAATAAATTTTCAACACCGACGCCCGCTTGGAACTTTAATCCCGACAGCCGCCTTTTGAAGTTCGCCAAAGAAATTTTCACGGAGCAAAACGGTTACGCGCCCGAAGTCAAGACGATTCACGCGGGGCTTGAAACGAGTTTCTTTGCAAAGAAAAATCCCGCGCTCGATATAATTTCAATCGGAACGACCAACGAGAACATTCACACGCCCAACGAACGACTTCACCTTGAAACAGTCGCGCCGCATGTGAAACTTATCGCGGGTTTGCTTGAAAAAATCTCTGCGACAACAGCTTGACGCCCAAAGTTATCGCGACAGTTGCGACGTAGAAAATCAGCGCGTTGACCGCCGTCATTATCAGTCCGAGCTTGCCGAGCGCGAGCGACAGATAATGTATCGTCAGCGGGTGCGCCAGATAGACAAAGTAGGAATTCTTTCCTAGCAGGCTCAAAAAATTTTTCAACGGCGCGGGGAGCTTGCCGAATTCAAACAGCGTAAAGAAAAATATCGACGCCGCGATTGTGTAGAAAATGCCGGGCGGCGAAAGTTGATGAGCCGTGTTGACAGCCGCCTCCGGTGAAAAGTTTTCAACGAGGATTAAAAAATAATACCAGCCCAATAAAATTGTCAGCGTGATAAAAAATGTCGCGCTGATTATTTTTTTTCGCCGCGAATACCACGCGAAGAATTTTTCCGAGTGCGCCCCCAACACGCCGCCCAAAATGAAGATGAACACGTAATGCAAGACAAGCCAATTAAGCCGCCACTTCCAAAATAAATTCTCCGACGCGCCAGCGCAGTAGCTCGACCAATAATCAAACGCAATCTGCGCGGCAAGCAACAAAAATAATTTCGTCGCCGTCATGCGCCTCACGCAAAAAATCAACAGCGGCATCAGCAAATAAAACCAAAGCAAAATCACCAAGAAATATAAATGATACTTCGCCAAACCGAAAAAATAAATCTCCGACGCATAATCAAGTTCGGGCAAAAGTGAATAGCCATAAAAAATATTGTCATGGATAAGATACAACGTCGACCAGATTAAATACGGGATAAGCACCGCCTTAAATCTTCGCCGCAAAAATTTTCCGTACTCGAACGGTCCAGATAAATTCATACGGTAGAAAAGACCGAACGCCGAGATAAAAAAGAAAATCGGCACGCTGAACCGCGAGACGATTTCAAAGAGCCCGACAAGATGAATGTTCGGCGTGGGATTCAACAGGTATTGCGAGCCGACGTGAATCGCCACGACGC
>JBGUYA010000103.1:0-22119 GCA_045118435.1 Quinella sp. | reverse complement strand
ATCGGGTGTTTGCCGTTGAGCTGTTTGTAGTCGTAGAAGTATTTGCCGTCTTCGACAACAGCGAATTCGGAAGCCGCGCAGTCCATGGCGATTTTGAAATCGTCGCCGGGTTTGTAGCCGGCATTTTCGATAGCCTGCATGATAACATCGAGAGCATCTTCCGTGCCGTTGAGTTTGGGAGCAAAGCCGCCTTCATCGCCGACAGCCGTGGAAAGTCCGCGACCTTTGAGGATTTTAGCGAGATTGTGGAAAACTTCTGCGCCCCAGCGAATAGCCTCACGAACTGTGGGAGCACCGACAGGACGAATCATGAATTCTTGGAAAGCAATCGGAGCGTCGGAGTGTGCGCCGCCGTTGATGATGTTCATCATCGGGACGGGCATTTTGTAGGTGTTGCAACCGCCGATATAGCGATAGAGGGGCAGTCCGACAGCTTGAGCACCTGCTTTGGCAGCGGCGAGCGAAACAGCGAGAACAGCATTTGCGCCGAGTTTGCTCTTGGTGGGCGTGCCGTCAAGGTCAATCATTTTGTAGTCAAGTGCACGCTGGTCAAGGACGCAGTCGCCGACGAGAGCCGGAGCGATAATCTTGTTGACGTTGTCGACAGCCTTCAAGACGCCTTTGCCCATGTAACGGTTTTTGTCACCGTCACGGAGTTCGAGAGCCTCGTTTTCGCCGGTGGAAGCACCGGAGGGAACAGCTGCGCGACCTACGATACCGCCTTCGAGAACAACGTCAACCTCAACCGTCGGATTGCCGCGGGAGTCTACGATTTCACGACCGATAACTTTCGCGATTTTTGCCATTACAAAATCCCCCTTATCATTAAAACTAAGTTAAAAATCCTATACGTGCATTATACCATTTCGGGCGAAGTTTGCAAGATATTTTCAAAAAATTTTTGCAACGTCACTTGCCGCCGAGCAAGTTCGCGGACGGTTCGGGAGTGTGCGTTCGCCGCGCCAAATAACTTTGATAAGCCGTCAGTGACAACAAACAATGTCCCACTTCGTCAATCCGTACACGGAAATTTTGATACCTTACAAAAAAACTGCCGAGAATATTCTCCGGCTTTTGGAAAAACATTGCGACTTCGGGATAGGAATAGCCGTTCAAAAGATTTTTCGCCCGCATTTCCAACGTTGCATAAAAATCTTCAAGCGGTACACTCGCCAACAAGTCCGCGAACTCCGGCAAAGTTTTGAGCCGCTCCAACATTGAATCCGCCGCCATTAACAATTCAAGCAACGTCGGTAAAGTCATATCCTGCTGATACATGAACGGCAAGAATTCCAAGAAATTTTTTATCCCGAACTCGAAGTACTCGCGCTTTGGCTGATAAGTCGTAAGCTCGTTGATTGAACACGACAGAAACTGATCCAGATTTTTGCAGTGATTGGTTTCTATGAATCGTTGAAAGGCAAGCTCCGACGCCTTAAGCAAAGTTTCGTCATGCGTGAGCGCGTAAAGTTTCATCAGCCCAAAAGTCGCCTCGCCGTCATAATAGATAGTGCGGAACTCTTTCTTGACCGTGAAGTCGTCAGCGTTGAGAACGTGAATAAAACTTCCGTCGGGCTTTTGCATTGTATAAATCGCGCGGGCGACGGCGTTCATCAGAGACAGATATTTTTTAGTCTTCATGAGCGCGGCGTGTTTAATGAGCGCGAGCAAAAGCAAACCGAGTGCGCCGAGTGTAATTTCATTGTCGTCAATCTCGACAACGTAAGCCGCCTCCGAGCCGTCGTCGAGCTTGCGATATTTGACAAAATTATTGACGCCGTATTTAATCGCGCGGCTGATTGCGTTTCCAACAGTCATTTCGCCCATGCGGTAAGTTTCGTAGACTGCGAGCATAGCAAAGAGCGTGCTGAAATGGTGCAACGCGCTGTAATTCGCCAAAACTTTATTAAGGCAGGGCAAGCGACCGTAGATAAATTTGCCCGAAGCTTGCACTTGACTTGCAAGATATTTCGCGCCGTTGCGAGTTAAGCGCAGGATAGTTTCCGCGTCGATGTGAGAAATTTCGCGGTGACCGGTTGCTAGTCCGCTGTTTATAATTTGCAAGGGGGCTTTGTCGTTCTCCGTGATAAAAATTCCCGCCGTCGTGAAAATTTCAACGGGGCTGAAAAGTTCAAGCGTCGGAGCCGCGCAATCGAAACGAATTTTGCAATAAGCATCGAGGCGGTCGGCTTGAAGGGCGCAATTCTTTGAATCGTCCTTGTATAAAATTTCGTTTGAGTTGAGTTCGGACTCGGTGAGGGCAATTTTGTAATCGGCATCGAGCGCGACGCCTTGCCGAAAATAATTGCGGGGCGTTTGTTCAATTATTCGGAAGAATTCCGCCCAAGCCGCGAGTCGACTTTCGACAACCCAATCTGCGCGAAGAATAAAGAGCTTGCCTTTGAACGCGGCTTTGAGCTTGTCCAGTGCAGAGTTCCAAGCGTCGGCGGGATTATCGGCGACGGCGTGGCGTGTGACGGCTCGCGTCTTCATGTCGGAGGCGGATAAAAATACGCAACACGGTTTAAAATTTCCGGCGTTGTCGAGGAAGGCGGGTAGCAATTTTTTTGCTAGCTGATTTAAATTCATAAGAGACTCCTTTCCAATTTTGGCTTGCATAATATCATTTTTCAAGACTGCTAACAACGAGTTTTTGCCGCGCGTGACTTTCTTTTTGTCAAATTGCGCGTCCGTTAATTCTTTGTGCTAAAATGAGCTTGACATAAACTTTACAAGGAGGAATTTTTATGAAGACAATTACAAACGGGCGATTGCTCCTGCCCGATAAAATCTGCGCGGGCAACTTGACTTTCGACGAGAAAATTATTTCAATCGGCGAGGAGGTTGACGGCGCGGAAGTCATTGACGCGGAAAATAATTTCGTGTCGGCGGGCTTTATAAATATTCACATACACGGGGCGGCAGGCGTCGACACAATGGACGACGAAAAGCAATGCGTAATGAATCCTTTGCAAAAGTTGGCGGAATTCTTGCCTTCGACGGGCGTCACAAGTTTTTTGCCGACAACAATGACCATGCCGCTTGAAAAAATTTATCGTGCGCTTGAGAGAATCAGAGTCGGGAAAAATTTTACTCACGGCGCGAAGATTTTAGGCGCGAACGTCGAGGGACCCTTCATTAATAAAAAGTTCAAGGGCGCACAGGCTGAGGAAAATATTTTGCCCGCCGACTTCTCCTTGATTGAAAAGTTCGCCGACGCGATTAAAATCATCACAGTTGCGCCGGAAATGCAATGCGTAATTCGTAATGCGCAATGCGTAATGGATTCGTTGTTTGATTTCATTGACCGTTGCAGAGAAGAAAATATTGTCGTGTCGATTGGTCACAGCGCGGCGACTTACGAAGTTGCAATGGCGGCGATTGCTCGCGGTGCGAATCATATCACGCACCTTTTCAACGCGCAAAGCGGTTTTCATCACAGGAAACCCGGCGTCGTCGGCGCGGCTCTCGATTCAAGCGCGATTGTCGAAGTTATAGCCGATAATGTTCACGTCAGCCCCGCCGCGCAGAGAATTGTTTCCAAAATCAAGCCGCGCAGTGAAATTATTTTGATAACGGATTCGCTTCGGGCTTGCGGCATGGGTGACGGCGTTATCGAGTTTGGCGGGCAAAAAGTTTTTGTCAAAGGCAACGTCGCCACACTTGATGACGGCACGCTCGCGGGCAGTGTCGCCACTTTGAATAACGTCTTGAAAAATTTTTGCGCGAATACGGCAACTGACATTGCGGCGGCGGTCGAAATGGTCACAAAAAATCCAGCCGTCGAACTTGGCATTTTCGACAAGACGGGCAGTTTGGAGGTCGGCAAGGCGGCGGACATTGTTATCTTCGACGACGACTTTAACGTCAAGCAAACTTTTATCAACGGGCAAAGAAAATTCAATGCGTAATTCGTAATGCGCAATGAAAACCTCTCAATTACGCATTGCGCATTCCTAATTGCTTTTTAAGCGACTCGGCGACGGCGCGATTCATACTCGGCACGGCGGAAAGTTCCTCGACCGTTGCCGCTTTTATTTTGTCAATCGTACCAAAGGCTTTGAACAGCTCCGCGCGTCTTTTACCGCCAATGCCCGCCACGTTGTCCAACTCCGACTTCAAGTTGCGGGCGCGTCTCAATTTTCTGTGATAAGTTATGGCGAAGCGATGCGCCTCGTCTCTAATTCTCTGCAAAAGTTTCAAAGCTTGACTGTCGCGCGGCAACTCAACGGGGCTTGAGGAGCCTTCAACGAAAACCAATTCAAATTGCTTGGCAAGACCGATTACGGGCGTTTGATGACCTGCGCGGCGAATAATTTCAAGTGCGGAATTTAGTTGACCAATACCGCCGTCAATAACAACCAAGTCCGGCAAGTTGTCGGAGAAAAGTTTTTCATAACGGCGGCTAGTGACCTCGCGCATTGATAAAAAATCGTCGGGCTTGCCTTCGGTTGAGCGGATTTTGAAACGGCGATAACTTTTTTTATCCGGCTCGCCATTCACGAAAACGACCATTGAGGCGACAGTTTCCGCGCCTTGTATGTGTGAAATGTCGAAACACTCCATGCGCTTTGGCAACTTCGGCAGCCGCAAAAAATTTTTCAGCTCCTGCAAAGCAACACCATTCCTCATTCCTAATTCCAAATTCCTAATTGCATTCTCCGCCGCCATTTCGACCAGCGAACGTTTGACGCCGCGCTTTGGCACGATTAACTTTGCGCCGAGCCACTCGCTTAAAATTTTTAAGTCGTCGTCGGGCAACGTCGCGGGCAATAAAATTTCCGTCGCCGAGATTTGCGCCCGCAAATAGTATTGCTTGACGAATTCCGCTAAAATTTTCTCGTCAGGTTCGTCGTCGGTGCCGCGCAGTAGAAAACTTTCGCGCCCCGTAACTTTGCCCTCGCGAACAAAAAAAATCTGAGCGCAAGTTTCGCCGTCAAGCCGCGCGAGTCCGATTGCGTCAACGTCGCCCGTATCAGTCACGATTTTTTGTTTCTCCGTGACTTTTTTAATCGCCGACAAAATATCTCGGAGCCGCGCCGCCTGCTCGAAATTCAAAGCCTCCGCCGCGTCAGTCATTTGCTTTGAAAGTTCGCGCTCAATCTGCGCGGTGCGACCTTCCAAAAATTTTTCGGCGGCATTGACAAAGCGCATATAATCTTCGTGAGAAATTTTATTTGCACAGGGCGCGGCGCAACGTTTGATGTGAAACGCCAGACACGGACGCTTGGCAAAAGTCTTGCACGTGCGGAGCGGGAAAATTTTTCTGAGCAGTTGCAACGTCTCCTTGACGGCAAGCCCGCTCGTGTACGGTCCGAAATACTTTGACCCGTCATGAATCACGCGGCGCGTCAAAACGATTCGCGGGAACTCGTCGGCAGTGATTTTTAAATAAGGATAGCTCTTGTCGTCTTTGAGGCAGATATTGTAGCGCGGGCGGTGCTTTTTAATTAAGTTGCATTCGAGAATCAACGCCTCGCCCTCGCTGGCGGTGATAATCGTCTCGAAGTCGGCGATTTTGGCAACCATAGCTTTAACCTTCGCGCCGTGATTCTTATTGGCTTGAAAGTATTGGCGCACACGATTTTTGAGGATACGCGCCTTGCCGACGTAGATAATCTTCCCGTGCGCATCCTTCATGAGATAAACGCCCGGCTCTTCGGGCAACGTCTTCAACTTTTCCTGAATCATAAAAAATCCCTTCGGAGGCAAAATTATGGACTTTAAAATTTATACGGACGGTTCGTGTTTAGGCAATCCGGGCGCGGGCGGTTGGGCGGCGGTTATCGTCGACGAAAACAATCAACGCGAGGAAATCAGCGGCGGCGCGGCTCATACGACCAACAATCGCATGGAGCTAACGGCGGCGATTCGCGCTTTGGAAAAAATCCCTGACGGTTCCCGCGCAGATCTTTTCACGGATAGCAGTTACTTAAAAAACGCGTTCACCAACGGTTGGCTTGCGAAGTGGAAACGCAACGGCTGGCAGACCGCCGCCAAAAAGCCTGTCCTCAATCAAGATTTGTGGCTTGCGCTCGACGAATTGTTTTCAACTCGCGCGGTGAATTTTAATTGGGTCAAAGGTCACGCGGGCAATCCCTTTAACGAACGCTGCGACGAACTCGCCCGCTCAATCGCCGCAAAATTCAAGGGGGCGTCTCGTTGAATCAAATAAAAATTCGCGGGGCACGCGTCCACAACTTGAAAAATATAAGCGTCGAAATTCCACGCGATAAATTCGTCGTGATAACGGGCGTGAGCGGTTCGGGAAAAAGTTCGCTCGCCTTCGACACGATTTATGCAGAAGGTCAGCGGCGTTACATGGAAAGTTTGTCGAGTTACGCGCGTCAATTTCTCGGCTTGCCCGATAAGCCCGACGTCGAGCTGATTGAAGGTTTAAGCCCCGCCATTGCGATTAACCAGAAGACGACGAATAACAATCCGCGCTCAACGGTCGGCACGGTCACGGAGATTTATGATTACTTGCGTTTGCTCTTCGCGCGAATCGGAAAGCCACACTGTCCGAAATGCGGCAAGCCCGTCAAAAGTCAAAGCGTCGACCAAATTTTAAGCCAGATTTTGAACTTGCCTGAAGGAACGCGCTTTAGTTTGCTCGCGCCGATTGTCAATCAGCAAAAGGGCACTCACAAAGAAATTTTCGACAAGCTGAGCGCGGCGGGCTTTGTGCGCGTGAAAGTCGACGGCAAAATCCGCGAACTCGACGAGGAAATTTCCCTTGCCAAGACTAAAAAGCATTCGATTGAGCTTATCGTTGACCGCCTGGTTAATCGGGAAGGAATTCGCTCGCGGCTGGCTGATTCACTGGAGACCGCCTTAAAGTTTGGCAACGGGATTGTCTTTGTTGAGACCGAAATTCCTAACACCCAAAACCTAAAACCTAACACCTCTATCTTGACGTTTAGTGAGAAAAATGCCTGCGTCGAGTGTGGGATAAGCTTGCCCGACATTACGCCGCAACTTTTTTCCTTCAACAGCCCAAAAGGCGCGTGTCCAAAGTGCAACGGGCTTGGAAAAGTTTTTGATGTGCGCGAGTGGTCGACGATGTTTGAGTGGATGGCGGCAGTTCACGATTTTAAAATGACGGACTTGCCCGAAGACGCCTGTCCCGCTTGTCACGGTCACCGACTCAATCCCGAAGCCTTGAGCGTTCGCGTCGGCGACTTGAACATTGCGCAGGTCGTCGACTTGTCGGTTGACGCTTGCAAAAAATTCTTCGCCGCGCTTGAGCTTAATGATACAGATAAAAAAATAGCCGCGCAAGTTTTGAAGGAAATAAATTCGCGGCTGAAGTTTTTATGCGACGTGGGCTTGGATTATCTGAACTTGTCGAGAAAGTCCGCGACGCTTTCCGGCGGCGAGTTCCAACGAATTCGCTTGGCAACTCAAATCGGCTCGGCATTGACAGGAGTTCTTTACGTCCTCGACGAGCCGTCAATCGGACTTCATCAGCACGACAACCAAAAACTCTTGGCGACGTTGAAAAATCTGCGCGACTTGGGAAATACTTTGATAGTTGTCGAACACGACGAAGAGACAATCCGCGCGGCTGATAATATCGTCGACATGGGACGCGGCGCAGGTAAGGCGGGCGGCGAAGTCATTGCGCAAGGCAACGCCGACGAAATTTCCCGCGCAGAAAATTCACTGACGGGCGACTACTTGAGCGGCAGAAAAATTATTCCCGTGCCTTCAACGCGCCGCGACATTTCTAAAACTTTGGAGTTCGCCGACGCTTGCAAGAACAATTTAAAAAATATCACGGTGAAAATTCCGCTCGGTGCCTTGACGCTGATAACGGGCGTGAGCGGTTCGGGCAAGTCAACGCTCGTCGAGGAAGTGATTTATCCGCGTCTGCAGGAAATGACGCTTGACGGCGTGGGCAAGGTCACGATGATTGACCAAGACCCGATTGGCAGGACGCCGCGTTCAAACATTGCGACTTACACAGGTGTTGCCGACCATATCCGAAAACTTTTCGCCGAGACGAACGGCGCGAAGTTGCGCGGCTACAAGGCAGGACGATTCAGTTTCAACGTCAAGGGCGGGCGTTGCGAGAGTTGCGGCGGCAATGGCGTTTTGAAAATTCCAATGAACTTCCTGCCCGACGTCTACGTTACCTGCGACGTGTGCAAGGGCGCGAGGTTTAACGCCGAGACTTTGGAAGTTAAATACAAGGGCGCGAGTATTGCCGACGTGTTGAATATGCCCGTTGATGACGCGTTGACTTTTTTTGAAAACGTGCCGACGATTAAGCGCATGTTGCAAGTCCTTCATGACGTGGGCTTGGGTTATATCGAACTCGGACAAAGCGCGAATACTTTCAGCGGCGGTGAGGCTCAGCGCGTTAAACTTGCCTACGAATTGGCGCGACCGCTCGGCAAGACCTCCAACATTTACATTATGGACGAGCCGACAACCGGCTTGCACTTCGACGACGTAAAAAAATTAATCGCCGTGATTCAAAGACTGGTTGAGCGCGGCGATACCGTCATAATCATTGAACACAATCTCGACGTGATAAAGTGCGCCGATTACATTATCGACTTGGGACCCGACGGCGGCGATAAGGGCGGCGAAGTTATCGCTTGCGGTACGCCCGAAGAAGTCGCGCAGGTTAAAACTTCCTATACAGGACAAGCTTTGAAAGAGTTGGGCATTTAATTTAACGTCTTATGAACATAAATCCAGAGGCAAATCCGATATATCCTTTAATCGCTTGCCGACAACCAAATCATTCAAAGTTTCAAAAATATCTTCGCGCCCTAATTTACCATATTCACCAACAGCTTTAAATAATTCGTAAAGTGCAAAATGATATATACAATCTATATCACCTGTTCCCAATGCAAGGGACGCCAACCGCGAAGGTAAAGGTTCACCCGTGACAACGACAATATGGGGCAGATGACCTTTGCGATTTCTAATTAAATTGAGAGCCTCTGTGCGACTGTTTTGCGCCCTATCACTGCGCATTGTCCATTTTGCTGAAATTGAGGCATGAAGAATGGGTTTGCCACCGTTTTTCTTCCGTAAGTCTGACATTTTGCAAACATCATCGTCAATGAAATTCAAATCTTGATTAATCTCCTCATCTTCATAAAGGTTACGATAAATTACAATGTCAGGAGCAACCATATAATCATTGCCCAGAGTTGTTGCAAGCAATTTATTTTTAGAAACTATATCGGATAAATAAGCTAAATGTTCATATTGCGCGAAGTCAGAAGTTTTAACGTTACTTTGATTCCCAAGATTTAAAATATTCCACTTGCCGGGACGAAGATGTTGCAAATGTGGAAAAGTATTCTTCAAAAATTGCATTGTTAATTGCTCGAATAAATTCCCTGCTGTCTGTCCTTTTAATTTTACTCCGATTTCAGCGTTCAGTTCCTCCGCTATTAATCTTGCGATAGAAATAGAAGGTGTGTTGCTCGAATCCGCATTAGATGGGATTCCGTCTCTAGACAATGTCAGAACTTTGTTTAATACGAGCGATTTATGATACTCTTTCCTTGATTCAAGAATCAGAGTTTTTTTCATTCTCCAGACACCTCTTTATTGCCAATCCTATTTTTTCTGCAACCGGCGGTGGAAAAGCATTTCCTATCATTCTACAAGCGGCAGTTTTTTTGTTTCCGAAAGTCCATTCTGGCGGGAATCCTTGAATCAGAGCAAGCATCTCTTTTGTCAAACGTGGCATCCCGATAAAATTTTCGGCGGGCGCACTATCTGCAATGCCGGTTCCGTCTATTCCGAGTTCTGCCCAAGCTTTACGCGCACGTACAGGTCCCAAATCTGGTCCGCCATGTTTTTTGCTACCGCCAACTATTGTAGGGGCAATTTTATTTGCCTTCTTCGCCCATTCCGTCGCGCCTTTCCAATTTCCGGAACTCATTAGCGGTGTTAATAATTCGCCAACAGATAGCGGCTGTTTATTTTCGATAATAGGGTAATTGAATACGCCGATTTCTTCAGCTTTTATGCCCACAATTACAACTCGCGGACGGAGTTGCGATACTCCAAAGTCAGACGAATTTAACAATTTTAAAGTTACTCTGTAACCTAAATCTTCAATGGATTTAAGAAGAAAGTTTCTGTACTCATAAAATTTTTTATCAAGAAAACCACTAACATTTTCCAACAAAATTGCACGTGGTTTAATTTCGGAAATCAAACGCACGGCTTCCGGAAACAAATCGCGTTCATCGTCTTTACCTAATTGCTTTGAGGCTACGGAAAATGGTGGACAGGGAACTCCACCCGCGAATAAATCCGTTCCGACATATGGTTTACCATCGAAATTACGAACATCTTCGCAAAGGACATTCCAAGCAGGACGATTTCTTTTCAGCGTTGCACAATAATCTTTTTCGTATTCTACAAGTACTGTATGAAAAAATCCTGCTCGTTCCAAGCCTAGTGCTTGACCACCCGCTCCGGCACAAATTTCAACACATGACAACATAATTCATTTTACCTGTATAGAAAAAATTTCCCTCCCGACATTCGAGAGGGATTTTTTATTTAGCAAAAAAGTTTTACGCAAGCACACGGGCGAGGCGCATGAATTCGGGATTGAGACGCTTCTTATTGTTAACGGCGTCATGCAGGTTAATTGAAACGACGTGCCCGCGATTGAATCCGAAGACAATATCACTCAAGCCGCTGATAATTGCAAGAGCCGCGTGTTCGCCGAGACGACTGGCATTAACACGGTCGATAACGGAAGGCGAGCCGCCGCGCTGAATATGTCCGAGTTTGGAAACGCGCGTATCAAGTCCTGTCTTGTCGGCGATAATCTTGCCGATCTCGTGACCTTTGCCCGCGCCTTCCGCCACGACGACGAGGATATAACGCTTGCCTTTGTTGTAGGCTTCTTTCATCTCTTCGCACATTTCGTCAAGATCGTATTCTTCTTCGGGAACGAGAATATATTCCGCGCCGCCCGAAATGCCGGAGACCATAGCGAGCCAGCCTGAATTGCGCCCCATAACCTCAAGGACAATCGTC
Source organism: Quinella sp. (assembly GCA_045118435.1). GTDB lineage: Bacteria > Bacillota > Negativicutes > Selenomonadales > Selenomonadaceae > Quinella. The sequence continues at coordinate 11,088 of JBGUYA010000103.1, read as the reverse complement.
CTGCGGTGAGCCGACGCCGTGTCGCGCAGTTTGTTAATCGCGTCAATGATCGTGTTCGCCGCCGTGTCACAGCCGATTGTATATTCGGAACCCCAAACGTCATTGTCAATCGTGCCGGGAAGTCCGACAATCGGAATGCCCGTTTCCTGACTGAGAATCGACGCGCCGCGCAAAGATCCGTCGCCGCCGACAACGACCAAACCTTGAATTCCTCTGTCAACCAAATTTTTATAGCCGAGCATGCGACCTTCGGGCGTCTGGAAACGTCTGCAACGAGCCGTACCCAAGAAAGTGCCGCCGCGCTGAATGATGTCGGCAACGTCTTTGGATTGCATCTCGAACATTTCTTCATCAAGCATACCGTGATAGCCGCCGCGAATACCCCAAACTCTTACGCCCTGATGAAGTGCCGTGCGCGTTACCGCACGAACCGCCGCGTTCATGCCGGGGCTGTCGCCGCCCGATGTCATTACCGCAATACTTTTTAGCATAACCGAATCCCCTCCTGCCGAAATACCCTTAAATCAATCGACGTCGATACGCCGAAATTTTTTCCTTGCCAATGATAGCACAAATTTTCTGAAATGCAAATATCACGGCGGGCAACCGTAAAAATTTTTCCGCGATTGACAGTACAAAAAAGAATTTGCTAAAATCTGCGCGGGAGGTTTTGGCAATGAAGAACGGCGCGATTTTCGACATGGACGGAACGCTTTTTGACACGGAAAAACTCTATCGGCAAGCGTGGCTTGACGTTGCGGAAGAATTCGGCTTGGAAAAAAATTATGAGTTGCCGGTTGCGATAAGCGGCACGAGTCTCGGCGAGGAGTCTTATCAAATCATAAACAGATTTTATCCCGACGTCGACGCGAAAAAATATCTTGAACGGGTTTGGGAAATGGTTGACGATTGGCGCGAGAAAAAGTTGGAGCTTATGGCAGGCGTCGAAGATATTTTGAAATTTTTTCAAGGCAAGGGAATTTCAATGGCGGTTGCGAGTTCCGCGCCCGTCGAAGTTATTGAGCAAAACTTGACGCGGAAGAATCTGCGAGAGTATTTCAAAGTTTTAGTTGGCGGCAACGAGGTTTCAAACGGCAAGCCCGCGCCCGATATTTTTCTGCTTGCCGCGAAGAAACTCAACCTTGCGCCGGAAGACTGTTACATTTTCGAGGACAGCCTTAACGGGATAAGAGCGGCGGCGGCTTCGGGCGGCGCGGCGATTATGATTCCCGACACGGTTCAGCCGACCGACGAGATAAAAAAAATCTGCGCGGCTGTCTTTGTGAATTTGACGGTGGCAAAGCAAGCCATTATGGAGGATAACTTATGAAAGTATCAATAATCATGGGCAGCGCGGGGGTTCTCTTACTTTCTTTTGCAACGCCCAAAAGAAAGTAAGCAAAGAAAAGGGCGTTGACGCCGCTTTGAACGTCACGTTCAAAACGCGGCGCGGCGCACGTCCATGTGCGCCGGATTGCGACGCCCCGCTACGTTTAAAAATTTTGGAGAGGATTTAAAATGCAAGTAGCAATTATTATGGGCAGTTCCAGCGATTGGGGCGTCGTGAAGTCGTCGGTCGAGACGCTTAAAAGTTTCGGCGTCGAGTTTGAAGTTACGGTTGCCTCAGCTCATCGCACGCCGCAAAAAGTTCACGACTTTGTTAAAAACTCCGACGCGCAAATTTTCATTGCGGCGGCAGGTATGGCGGCACACCTTGCGGGCGTCGTCGCGAGCTTGACGACCAAACCCGTTATCGGCGTCCCGATTAACTCCGAGCCGTTTAAAGGACTTGACGCACTTTTAAGCACTGTGCAAATGCCCGGCGGCGTGCCCGTCGCGACGATGGCGGTCAACGGCGCGAAAAATGCCGCGCTCTTCGCTGTGGAAATCCTCGCGCTTCAAGACGATGAGCTTGCAAAAAAATTAATCTCCTATCGCGAGCAAATGGCGGCGGAGATTGAGAAAATCAATTTGGAATTAGAAATTAGGAATTAGGAATTGTATTTTCATTCCACATTCCTAATTCCACATTCCACATTAATAAAGAGGGGGCATCATCATGAACACAAGGACACACGAAATTATTCGCGAGTATATCGGAGTGCTGACACATCAGGCACTTAATCGCGAGCTGACCTGGACGACGGCGGTCGGCGACATGGAGTATCGCTACATTATCAAATCGCTTGACGGTAAGGATTTGCTCGGCGTCTCCTATCGTATGCGTTCGGTTGACAGCGTTGACCTCACGATTAACGGTGAGACCTTCCGCACGCGCAACAAGCCCATTATCGAGCGCGTCGGTATGCTCTTCCGCATTATCAACTACGAGAAGAAAGACAACGTTATCAGCGACGCCACGATTCAGTTCATGCGCCATTACGTCAACGAGAACAGGTAGTAGGGAAGCAGAGAAGTAGCGAAGTACCTACTTCTCTATTTCCCGCATTCCCTACTTCCCTAAACAAGGAGTGATTCAAAACATGTCAACGGTGGTTATTAGCGGCGCACAATGGGGCGACGAGGGCAAGGGTAAAATCGTCGACTACTTGGCGGCGCAAGCGGACACGGTTGTCAGATTTCAAGGCGGCTCCAACGCCGGGCACACCGTCACGGTTAACGGCGAGGAATATAAACTGCGCCTCCTGCCGTCGGGCATTTTGTATAAGGGAACGACCTGCGTTATCGGTAACGGCGTTGTCGTCGACCCGCAATGTCTGCTTGAAGAGATTGACAACATGCAAAAGCGTGGCGTCGATACTTCCGGCATAAAAATTTCCAATCGCGCTCATGTCGTCATGCCCTGGCATAAACTCTTCGACGAACTCGGAGAAAATCAGCGCGGCGAGAATAAAATCGGCACTACCAAACGCGGCATAGGTCCCTGCTACATTGACAAGGCGGACAGAATAGGCATTCGCGTCTGCGATTTGATTGACCGTGAAGAATTCGCTTTGAAAGTTGCGCAGGTTCTTCAAGTTAAGAATTTGATTCTGGAAAAAGTTTACGACCACGCGCCGCTTAATGCCGATGAAATTTTGAGCGAGTACGAAGGCTACGCCGAGAGACTTCGCCCGTTTGTCTGTGATACGATTGCTTTACTCAATGAACAAGTTGCGGCGGGCAAGAAAATTTTATTCGAGGGTGCACAGGCGACTATGCTTGATATTGACTACGGCACTTATCCTTACGTCACGAGCAGTCACCCGATAAGCGGCGGCGTCGGCGTCGGGGCGGGCGTTGCGCCAAAGAAGATTGATAAAGTTTTCGGCGTCGTCAAGGCTTACTGCACACGCGTTGGCGAGGGTCCTTTTCCAACCGAACAGCTTAACGAAATCGGCGACAAGCTCCGCAATGCCGGTCACGAGTTCGGAACTGTCACGGGTCGCCCGCGCAGGACGGGTTGGCTTGATGCTTGCGTCGTGAAATACGCGGGGCAACTCAGCGGCACCGATTATATGGCGGTCACGCGCCTTGACATTCTCGACAGTTTCGACGAAATTAAAATGTGCACGGCTTACAAGATTGACGGCAAGATTTTAAATGAAATTCCCGCGAGCTTGAAGGTTTTGGCGAAGGTCGAGCCTGTCTATGAAACTTTCGCGGGTTGGAAGACGGACATTAGCAGGATTCGCCGCTATGAAGATTTGCCCGCCAATGCCAAAAAATATCTTGAGCGCATGGCGGAAGTCACGGGCATTAAACTCGGCATTGTCTCGGTCGGTCCCAACCGCGAGCAGACGATTGTCCTTGCCGAAAATATTTTCTGATAAAAAAATTTCCCCGACGCGCAATCGGGGATTTTTTCTTCAATATAAATTGAGCTGATAATTTTAAGCAAGGGAGAAAGAATTTATTGGCGAAGAAATTAAAAAAGACCAATGCTTGTAGAATTCTTGACGGACTCGGCATTGGTTATGAAATTAAAACTTACGAAGTTGACGAAGACGATTTATCGGCAGTACACGTCGCGCAGGTATCGGGGCTTGATATTAAAATAATTTTCAAAACGTTGGTGGCACGCGGCGATAGGACGGGAATAATCATGGCGGTTATCGGCGGCGGCGACGAACTCGATTTAAAAGCGTTGGCGAAGGCGAGCGGCAATAAATCTGTCGAGATGATTGCGTTGAAAGAACTTTTGCCGCTGACGGGTTACGTGCGCGGAGGTTGTTCGCCACTCGGAGCAAAAAAAAATTATCCCGTGTATTTGGATAGCCGCGCGTTGACGTTGGAAAAAATTTCTATCAGCGCGGGGCTACGCGGGATGCAGATAATTCTTTCGCCGCAAGATTTAGTTCGGGCGGTCAATGCGACGACGGCGGATTTGACTTTGACTTGAGCTTGTAGCGTTGGATTTTGGGTTGCTCCGCCAAGTTGAATTGCAAATCGACGAGTGCGCGTTTGACGATTGCGGGCGTGAGTTTGTCGAGCGGCAAGCGTTTTTCTAGAGCGACGAGTTTCAAGGCGTCGGGTGAAGTTTCGTCGCCGATACGGACTTTGCCCGCGACCTTTTGAATCAACGAAGTCCGCGCGGATTCCACAGCCGCAAGCGAACACTCGGCTTGCATGTGCGGCATTTCTTTTAGCAAAAGTTTTTGCGCGTCCCAAGTCTTGAGTTGTGGTGCGTCATAGAAAATTTTAAAGAGCGCGTTGACCATTGCCTCGCGCTCTTTTATCTTGCAAACGTCGCACAAAATTTCTTCCGCCGCGCAGAGTGATTCGCACTTCAAACACTTATGCCAGCCGCTCATCAATCGGAACTTTTGAACTCGCGCATGACCCAACAGCGTTTGCAAAACCGTTTGCCGAAGTTTTTCGTCGGAAATTTTTTGAACTTCCTCCTCGCAACGCTGAACTTCTTCCGCCGTCAAAGTTACGTCCTCAAGCTTGAGTTTGGACTCGGTGACCTGCGCGGGCTTATCGGGCGGCAGTTCGGCGATTTGAAAGGTCGACGCGATTTTTATTTCTTTGACGAGCGGTTCCTCGAACTTTGAGTTAATCGCATCGATAATTTCTTCCTTGAGAAATTTCAGTTGGTCGCGCATTGCCGAATTCCTTACATCGACGAACAAGACGCCGCGCTCAATCTTGACGGGCTTAACTTTTGCGGAAATATTTTCGTCGACAAGCTCGCGCCAATGATAAATAACTTCCGCGCCGAGAAACTGTTTGTAGGTCGTCGCGCCGAGTGAGCGTATTTTTTCGCGAAGAAACTTTTCAAGCTCCATTTGCCAAACTCCCCGCCTTGACCGAAAAAATTTTCCCGAAAGTTTGCTCTGGGAAATAGGCGCGGTCAGTCGCCGTTATCAGCGTCTGAATTTCCTCGCGCCGCAGGAACTTCAACAACATTTCGCGACGCCCCGAATCTAATTCGCTCATCACGTCATCGAGTAGCAACAGCGGATATTCGCCCGTCTCCGATTTTAAAAATTGCAACTCGGAAAGTTTTAACGCAAGTGCCGTCGTGCGAAGTTGCCCCTGTGAACCGAAAAGCTTAAGCTCCCGCCCATTGATGAAAAACTTCAAGTCGTCCCTGTGCGGTCCAAAACTCGTCGAGCCGCTTTGTATGTCCTTGAGCCGCCGCGCCCTAAGTCCTTCCAGAAAATTCTCCGCGATATTTACCTGCGAATCAAACCCGCGCATGTCATAGACGACCGATAAATCTTCCGACTGCGCAGAAATTTTCCGTTGCATTGAGTTTGCCAAAGAATTTAACTTATCAATCGAAGTCAGCCGCTTACTGATAAGTTTATCGGCGGCGTCGGCAAGTTGTTCGTCCCAAAGGTCGAGTTCGTCAGCTTGCGCCTCGCCGTCGCGGATTTTTTTCAGCAAGGCGTTGCGCAACTCGACAAGCCGCGTGTACTTTGACAGCTCCAAGAAATAAATCGGCGCGGCTTGCGAAATCTGCGCGTCGAGAAACTTTCTGCGTCCCATTGGCGAACCTTTGAACATGAATAAATCTTCGGGCGAAAAGAATACCGACGTCAACTTGCCCAAAAGCTCACGCGGTCGAATCGGGTTGGCGTCGAGGAGCATTCTGCGCTTGCGCTCTTGAGAAATTTCAATCGCCAACTCGTGCGAGACGCCCGCCTTTAGAAACTTTATCCGCAAAATTGCGGCGGGCTTGCCCCAACGAATCAGCTCCGACTCCTTGCCCGCGCGGCTTTTCAACAGCGACGCAAAGTTTATCGACTCAAGGATATTCGTCTTGCCCTGCGCGTTTTGTCCGAGAAAAATATTTGTCACGGCGTCGGGCACAAAATGAACTTCGGCGAGGTTGCGCCAGTCCTTGAGAAAAATTTCAGTGATAATCATTTAAGCGCGAACGGGCGTCGCAATGTAAATGTAATTGTCGTTGCCTGGCTCGGTGAAGGCGGCGGGACTGAACTTGTCGTTTAAAGCAATGTCAAGCTGCTTGCTGTTGATAACCTTGAGCGCGTCGGAAATGTACGCCACGTTGAAAGAAATTTCCACGTCGTCGCCTTCAATCTCCGCCTCGACGTTTTGACCCGCGCCGCCGATTTCGGGCGAGTTGGAAGAAACTTCAACGCCGCCATCGCTAAACGTAAACTTAACGGTGTTGTACTCGGTCTCCTTCGACATGAGCGCGACGAATTCAACCGCGCGTCTGAAAGCCGATGTGTCAACTTTAACATTGGTCGTACTCGAAGACGGGATAACTTTTTCATAGGGTGGGAACATACCGTCAATCAGCCGCGAGTTCACAAAAACATTGTCGAAACTGAACGTCAAGTAGCGCACGGAATAATTTATCGTCACGTAATTTTCAACGTCGTTGGGGTCAATGCGGAGCATAATCCCGCGCAGAGCCTCCGCCGGTACAACGAAACTGCAATCCTCATAACTTTCGCCGAGCTGTTCTTTGGCAAGCGCGAGGCGGTGAGTATTCGTCGCAATCATGGAAATTTTATCGCCCGCAATTTCAAAGCAACAGCCGGAAAAAATCGGGCGCGTATCATCTTTGCCGACCGCGAAAACCGTCCGCTTAATCAAGTCGCGCAAAACTGTCGTGCGAATTTTAAAGGAGCGGTCAGTTTCGGGCGTCTTGACTTTCGGGAAGTCGCCCGCGTTCATCGTCAACAGCTCAACGCTTGCGCCGCCCGATTCAATCGACAAGGTGTTGTCTTCAAGAGAAAAAGTAATCGTGTCGTCGGGCATGTTCTTAACGAACTCTTGAAAACGCTTGCCGCTGACGACGACTTCGCCAGGATCTTCCGTGTTTACAGGTATCCGCGTTATTATGCCCGTCGAAAAATTATTCGCCTGCAGTTCAAGCATCGAGCCGTCCGCCTTGAGATAAATTCCCGCCAAAATCGGCGTCATCGGCTTGACCGCAACCGCCCTTATCACAAATTGCAATGCCTCCGTTAAATCGCTTTTATAGCAAGAAAATTTCATTCAAACTTGCCTCCTTAAGAAAATTGCTTTGTATAATTCAATCAGTTTGACAATTTTCCTGCTTGTGATAATATGATTGCGACTCCTCAACAAGAAATGTATGAGCAAGCTAAAAAATTTTGAGGAGGAAGTTTAATGAAGTCTTGGAAAAAGTTACTGGCGATAAGCGCGGCGTGTTCGAGTTTATTCTTCGCACACGCCGAAGCCGCCTACACGCTCAATGAAGAGGTCGCCAATCCGCCCGCCGCTCTGCAAATGGCGACGCAAATCGGCGTTCTCAAGTACGACAACCCGAACTTACAAAGCTACACGGACAAGGATGCTATCGTCGTTTTGAGTTTCGGCACGACTTTTAAAGACCAACGCGCCAAAGCTATCGACGCGACCGCGCAGGCAATAGCAAACGCTCACCCTAACGCAAAAGTCGTTACGGCTTTTACAAGCCACATCGTTATCAAGCATATTGTCGAGAACGAGGGCAAGTGCGATTACATGACGCCCGAACAAACTCTTGACCAACTCAAGCGCGAAGGCTATACGCGGATTGCGCTCGTGTCGCTCGACGTGATTCCCGGCATGGAGTACAAATACGACGTGGCACTTTTCCACGAGTACAAGACGCAGTTCAAGAAAATGTCGCTCGCGACGCCGCTGATGTATTGGCAAGGTCAAGAGGATCAACCGGATGACGTTATGCAGGTCATGCAGTCGTTGCACCTGCCTGCGTACAAAAAGGGCACGGCGATTCTTTTAATGGCGCACGGCACGCCTGACCCGTCCAATGCTTATTATTCGGTCATGCAGGAAAAACTTCGCGCAATGAAACGCAACGACGTACACATTTACACGGTTGAAGGTTGGCCTCGTTTGGAAGATTGGGCTGGCAAGCTCAAAATGCACAAGATCGAGAAAATAATTTTGATACCGTTCATGCTGGTTGCGGGCGACCACGCCAATAACGACATGGCAGGCGACGAGGAAGACTCGCACAAAGTTATCTTGGAGAAAATGGGCTTTAAGGTCGAGGCGAAGTTGCAAGGGCTTGGCGAGAATAAAAAAATCCGCGCGCTTTACGTCGAACGCGCCAACGAAGCTTGGGACGCGTTGATTAAATAAATTCATGAAAATAAAAGTCTCGAATACATTTCTGAACGTTCTGCTTGCCTCAATGGCGGCGGGCGTTCTTTTTATGGAAAATTTCAATCGCTCGCCGAAGTTTTTAATCACGACCTGCGCGGCGTTGACAATCGGCGTAATCGTTTGCGAGATGTTAGGAGTCAGGAATCGGTGGTCAGGGAAAAAACGGATTCCCGATTCTCGACCCCTGATTCCTGATTCCCGATTCCCAACCCCTTCCTTAACGCGAATAATTTTCCCGATAATCTTCTTTGCAATCGGCGGGCTAAGGTTCTTTGCAGTCGATGCGCTCCCGCCTAACGACATTTCCAACTTCGCAGGAGATAACGTTCAAATCACGGGCGAGATTCGCGAGGAGCCGCAGATAAAAACTTTGCCGAACGACTTAACGCAAATGCGCTTTGTCGTCGACGCGGAGCAGATTAAAATTCGCGGCGTGACTGAAAAAATTTGCGGCGGCTTGATTTTGACTTACTACCCGCGAGCGGACGAGGAACTTCCGACGGCGCGTATCGGCGATAAAATTTCTGCGGTCGGTAACTTGAAATTTTTGACCAACTACAACAACCCCGGACAAATCGATAACGTGACGCGCATGAAGGCAAACGGAATTACTGCGCGGCTGTCGGCGGGCAAGCAGGGCATTTCGATTGAGCAAGTTGACGGCGGGCTTTGGACAAAGTTTTTGCGAATAGTCGCGGCGATTCGTGAACACTATCGCGAGTCAATGGCAAGCGTCATGTCGCGAGAAGATGCGGCGGCGATTTTCGCAATGCTGTTCGGCGGCTATGCGGGGCTTAATCCCGAACTCGTAGAAGAATTCGTGACGACGGGCATTGTGCATATCTTATCGGTCAGCGGCTCACACATGAGCATGTTGGCAATGGCGACGGCGTGGATCTGCAAAGTTTTAAATCTTTCGCGCAAGTTGGCGTTTGTGCTCGGCTTTTTTATAATCGGAACGTACGCGATATTGAGCGGGCTTTTGCCGCAAGTCCTGCGCTCGGCGACGATGGGCATTTTAGTTTTCCTGGCAAAAACTTTCGACGCAGAGGCAGAAGGAGCACGGCTCTTGACCATAACCGCGTTTGTAATGCTTTTTAATCAGCCGTTGCTTTTGTTCGACATAAGCTTTCAACTGAGCTTTTCGGCGACGGCGGGGCTAATGTATTTATCAGAGGGCTTGAAGAAAACTTTTGAGCGCGTGCCGAAATTTTTCTTGGAGCCGGCGTCAATGACAATCGCCGCGCAGTTGGCGAGTCTGCCGATAATCATCTGGTATTTCAATCAAATCTCGTTGAGTTCGGTATTGGCAAATGTCTTTGTCATGCCGCTGTTGGAAATTGTAATCGTCGGCGGGCTGTTGGGCGGAATTTTTAGCGCAATCGTACCGTTGGCAGGGAAAATATTTTTCGCGGGCGAAGCGTTAATCTTCGGCGCGGGCGCGGAGTTGAATCGAATCTTCGCGAACTTGCCGCTTAGTTCTGTGCAAGTGCCGACGCTTGGAATATTGGCGGGAGTTTTTTACTACGCCGCGCTGATTTTTCGACGCCCGATAATTTTGTTGATGATAATTTTTTTACTCGCGCCGAATTTTTTTAAGACAGGCGATGTTGAAGTGAGTTTCGTTGACGTGGGACAGGGCGACTGCGCAGTTGTGATTACGCCGCATAAACGTTGCTTGATTTTCGATACGGGCGGCGTTCGCGAGAAAATGTTTGACGTGGGCGGGCGTGTCGTTGTTCCTTATCTCAAGCATGAAAATATTCGCGAGGTCGATAAAATTTTCTTGACGCACGTTCACGAAGACCATGCGGGTGGCGCGGGCGCGGTGATAAAAAAATTGCCCGTCGGTGAAATTATCACTGCGGGCGAAAGTAAATTTGAATATGCGGCGACGTTCGGCATTGCTGAAGAAAATTTGCCGCCGCTTAAACAAGGTCACGCCGGAGAAAATTACAGCATTGACGGCGTGGAAGTTGAGATTTTATTTGCGCCGAGCATCGGGACGGGCAACGAGATTTCCAACGTCTACCGCGTCCGTTATGGCGGCGTGAGCTTTTTAATCACGGGCGATTTAGTCAAAGAGATTGAGGCACAGATCTTGCGCGAGTGCATTGACGTTTCGAGCACGGTTTTAAAGGTTGCGCATCACGGCTCAAAGACGAGTTCGAGTGAAGAATTTTTGCAAGCGGTCAAACCCAAGTGCGCGGTTATCTGCGTCGGCTACGGAAACAATTTCGGGCACCCCCGCGCAGAAGTTCTTGAGCGTCTCGAAAATCTCCCAACTAAAATTTATCGTACCGACCGCGACGGCTTGATTAAGTTTAAAACCGACGGGAAAAGCCTGCGCGTCGAGACTTTCAACAGAACAATGCGCGATTAGTAAAACGTTGCGGGTAGTCGAAGAGTTAGGGGGCGTCATGGATGACGCCCCTCTACGCCGCGTTTGAACAGGAAGTTCAAGCGGCGACGCCCCTGCGAGGCGGGTTTCTTTGCATACTTTCTTTGCCCGGTCAAAGAAAGTAT
>JBGUYA010000102.1:0-13314 GCA_045118435.1 Quinella sp. | reverse complement strand
CTCCTACGCAGGACGATGCCCCGCCCTGTTTTTCATTCCAAAATCTTTCAGGAAGTCGGCGACTTTTACCTCTGCTCGACTTCCACGCTTATTTTATAAAAAAACTTATTGCTTGCAAGCATTTTTTTGTGGCGTTTCATCCCCATAGCTAAAGCAAGGGGCTTTCACGTCGCATCGTTGGTAAATTTTTCTAAACCGTACTACAAAGGAAGGTTCATTTCGATGCAAGACAAAAGCGCAGAGGCAAAACGAATCAAGGAGGCGGAGCAGGCATTTGACCGACGGCGGCGAACTTTTGGGTTGGTCGTCGCTCCGATTCTCGCAATCGCGGTCATGTTGATGCCGATAGACGCGCTGAGCTTGGAGGCGCACAAACTTTTAGCGATAATGGTGCTCGTCGCGCTGTGGTGGATAACCGAACCCGTTCCCATTCCCGTAACGTCGCTTATCGGACCGACGCTGGCAGTTGTCACGGGCGCGATACCGGTTGACGGGGCGTTCACGTCCTTTGCAAGCCCTACTGTCTTTTTGTTCATGGGCGGATTCATTTTGGCAAAGGCAATGATGACGCACGGGCTAGACAAGCGATTTGCCTATTGGCTTTTGGCGCGAGAGTGGGTCGGCTCCAACCCGCGCAGAATTTTTTTGGCAATCGGACTTGCAACGGCTCTTTGCTCCGGCTGGGTCAGCAACACCGCAACCGCCGCTATGATGTTCCCGATTGCTTTAGGGCTTTTGAACTCGATTAAAGACATGATGGCGGCGAACGGTCGCGCAATTGATTTGAGCGAATACAAATACGCAACGGGCTTAATGCTCATGACGGCTTATTCCGCGTCAATCGGCGGCGTCTTGACTCCAATAGGCACGCCGCCTAACTTAATTATGATTGGCTTTTTGGACTCAATGCAAAATATTCATATCTCGTTTTTCGATTGGATGGTTTGGGGTTTTTGCGCAATGTTTTTTTATTTCATAATCGCTTACGTCGTCTTGTTGAGGTTGTTCCCGCCCGACGTTGAAAGAATCGAAGGCGCGGAAGAATTTATCCGCTCAAAAATCTCTGAACTCGGCTCTTGGACGCGGGCACAAAAAAATACGCTGTTCGCGTTTATGATTGCCGTCATTCTTTGGATACTTCCGGGGTTCATGAACATTTTCTTGGGTGATTCGAGTCCGATTTTAAAAACGTACAACCAACTTTTCCCTGAGGCAATCGCGGCAATGGTCGGCGCATTGTTGCTGTTTATCTTGCCCGTGAACTTTTCAAAGCGCGAGTTCACAATCACTTGGAAGGAAGCGTCTGCAGGCATTGAGTGGGGCACGCTGATTTTATTCGGCGGTGGCTTGGCAATGGGCGGCATGATGTACAAAACCGGCTTGTCGCAATGGCTCGGCGATTTAATCGTCAATGCAATGGGCGGCTCGGCGTCGCAAGTTGCCTTAGTCGCGATTTTCTCGGTGTTGGCTCTGGTTTTGTCCGAATTGACTTCGCACACCGCCGCAACAAATATGATTGGTCCGATTGCTATAACTATTGCAGTTTCGGCGGGCTTAAGCCCCGTGCCCGTGTCGGTCGGCATTGCTTTAAGTGCGTCGCTCGGATTTATGTTGCCAGTCTCGACGCCGCCCAATGCGATTGTCTACGCCTCAGGCTATGTCCCGATTACCAAAATGATTAAGACGGGCGTTTACATTGACTTTATCGGGATTGCCTTCGTCACGATACCGATTGCGATTTGGCTCGTCAGCATGATTGTCGGTTGAATTTTTAGAGGGAAAGTTTCAATGCTCCGCGATAATTTTTGCAAGCTTAGGAATGACGGTGGCGAAGTCGCAGGTTTGACGAATCAACTTCGCCGCGCGGTTGCCGAAAATTTTACTGCGCTCCTCGTCGTCAAAGAGAAGAGAAATTTTTTCCGCGAACGCCGCCGCGTCCTCCGAGTTCACGCGGTAGCCGTTCACGTCATTTTGAATCACGTCTTCGCAACCGCCAATGTCGCTCGTGACGGCGGGCAGTCCGCTTGCCATTGCCTCAAGTAGCGAAGTCGGCAAGCCCTCATGCCGCGAAGGAAAAATATAAACGTCCGCCAGTTGATAAAATTCCTGCGGCGCGTCGACTTCCCCGATAACTTTTATCGAATCGTCAAGCTCTGCGGAAAGTCCTCGCAACTCGTCAAGCAATTCATTTATCCCGCCCCCGACAACGAACAAAAGCGCGTCGGGGAATTTTTTATGCAGAATTCGCCAAACGTCTTGAAGAGTGTCGACGCCCTTATCTTTGACGACGCGTGCGCAGAACAGCAAAACTTTTTGATTCGGTTCGACGCCGCGAGCAATTTTCAACTCACGCCGCCGCACAGGATTTGATTCGGGATATTTCGCCGTGTCGATACCGTGCGGCAGGATTGAAATTTTTTCGGGAGCAATGCCGCCGCGCTCAATAAAGCCGTCGCGAATCTCTTTTGTTGTGGCGACGTAGTGGGTGCACTTCGCCAAAATTTTATTGCGCCAACCTTTTGCAGAAAAAATTTCCGCCTTGCCGGTCAGAGCCAACGTCACGGGCTTATTGAAAAAGTTCGCGAACAAAATTGCCCACACAGCAAATTTCGGCGTTCCGATAATGTAAAAGGCGTCAATGTCTCTGTGCGTTGTGAGCAGGCGCAAAAAAATCTCCAGCCAGCGAAAAGGCGGGTGGAGCCTCACAAGGTCAATGCCGTTCAAATTTTCTCGCGCCGCTGTGAAGAAGAATCTTTTCTTAGTCATGAGCGTGACGCGGTGACCGAGTTTGATGAGTTGGAGCGCGTGATTTTCGCCGTGAATTTCTGCGCCGCTTTTGGTAGGTCGTCCGTCGGGCAAAAATTTTTTCCCGACCGCAAAATCTTTTATCAGCAAGCAAATGTTCATAACTAGTCCCCAGTCCCTTTGTAATGGCTGAAGTTGCCGATTGCGGAAAACTTTTTAAGCTCGCGCAGAAACTTCTTGGTGCCGAGAAAATCTTTGGCGGGCGGCATGATTTTAAAGAATTCGTCGGGGTCGTAGTTGAGATTGCGGACTTGAATCATCTGCGCGGGCAACTCGGTCAAAAAATTTTTCCACGCGTCAAATTCTTCTGTCCTGTCGTTAAAGCCGGGCATGTATAGCAAATTAAGCGAGACTTGAACATTTTTTTCCAGTGCATAACGAATCGAATCCTTGACGGCGGCGAGCGTGTAACCCGCGCGGTAGTAGCGTTGATAGTTGTCGGCGTTCGCGCTGATAATCGAGACGCGCATCGAGTCCAAGCCCGCATCGACGATTTTTTTAATGCCCGCCGTAAAACCCGCGTTCGTGTTGATGTTAATCTGCCCGCGCGAAGTTTTTTCACGAATCTTTTTTATCGCCGCGCAGATTGAATCCGCCATAAGAGACGGCTCGCCCTCGCAACCCTGCCCGAAACTGATAATGCCTTCGGGCGCGTGCGAAAGGTGATAAATCCCAACGTCGGCAATCTCCTCAACTGTCGGCTTAAAAGTGATTCGGCTCTGCGGACTGGGACAGCACTCCGAACTTTGCAACGAAATGCAACCTAAGCAATTCGCGTTACACGTCGGCGAAGTCGGCACGCCGCATTCCCAACGCCGATAAAATAAATTCTGCGCGGTCAAGCAATGCCACTCCAACGAACACTTCGCAACCTGCGCGACAATCCGATTGCCTGGCAAATCCTTTTCGACGCGGTGAATAAACTTTTTAAGTTCGCGCGTGTTGTAGTTGATTGGATCCCATTTAAAATTCTCGTCGGTGTAAAGCGCGGCGGCGTGGAGTTCGTCTTTGTAAAGGACGACGGCAGTATAACCGTACAGCGGCAAAATCTGCGCGTTCGGATTTTTTTGGAAGGCGGGCAAGTGCGTTCGCGTGTAGCCTTGCGGCAAAATCGCCGAGACCGCGCGACCTTTTAACGGCACAAAACTTCCGCGCTTAAATCCGACGGCTTGACGTTGCGGCAAGAACATTAAGTCCGCCGAGTCGGGGAGCTTGATTAAATCTTCGGGCTTGAGCTTGAAAAATTTTTCGCCGACACGTCCAACGCCTTCCGCCTCCGGCACGTCGAAGATATTGCCGCGCTCGTCAGCTATCAATGCCGTTATCTTCATGGTGTTTCCTTTTTGGATTGAATTTATTCATGGCTTGTTCAATGCCCTCGCTGAAAATACAAAGCACGGCGGGCACAAGTTCTTTTAACGCGACAGAAATTTTATCGGCGTCGTCTTGAGTGAAGGGGCTGAGGACGTGACTATTGACCGACCAATTTTTAGGCGGGCGACCAACGCCGATTCTGACTCGCGGGAAATTTTGCTTGCCGCCGAGATGTTGGATAATCGATTCAACGCCGTGATGACCTCCGCCCGAACCTTTGGGACGCAAGCGGATTGTGCCGAGCGGCAAATCCATATCGTCATGAGCAACCGTCAAATTTTCAACGTCGAGCTTGTAAAAATTCATGAGTGGCGCGACCGCCTCGCCGCTTAAATTCATGAACGTCTGCGGCTTGACGATTAAAATCTTTTCGCCATTGTAAAAGCTTTCGGCGACGAGCGCATTAAATTTTTCGCGCCACGTGTCGGCGGCAAGTTTATCGGCGAGCATATCAGCAAGCATGAAACCGACGTTGTGTTTGGTCGCGGCGTATTCGGGCGTGGGGTTGCCCAAGCCGACGAAGATTTTCATAAAAATTTAACCCTCACTAACATAACTGCGCTTGTAAGCGGGAATTGTCGCCCAATCGAGTTGATTCGCGGCAATTTTATTTTGAAGGGCGAACGCCGCCGCAATGCCCGCCGCCTCGCCAATACTCGCGCAGGTCGGCTGAATTCTCATCGACGCTTGCAAGATAAAGCTCGCACTGATACAACGCCCGACGACAATCAAGTTGGAAACTTTATCGCTGACGAGGGCGCGGTAGGGAATTTCATAAAAGCCGCCTTTGGGAAGTTTCTCGGAAATTTTTTCGCCGTGCGCGTCGATAAACCAAGCTGTGCGACAAACCGCGTCGGGGAAACGGCTCTGGTTGTGATAGTCGTCTTCGACAAGATAATATTTGCCTTTAATGCGCCACGACTCGCGCGCGCCGAGCATTACCGCCTCGCGACTGATAAAAGCGTTCTCAAATCCGGGCAAGTGCTTAACGAGATAGCGGGCAATGTTGCGCATCATTTTTCTGCCGAAGGTAACCGCCTTGCTGTAACTAATCGGGTCGGTCGCGCTGAACTTAACGGGAATTTCGGGGCAGTTCATGCTCATGACGCCGTTCTTGCCGATAATCGCGTAGGCTTGCATGTATTCGGCTTCTTCTTGAGTAATTTCGCCCGTCTCGACGCCGCGAGCCATCAACGCCTCCAATTTGTAACGCTGTTTCCTGTGCATTGCCTCCGCAATTTCAAAGTACGGCAACTTCGACTTGCACCAGTCCTCTTGAAGTTCAATCGCGACGTGTTGATAAAGCCGTTCCAAATTAATGCCGCCCATTTCAAAGCGGAAACTCATTGGCTGATTGTTGCCGGTTTTTTCGTAGCCGCGCTCATGGTCGACGCCCGCATTTCTGGCAAGGTAGGCGTCGCCCGTTGCGTCGATAAAAATTTTCGCCTTGACTGCCGCAAGTCCCGCAATCGTCTGAACAATCACCGCAGAAATTTTATCGCCGTCCTTAAGCGAATCAACCACAACTGTTTGATAGAGAATCTCTACGCCGTTTTCTTCGCACATCTCGTCATGAATTAAAGCGAGCGTTTCGGGATTGTGCCAGGTTTGACCGGTGACGCCGTCGAAAGGTTCAATGCCCTTCTCGCGCAGACGATTTTTGAGTTCGACAAGGTAGGGCGTGTCGGAGTTGGGCGCGTGGGTTTGCATGAAGGGATAGACGCAACCGATAACGCCGAGTCCGCCGAGCGCAACGCCGCGTTCAATCAGCAAAGTTTTCGCGCCGTTCTTCGCCGCATTGACAGCCGCCGCCGTGCCCGAAGGACCTCCGCCGCAAATGCACACGTCGACCGAGTACAGCACGGGGATTTTTTTATCGGCGTATTTAATCGTTGCGCTGGAAACTTCCGCCGCCTCAACTTGACTTGAGCCGCTCAAAGCTACACCGACGGCAGTCACGCCCGCCAGCTTGAGCAAGTCGCGTCGTGAAATTGGAATGGAGAAAGATCTTTCCATAGTTGAACACCTCATAATTAAAATTTTTTAACTCGCCGCTGCGTCAAGGAACGCAAAGACTTTGTCGAAGTAAGCGACGGGATTTGTCCTTTTGGCGTCGGCATGACCTGCGCCCGCAACGACGAATTTTTCTTTTGGAGCCGCGCAGGTGTCATAAAGTTTGCCCAGCATTTCAAAGGGCACGAGTTTATCCTCGTCGCCGTGAATGAACAGCACGGGCACTTTGATTTTTTCGACGACTGCAAGCGGCGCGGCATCCGAAATTTTTACGCCAGTCTTGAGCTTACAAACAATGTCCGCGCAGGGCATGGCGGGATACTCCGGCAAGCCGAAAATTTTTTCCAACTGCGCGGTGAACATTGCATAGGCGGAAGTGTAGCCGCAATCCTCGACGACTGCGACAAGATTTTTAGGTTCAAGCGCGGAAGTCATTAAAGCCGTCGCCGCCCCCATTGATACGCCGTGCAAAACAATCTGCGCGTCGGGATTTTCTTCGACAACTTTAGCCGCCCAATCGTAAACATCGCGGCTTTCAAACGCGCCCATTGTAATAAACTCGCCTTGACTGTCACCCGCCGCGCGAAGGTCGGGAATTAAAACGTTCCAACCGCGCTTGAGATATTCCTCCGCGTAGTCGTAGGCAAAAGTGCCGTCGCGCCCGTAGCCGTGAATCAGAATCGCCCAACGATTATTCGGCTCGGCAGGAAAAAATCTTTTGGCTTTAAGTTCAAGCCCGTCAAAACTTTGGAGCGTCCAAACTTCAACGGGGAAATTCGGCGCGGGCGGAGCCTTCAAGTTCGGGTCGGCAATGCTCGCACAAGCTGGCGGCGGTGATAAATCCTCCCCGCGTTTCAATGCAAAGTCGACAAAATAATTTCCGACGAAATATCCCGCGCAGGTCAGTAGAATTATCACGACGATTAAAATTTTCTTCATAACTTCTCCTAAACGTGTTAAAGGCGGAAGTTTTTAGCTCCCGCCTGATAATTTCTGTATTGGTCGGGTTGACAGGATTTGAACCTGCGACCCCCGCGTCCCGAACACGGTGCTCTACCAAACTGAGCCACAACCCGAAAACATTTGCGATTATAGCAGACGATTTTTTAAATTGCAAGCCCTAAGCTTTAAAAAAATTCCAAAGCTCCTCAATCAGCGCGTTGACATTAGAAAAATAATTTGCCGACTGCGCGAGCGAATCAATCTTCTGCTCCAAATGCTCCGCCGTCAATTTTTTTGGAAAAGCTTTCGCGTCAAGCCCGCCGCAATAATTCACCAAAGAATTGTAGTGAATGTTGTAGCGATTTTCATAAAGCACATGAACCAAATACTTGCAAAGCCCCGCCTGCAACGGCGTGAACGTTTCAAAGTTCAAGTTCGCCCGCCGCTCGACGTCATTTAAATTGTACGTCGCCCAATTTTCCAATGCCGCAAGATTTTTAAAGTTTGTCTCGTGCTCAAGCTCGGCAACCGCCTTGATTGAAATCGTGCGCATAACTTCCACATACGGCAAATTGAAATAACTTCGCGTCGCCGCATCGCAAAACTCGCGCTCCCTACCCGTCAAGTCGCCGCAGGGATTGTATTCCTTGTGCCGCAAATTTTTTATCATTTCAATCCCTCGTCTCGTAAATCTCGTTCAAAAGCTTTTCCTGCTTTTCCTTGCTACGTTGCTCAAATGACCGCTTGGCGAAAATGTTCGGAGCCGCCGCGCCTATCGCAATGCCCAAAATTATCAAAGCCGCGTCAACGCCAGATTGAACCGCTAACAGCAGGTCGTCAACCGATATGCGCCGAATGTTTATCACTGCGAATAAGAATCTGTAGATTAAGACGCCGGGCACAAGCGGAATGACCGCTGGCACAACCAAGACTAATGACGGCGTGTGGAGCCAATGAACCGCTTTCATTGCCGACAAGCTGACCAAAGTCGCGCCCGCCAACGTTCCGATTTCCGAACTAAATCCAAGTTCAAAGACGAAAAAATTTCTCGTGCAGACGCAAATCGCTCCGCCGCAAGCCGCCGCAAATAGAAGGCGCGGTGGCAAGTTGAAGAAAACCGCAAAGCTCGCCGCGCCGATTGCCGCCGCTATCATGAACAAAAGATAATTGCTTTCGGGGCGCATTGCTAAATTCGTGAACGACTCGAAGTCCGCCATTCCTATTGCAAAGACTATTCCGAACGTCATTGCGCCGATTATAACTAGCGTGTGCAAAACTCGCGCCCCGCCGCAAATCAGATACGTATTGAGTATGTCGCTGAGCGCGTTAATCATTGGGACGCCGGGCACTAGAAATAATGCGGCGGCGATAAGCGGATGCCAGGGCGTTGTTGTCGGCAGGAGATGTGAAAAGTAAGCGATAATCGTTGCCGTGAATGCCGCGAAAGTCATTGAGACGTAGGGATTAAAGCCGAACCGCTCGGCGCATTGCATTTGAATAATCTTGGCGATAATCGCGCTGACTGCTGTATAAATCGCCGCGTTGAAGTCGCAACCAAACAGCGTACAGAATGCTCCGCAACCCGCGCCCGCCGATAAAACCGTAAGCCACGCAGGATAGCGAGGTCGTTTCGATATGGCGTCCAACTCGCCCTTGAACTCGTCAAGCGTATAATGGTCTCGCAACGCCCGCCATGTCAACCGACTAATCGCAGAAATGACGCGCATATTAACCGCGTGCTTGGGACATTTTCTAAAGGAAGTGTGCGAGTGATGTTCGTCGCTGATATTGAGCATGAGCGTCGTATACATGATATGTAAATGAATTTTTTCGGCAGGGATTCCCATGTACGCCGCAACTCGCTTCATGTCCCGGACAATCTGCGCGGTATCCGCGCCGTTCTCCATGAGCATTTGCCCCACCGTCAAAATAAGCTCCGCCTTTTGCCCTATCTCGGCGAAACCCTCGCGCAGTATCTCGCGTTGCTCTTCGTAATAAGTTTTGAAGTCGTCATCTCTCATTGTAGACAATCCTCAAAAAATTTTGCTCGTCGGCGAGCGCATCGTCCAAAAGATTTTGTCGGCTCAGCGACACGAAGATTGCCACTGCCTCCGCTTGACAATTAACTTTGCCTTTGTTGGGATTAAACGCAATGTCCGTGAAGGCGTCGAATTTTTGAGCCAATAGCTCTTCCGCCAAGTCCTCGTTCGCCGCAAGCGTCGCGATATAAAAGCGGTTGTAGAAAAAAGTCGGCGGGTCTTTCGGATAATCTTTGCCCTCGAAACTGTAGCTGATTAACGCGCCGCTGTTCTTAAGTCTCGCGTCACTCTTGGCGTAAACCGCCGGCTTGTCGATTAAATTTGTGTAGGGACCGCCGCGCTGAAAAACCTTGCTGCCTTGATACGCCGACTCGAACGAGACGCCCTCGCGAATCATGAGATTGAACGCGCTAAGCTTTACGCCGAGTTCGTCCTCGCTCTTCGTCGAAACTTCCAAAACTTTTTTATCGGGGTGAGCCGCAAGATAATTTTCGTGGAGTGCTTGAATATTTTTCCTAACCTTGCCCGTCGTGCGCCCGTCAGTCCAATTGAACTCAACGTTGTAACGCGCGAAAAGCTGTTCATCCTCCAAAACTTCAAAAACCGGTCGAATTGCCATAAAAAATCCCTCCCGCGCAGATTATAGCACATAGGAGGGATTTTTTTCTCGCCAACAAAAAATTTTTCCCGCAAAAATGTTATAATTGCTCGCGGTAAACTCTCGGCACCCGCTCAGAAATTAGGCAGGTGACTTCGTAGTTAATCGTGTTCAAATGGCGGGCGGCGTCGTCAATCGTAATCAGCTCGGAGCCGAAAAGAATCACCTCGTCGCCAACTTGTACGCCGTCAACGTCGGTCACGTCAACCATAGTTTGATCCATGCAAATTCTTCCGGCAATCGGCGCAAGCTTGCCGCGAATCTCGACGTGAAAATTTTTGTAGGCGCGAATGTAGCCGTCGGCATAACCAATCGGCAAAGTTGCAATCAGCGAATCACGCGCGGCGACAAACTCGCGCCCGTAACCGATTGACACGCCCGCAGGAATTTTTTTAAGGAAGGCGACGCAAGCGACAAGTTTCATTGCTGGGCGAAGGGCAAGCGTCTTTTTCACGTCGGCGGAAGGATAAAGTCCGTAAGTGATTATGCCGGCGCGAACCATATCAAAATGCGCTTGCGGAATGTCGAGAATCGCGGCAGACTCGGCAAGGTGGAAAATTTTAACGGCAACGCCCACCGCCCGAATCTTTTCTGCAACGTCGGAGAAAATTTTTATCTGTTGATTCGTAAAAGTCCTGTCGGCTGAATCGGCGTCGGCGAAGTGCGAGAGAACTCCTTCTAGCTCCACGTTCGGCAAGGCGGAAATTTTTTTGGCAAGTTCAACGGCAACTGCGGGCGCAATGCCAATCCTGCCCATGCCCGTTTCAATCTTCAAGTGAACTTTCGCAAGCCGATTGAGTTTGACGGCGGCGGCTGAAATTTTCTCGGCGCAATCCAAATCGGCAACGGTCGCGGTCAAATTATTTTCAACAACAACTGCGGCGGCACTCGTCGGAATCAAACTCAGAATCAAAATCGGCAAGTCGAAACCTGCGCGGCGAAGTTCCAAACCCTCCGCAACTGTCGCGACAGCTAAAAAATCTGCGCCGCAATCGACGGCAACTTTGGCAACTTCAACTGCGCCGTGCCCGTAAGCATTCGCCTTGACGACGACGCAAAGTTTCGCGCCAATGTGTTCACGAATATTTTTTAGATTGAATCCGATAGCGTCCAAATCAATCTCGGCGCGAACATCGCGAAGAATCATATTGAACAACTCCCTTGAGGTGATATTTTGAAGTTCAAAGAATTTATGACTGCGCTTGACGGCGCGATTAAAAATGTCTACCTGCTCAGCGGCGAGGAAACTTTTTTTATCGACAAGGCGCGTGAAAAAATTTTGGCGCGGCTCAATGTCGACGCGGCAACCGAACTTGTAACCTTCGACTGCGACGCCAAACCCGCGCTCGCCGACTTAATCAGCGCGATTGACAGCTCGCCCCTGTTCAGTTCAAGAAATATCGTGCTCGTAAAGAACGCGCCCTTTTTCAATGCAGATAAAAAAATTGAGCGGCTCGAAAATATTTTACTCGACATGCAACCGACAAATTTTGTAATCTTCACGACGCGGGCGGCGGATAAGCGGCGCAAGCTCTACAAAATCATTTCGCAGGTCGGCGAGATACTGGAGGCGACGCCGCTACGCTCGTGGGAAGTCGATGATTGGCTTGGCGAAAAACTCCGTGCACTCGGAAAAAATATGACCGGCGACGCGCGAAAATATTTCAATGAGCGAATCGGTATCCTGCCCGAAATTTCGCTGTGGTATCTGGAAAACGAGTTGAACAAAATCGCGCTCAACGTCACGGGCAAGGAGATAACGGCAGAAATTTTGCGAAGAAATATGCTCGCGCCGCCCGAAGTCTCAAACTTCGCACTGACTGACGCTATCGACGAAAAAAAATCTGCCAAAGCAATTTACCTCCTGCAACAACAAGCTCGCGTACCCGCCAAAATCCCGCTCGTGATAACTCTGCTTGTCAATCACGTCCGCAGATTGATTCGCGCGAAATACTTCATGGCTCAAGGGATAACCGGGCGGCGGCTCGGCGAACCGCTCGAAATGAATCCCTACATTGCTCAAAAACTCGGCGACACTTCCAAGAGCTATCGCGCGGAACTTTTGGAAGATATTTTTATCGAACTCGCCGACGCAGATTTTAAACTCAAGACCGGTCGCGCAGGCGTCGAAGTTTTGGAGCGCATTGTCATCAAACTCTGCAGGCGATAAATTTTACGCCGCCCGACTGTAATTAACGATAATCTAACAGCTCGCTACCCTTGCAAAGTAAGCAATCCATAATTCTTTACCTCCCTATCTTATCACGAAAAGTAGCGGGTAGTCGCAACCCGGCGCACATGGACGTGCGCCGCGCCGCGTTTGAAACGTGATGTTTCAAGCGGCGTTAAAACGCCCTTTCTTTTGCATACTTTTCTTTGGGCGTAGCAAAGAAAAGTATGTAAAACTCTTATCTCCTGTGCCGAATCAAAATCCTTGCATAACAAGGCTTGCCGTTGATTGCAACTCTTCCGCCGACTAAAAATTCTTTCGGCACAGTGTACCTGTCGAGTCCGATAATTTCAAACCGCTCAGGGCAATATTTATCAAGGAAAGTAATCGGGACACCCATAACTCCGTTGTAGTCGGAAGGTATGGCGTCGGTCGCGGGCACTTCGATTGCGTCGTAGTTGTCGTAGTGTTGAAAGCCAACGCCTTTAACTTTCGGGTGAGCAAGCTCGCAGTCGGCGTAATTCATCAACATTAAAGGCTTGTGCCGACGCCCGTGCTCCATATTAGTCAGCCAGATTGAAGTCGAGCGAGCAAAAATTTCGCCGTTGACAATTCGATATTTACTGCCCGCCTCTTCTTCCAAAAAAATTTCTTCAATATCTTTTGGAACACGAAACAATAAATCTCTGCCCATTGGCATTGCCCCTGCCCAGATTTTATTCTTCATGAACAGCGGGAAAATTTCCTTGTACGTGACGCAATTTTTATTGGCAATGACGAGGAATTTTTTATTCGCCTCCATAATCCACGCGAGAAATTCTCTGAACATGCTAAAGGGCGGGTTCGTTATGATAACGTCCGCCTCGTCGCGCAACTTTTTGACTTCCGCCGAGCGAAAATCTCCGTCGCCGTCAAGATATTCCCAGCGATTGAGTGCCTTGAGCGGATAATCCACTTTATCCAAGTCCGATTGCTCAAGCGTATAAATCCTGCCGTGATAAAAATCTTTTGTCGCGTCGAATTGCGGCTCGTCCAAGTCGAACAGGCTTTTCATCGGCTTGTAGATGAATTTCTTCTTGTCGGCGGCGTAACTCGTCGAGATTAACTTTTTCAAGCCGTACAGGTCAAAGTTCATTGCGAAAAATTTTGTAAAGTTGCTCCACTCTGGATCATCACATGGCAACAAAATCGTCTTGCCGCGCAAAAAGTTTTCGTCGTAGAGATAATAGCAATTCATTTCGCGCTGTATGTCGTCAAACTGCGTATAAAATTCGTCGTTCTTGGCACGCGCCGCCTCGTTCAGATTTTCATTC
>JBGUYA010000101.1:0-2971 GCA_045118435.1 Quinella sp. | reverse complement strand
AGGTGCATGATAGGATCGCCGATTTCGTCGATAACCGTGCGGTCAAGTTCGGTGTCCTCGCCCTCGATTGTCAAGTTGATTTCCTTGTTGAGTTCTTTGGTAACGTCGCGAACCATGCGCGGGAAGCGGTTAAAGACTTGACTAACGGGAACCATGCGGACTTTCATGACGATATTTTGAAGGTCGGTCGTCACGCGATCCATTTGCTCCAAAGTTTCCGTGAGTTCGGAAAGTCTGTGAGTTTGTCCGATTTGCTCAAGGCGAACTTTATTTATAACAAGCTCTCCCATTAAGTTCATCAAGGTATCGAGTTTATCAATATCGACGCGAACCGATTGCCCCGCATGACTTTTCTTTTGATTCGCCGCCGCACTTGTAGGAGCGGGAGCACTGCCGCCGCCGCTTGCCGCAGGTTTTGGCGGAGTATTTGCGGGAGCTGACGGTTTGGGCGCGGGCGCAGGGGCGGGAGCTGTTGCCGCCGCCGTTGACGCAGATTTTTGTTCGACAACAGGAGCCGCAACCGGTGCCGGTGCGGGAGCCGCCGTGCCAAATTTTATAACTTGAGTTTCCGCCTTCTCAATCTCCGAAATGTTCATTACCGCGTCGCGGATAGCTTCCTCGTCGGAGCTTGTCACCAAGATTACTTCAAAGGTACGGTCGAAAGCCTCCTGCTCCAAATCTTCGGCGACGGGGATTGTGCGTATGACTTCGCCGACTTCTTCCAGCGAATTCATTACCATGTACGACCGCGCAGATTTCAAAAGACAAGTTTCCGCCAACGTGACCTTGAGATAGACGCCGCGCATACCGGTTTTTTGGGCTTCAGAGATAAGATTTTTCTCTGTCTCCGAAAGGTCGACGGGAATATCCGTAGCTACTTCGAGAGTTTGAGTAGCGGGCGGCGCGGCAACTGTCGGAGCGGCGGCAGGCGTTGCGGCAGGCGGCGCAACGGGCGCGAGAGCATTTTCGCCGCGCAGTATTGAACTCAATTTTGCAACCAAATCCGATACATCGATAAGGTCTTCGGGGTCGCCGTTTGCCACGT
Source organism: Quinella sp. (assembly GCA_045118435.1). GTDB lineage: Bacteria > Bacillota > Negativicutes > Selenomonadales > Selenomonadaceae > Quinella. The sequence goes on along the minus strand of JBGUYA010000101.1, from coordinate 1,926 downwards.
TGTTAATCATTTGCTCCAGTGAATCGACGCACTTGAAAAGCGTATCGATAATGTCGCTGGTTATCTTCAACTGTTCCTTGCGCAACATGTCGAGCACGTCTTCCATTTCGTGCGTCAGCTCGGCGATTTTGTTGTAACCCATTGTCGCCGACATGCCCTTCAACGTGTGCGCATTCCGGAAAATCTCATTGAGAATGGACAAATCCTCGGCATTGTCTTCCAATCCGAGCAAGCCGTCGTTTAGCGATTGCAAATGTTCGTGCGACTCGTCGAGAAACATATCCATGTATTGATTAGTTTCCATTTAAACTCCTCCTGTTTATTTATCGGTATAAAACCGTTACCTTCTGACTGCCTCGACGATAGCCTCAGCAATTTTATTCAGCGGGCGAATTTCATCAGCAAGCCCCGCGTCGACAACAGCCTTAGGCATACCGTAGACGACGCAACTGTTTTCGTCCTGCGCGATTGAGTAACCGCCCGTCGCCTTGACTCTTTTCATGCCCTCGCAACCGTCGGAGCCCATGCCCGTCATGATGACCGCGACTAAATCTCTACCAAACTGCGCGGCACTGTCGAACATGTAATTGACGGTTGGGCGAAGATTGCCGACGCGCGGTTCTTGGCTGAGGACAACTTTTCTTTCGCCGTTGCCTGCCGGTGCAATTCGCAAATGATAATCTCCCGGCGCAACGTAAACTTGTCCGGGTTTGATAATCTCGTCTTGTTCCGCCTCCTTAACTGCTATCTCGCTGATTGAATTTAATCTTTCCGCCAAAGATCTTGTGAAACCGGCGGGCATGTGCTGAACAATAACTACGCCGCAAGGTAAATTGCTGGGCAGGCGCGTTACAACCGCTTGAAGTGCTTGCGGACCGCCCGTTGAAGTCCCGATTACCACGAGTTTTTTGCCCGTGCCTGGAATAATTCTTTTGACAGGCTCGGACAAATTCGGCATATGATTAATCGTCGGTTTCTGTCCCAAAATGAGTCCGCTTCTGCGTCGGATTTCAATGCGGCGTGTCGTCGGCTCACCTGTTGAAGGTTTAGGTTCGTAGACAATCGGGTTGCTCGCGGCGAGATTTTTTTTCGCGTGTGTCTTTGCCGCCATTCTGCATTTAGTCAGAATCTCTTCCTTAATCGTGTCGATTTTGGAAATAGCTCCGCCTGTCTTGCTCACGAAGTCGACCGCGCCCAGTGCAAGCGCACGAATCGTTTCATTGGTACCCTTTTGCGTCGCAGAACTTATCATGATGACCGGCAGGGGGCATTGCTCCATGATAATTGCAAGGGCGGAAAGTCCATCCATTGTCGGCATGACGACATCGAGCGTCAAAACATCGGGTTGAAATTTTTTTACCTTCTCAATGGCGTCTTGACCGTTCGACGCCGTGCCGACAACCTCGAAGTCGCTTTGCGCTTTGAACAAATCAGAGAGGACTTTTCGCATAAAAGCCGAGTCATCAGCGATTAAAACACGAATCAACTTGGACGCCTCCCTTTGGCTGAAAAATTTTTCACGTCTTCGGCTCGCGCCGTCAACCGTTTCAAAACAATTATTAGCTAATATTCGCCCGACTTCCTAAAGTTCCTTCATTGCCGCAAAAAAATTACAACGCTCCAAAATTTCCAAGTCGCGCAAAAAAAATTTTGCTGGAACAGTTGACAAAAAAAAAAAAACAATTACTATAATGCATATATTGATTCTTAAGTTTTTTTTAGTGAAAGGGGATGGTCTTTATGCAACGTAGTAATTCCTATTCGTACATGACAGTTTACGGCACAAGCTACACAGATTCGATTCACAATTCGTCGTCGGCCCATCACGTAACGATTTATGCGGGCGCGAGCAATGACACGATAAAAAATTACGGCGACACGGTCTCAATCGCGGGCGGCTCCGGAAACGATTTCATTTACAGCTAC
>JBGUYA010000100.1:0-16294 GCA_045118435.1 Quinella sp. | reverse complement strand
GACAATTTGCGGACGCGGCAAATAATCCAAAGACACCGCGCAAATCTCGTCGAGCTTATCTTGAACGGCGTCGATAAAACTTTGCCGCGCACTTATCCCGCCGCCAAGCGCAAATCTTTCCGGGTCGAAGAGCATTTGCAAGTTGAAAATTTTAATCGCGACGCCCTGCGCATATCGATAAAGCGCGTCGAGCATATCATCATCATTTTCTTCAATCAAATCAAAAATCATCTCGCCCGTCACTTCTTCGGGTGGCATGTTCAAAATCTCCGCGCAACGTTTTTGAAACTCAACCGCACTCAGCGCGTAGTGATAAATATTTTTCTCGTCAACCGTCTCGCCGATATTCTGAAAAGTTGGCGCAATCTCGCCCGCGCAAAAGTGCGCTCCGCGATAAATTTCCCTGTTGCAAATGAACGCGCCGCCTATCGACGTACCAAAGACCATGACAAAAGCATTCTTCACATCAACGAGACTGCCCGATTTAACTTCCGCAAGAGCCGCGCAGTTGGCATCGTTCTCAATCGTGACGGGCACGCCGCAAATATTCTGCAACTCCTCTGCCAAACAGTGACCGTTGCTGAATTCCAAAGAGACGCTCGAAATGCAAATGCCTTTGAACGTGTCGATAATTCCCGGCATGGAAACGCCAATGCCTTCAACGTCGTCATTCGCCTTGAAAATCTCTGCGAGCGCGTTCAAAAAATTTTCGTGATTATCTCTTGGCGTCGGAACTTTTCCCTGCGCGGCGATTTTAAAGGAACGCCCGCCGTTCATGACCGCATGTTTAATAAAAGTGCCGCCGACATCTATCGTCAAAATTTTTCTCATCGCTTGACCACCCCCAAAAATTTCTTCAACGATAAGGCAAGGCAAAACACTTTGTCAACCATTTTTTGCCAAAAATTTTTTACGGCGGTTAAAAGGGGAATTATAAACTGTGTTGAAAAGGGTATTGACATTTTTTAGCCGCGAGGTTGAAGAAAAAAATTTTATGTTGTAAAATCGCTTAAGGAAATTTTCATGAATTTTATTGTCAAACGCAAAACGCAGAAAGGTGAGTGAAACGGGCGTGCTTGAACAGATATTTAACTCGCCGAATTTCAACTGCATGCCGCGAGCAATGGCGGCGGCGACAATTCGGCAGGAAGTAATCGCGAACAACATAGCAAACGTCAATACGCCGAATTTCAGGAAGTCGAATGTGGAATTTGAAGAGCTGTTGGCGCGAGAGATTTACGGCGAAGAATCAGACGGGAAATTGAAAATGGCAAGGACGCACGACAAACATTTGCCCTATGTGCCGCCGGATTTCAAGGCGGAGCCGACGATTGAAGTTGACCACTCGACGGTTATGCGCGAGGACGATAACAACGTTGACATTGATATTGAGATGGCGAACTTGTCCAAGAATCAGCTTTACTATAACGCGCTTGTCACAGAGTTTGGCGGTCACGTCAGCAAGTTGAAGGCCGCTATCACCAGCAACGGACAGTAAAAAGCAATTCGTAATTCGTAATGCGTAATTCGTAATGAATTAGGAATGAGGAATAATAATGGGACTTTTTATGGGGATTGATGCGTCGGCGTCGGGCTTGACTGCCGAACGCTTGCGAATGGACGTTATTTCAAACAACATAGCCAACGCCAACACGACGCGCACCGAACGCGGCGGAGCTTATCACAGGCGTTACGTCGTCTTCGAGCCGCGCGAACGCGAACCCAAAAGCTTTGAGAAAACTCTTATGAAGGCAATCGGCTTGACCCGCCAAACTTCAGAGGGCGTCCGCGCAGTCGCCATTGAAGAAGACAAGACGCAAGGTCCAATGGTTTACGACCCCGGTCATCCCGACTCCAACGCCGACGGGTATGTTGAAAAGCCCAACGTCAATATCGTCAGCGAAATGGTCGACATGATAACCGCGCAGCGTGCATACGAGGCAAATGCAACCTCAATCACCGCCGCTAAGACTATGTTTACCAAAGCACTTGAGATTGGCAAGTAAGCTGTTAGGGGTTAGGGGTTAGGTGTTAGGGGTTAGCTAAAACCTAAAACCTAATACCTAGTCTAGGAAGGTGAAGATATGGAAATAACTTCGTTGAAAATGACGCCCGTGCAAATGAGCGCAAGAAGTCATATAAACGAATTCAAAGCCGACGAGCCAGTTAAAAGTTTCGGGGAATATTTAACCGATTCACTCAAAAAAGTAAACGAACTCGAACTTGAATCCGAACGGCTCAATGCGGCACTCGCGACGGGCAGAATAGAAGACGTTTCACAAGTAGTGGTCGCGGCTCAAAAGGCTGAAATCGCGCTCCAATTAACGCTCCAGTTGCGAAACCGTGCGACGGCAGCATATCAAGAAATCATGCGTATGCAGGTGTAAGATTTAGGGAAGTAGGTTAGTAGTGAAGTAGAGAAGTAGCTGATTCCCTACTTCGCTAATTCCCTACTTCACTACTTCCCTAGAAAGGACTGAGTTTATTGGCGAATTGGAGAGAGCGGCTGCGCGAGCTGTGGAACCGATACGACAAAAAGTACAAATACGCCTTTATCGGCGGGCTTATCGGGCTTGTGCTTTTGTTCGTCGGAATCAGTTTCTGGTACGGCTCCAAACCCGATTACGTGCCGCTGTATACCAATTTGGAGACAAAAGACGCCGGCGACGTTGTCAACACCCTCAAAGAAGAAAATATTCCCTATGATTTGATTGAAGATAAGAAAGGCGCGACAATCCTCGTGCCCGCCACGCAAGTTCACGATTTGCGCTTGCAGTTGGCGTCGGCGGGACTGCCGCGCGGCAACAAAGGCTTTGAACTCTTCGACGATAGCAAACTTGGCGTCACCGAGTTTCAAAACAAAATAAACTATCTTCAAGCACTGCAAGGGGAATTGACGCGCACAATCGAACATCTTGGAAGTGTCGATAAGGCGCGAGTGCACATCGTCTTACCGGAGGACAGCCTCTATAAAAAAAATGAAAAGCCCGCGACCGCCTCAATACTGCTCATGTTGAAGCCGGAAACGCAGTTGAGTAAGGACGAGGTCAAAGGCATTGTGAATTTGGTCAGCCACAGCGTGCAAGGTCTTTTGCCCGAAAATATTACAATCGTCGACGATCAAGGCAATATTCTGAACAAGAACGAGAACGACGACTTAGAAAAAGAATTGCGCCAGAATATGCAGACGCTCAATCAAATTGAGATGACAAAGAAAGTTCGCGACCATATTCAGCAAAATATTCAAACCATGCTCGATAAGACGCTTGGCGTCGGCAATGCCTTCGTGCGAGTCAGCGTTGAGTTGGACTTTGACGACAGAAAGATTGACCGTCAAACTTTCACGCCCGTAGTTGACGAGTCGGGCATTATCCGCAGTCAGCAGGACATCAGCGAAAGTTACAGCGGCGAATCGAACGCACCCGGCGGCGGCGCAGGCATTCAAAGTAATATTCCTGGCTACGTTGCCGAAGAAGGAAATGCCAGTGCCGAATACGAGCGCAAAGAATCAACAAGGAATTATGAGATTAACGAAGAGAATCAAAAAATCATAGCGTCGCCTGGCTCAATTCGCCGCCTCACGGTTGCTGTCTTGGTAAGCGACGAGATAACCGAGCTACAGCAAGAAGGATTACTTCGCGCTGTGGCGTCGGCGGCAGGAATTAACGAGGATCGCGGCGACACAATATCGGTCGAGCCAATGCCTTTCAACACCGACGCTAAGGACAGGTTGGCAGAAGAGGCGCGGCAAGAACAGTTACGCAAAGACAGAATTTTTTACACGGAGATTGCGGCTATGATTTTACTTGGAGCCTTAATTTTGGGCGGATTCCTCATGTATCGCTGGAAAAAACGCAAAGAGCGTCAAGCGGCTATCGAGGCACAACAGGCGGCAGAAAGAAAAGCTCGCGAAGAGGCTCGCCGCGCAGAAGAAGAAAAACGTCGCGCCGAAGAAGAAGCTCGTCGTGCCGAAGAAGAAGCCAAACGCGCCGAAGAAGAAGCTCGCCTTGCTGAGGAAGAAGCCAAACGCATTGAAGAAGAAGAAAAAGTTGCCGCCGCCGAAGCCGCGCAGGCCGCTCAAGCCGACGCTGAGGCAGACGCCATAGTTAAAGCGGCTAAGAAGGCAACCGGTCAAGGTCTTGACGACGAGGAAGAAGAAATGGAAGATGACGGACTTACGCCCGAAGAGAAACGCTTGAGGAAAGAAAAAGAAGCTATCCTCAAACTTATCGAAGAAAAGCCCGAAGAGGTCGCTTGGCTCATTAAGATGTGGATTATCTCGGACGAATGATTTTTGTAGGAACTAGTGACTGGGAACTAGGAACTAGTAGGAATTAGAAAAACTGGTTCCTGGTTCCTAATTTCCAGTTCCTTTTTTATTAACTGGAGGAGAAAAAATGCCTATAGTCGATATGTCAGACATGTACAGCGAACCCAAGAAAATGAGTGCGCACGAGAAGGCGGCGATACTTTTCATCGCGCTGGGTAGTGATTGCGCCGCGAAAGTTTTCCCACACATGGACGAGGACGAGATTGAAACTATCACCTTCGACATTGCAAGCAACAAGCAGGTCAGTATCGAGAAAAAAAATCAGATCATCAGCGAATTTTATCAGCTCATGATGGCGAACGATTACATTTCAACGGGCGGCATTGAGTTTGCGCAAAAGTCATTGGAAAAGGCACTTGGCGCGGAGAAAGCGGCAGAAATTTTGAAGAAGTTGACGACAAGCTTGCAAGTGCCGCCGTTCGATTTCTTGCGCAAGACAGACCCGTCGCAGTTGTTGAACTTCCTTCAGAACGAACACCCGCAGACAATCGCGCTGGTTATGGCGTACCTGTCGCCCGACCAAGCGGGTATCGTCATGAGCGGCTTGTCAATCGATATGCAATCCGACGTTGCAAAGAGAATCGCGCTCATGGACAGAACATCGCCTGACGTTATCCGCGAGATAGAAAAAGTTTTGGAAAAGAAGTTGTCGTCGCTGTCGACGCAAGACTTTACGACTGCGGGAGGTGTGCCGACGGTTGTCGAGATTTTGAACCGCGTCGACCGTTCGACGGAACGCGCAATTATCGAGTCGTTGGAAGTCGACAACCCCGAACTCGCCGAAGAAATCAAGCAACTCATGTTCGTGTTCGAGGATATTGTTTTGCTCGACGACCGCTCGGTACAGTTGGTTGTGCGCGAAGTCGACACAAAAGAACTTGCGCTGGCAATGAAGGCGACCAACGAGGATGTCACGGCGAAGATTTACAAGAACATGTCCAAACGCGCCGCCGATATGCTCAAGGAAGAAATTTCTTACATGGGACCGGTCAAGATTCGCGACGTGGAAGAGGCGCAGACCAAGATTGTCAACGTGATTCGCACACTCGAAGAACGCGGCGAAATTGTCATTGTTCGCGGTCAAGGCGAAGGCACCTTTGTTTAATGCGTAATTCGTAATGCGTAATGCGTAATTAAAGAGGTGATTGATTTGTATAAAAATATCGTGCGCTATCATATGGTCGGCGAGCCGGTGATAATAGGAGCCAGACCCATAGAAGAAAAAACTGCGGAAGAAATTACGGAAGACAACGTCGAAGAAAATTCCGAAGTCGAATCAAAGCCCGAACCTAAACCGGAGTCGGCAAGCGGCATACCGCAAGAAATTTTGGATAAAGTCTTCGCCGAGATAGAAGAAATTGAGCGCAAGACAAAACTCACGGAAAAGATTTTGCAAGAGGCTCAAGCGACTAAGGAGCAAGCCGACGAGATAAAAGCGGCGGCGGAAAAAGACGCTAGGGAAATTAAACATCAAGCCCATGAAATTAAGCAGGCGGCGCAGCAAGAGGCTCAAGAAATTAAACGGCAAGCCGATGAACTCATGCGGCAGGCTGAGGATCAAGCTGAGGATTTGGAAAAAAAGGCTCATGCAACTTTGGAGGCGGCGCAAAAAGAATCGGAGAAAATAGTTGAAGACACGCGCCGCGAGGCGGAGCAACTGCTTGAGAAAGTTCACAAGGAAGGCTACGACGAAGGCTACAAAGAAGGTCGCGAAGAAGGAATTAAGGACGGCAAGGAAAAAATTCAGGAAGACCTTGACGAGACGATAAAGCGGGCGAACGCCAAAGCGCAGAAGACTATTCAAGACGCCAAAGAGCAGACGTCGGAATATTTTATTCGCGCGGAAGACGACATTGCCAAGATTGTTATGCGAGCGATAGAAAAAATTTTGCCGCAACATTTCCTTGACGTGCCGCAAGTGATTCTGCCCGTCGTGCGCGAGGCAATCGGTCATGTGCGCGACCAAAAGCAAATCAAAGTTCACGTTGAACCTTACAGCTACGATTTAATTTTAATGGCGCGTTCGGAGTTTCAATCAATGCTTTCAGACGGCACGGCGATTATCGAGATCGTTTCGGACGAGGCACTCAAGCCCGGCGACTGCGTTATCGAGACGCCCAACGGTGGAGTCGACGCCCGCCTTTCGACTCAAATCGGGCTTATGAAAAAATCCATTGAAGGCATACTCAACAACTAGGAGGTGATTAATCATGTCCAACGAGGAAAAAATTCTGTCCATGCTGACCAAGTTAAAGGATGACCTTGACGATATTAAAACGCGCGTCAGCGAACTGGAAAATGAAAATTCAAATTCGGCGGAAAAGCGGCGACTGAACACATACGAGGCTTTAGAGGCAATGGCAAATTTGCTTGACGACGACGAAAAAGACGCGCTCGGCAAATACATGGAAGAGGAAATGGCAAGGAAGGTGGCACTTTATGGCTGATTACTGCTTAGATTCAAACGTCGTGAGCGACATTCTGCGCGGCGAGCTTTCGGTTATGCGTCATATGGCGGCGGCTAAAGAAAACAACGACCGCCTGTTTATTCCGTCAATCGTCTACTATGAAATTGTTCGCGGCTTGAAGGCGGCAGGTAAAACCCAAAAGCTTTTGGCGTTCCAAATTCTCTACGATACTACTGAGCATCTTTACCTTGACCGCGACGACTTGAAGACAATCAACAAAGCTGTCGATATTTATATTCAGCTCCGCAAGGGTCAAAACATTGAAGACAACGACATTTACATTGCGGCGATTGCTATGGTCAACGGTTGCACACTCGTTACGGCGAACACGCGGCATTTCGGGCGCGTCGAAGGTTTGGAATTCGTGAACTGGAGAGATTATGATTAAAAATGATATTGACCTGCGCAAACTCACAAACGCAATCGACGAATGCAACACGATAAAATTGACGGGCAAAGTTACACAAGTCGTCGGCTTGGTTATCGAGACGCAAGGACCGGCGGTCAGCGTGGGCGAGCTGTGTTATATTTCGTCGAAGTTCCCGAACACGCCGCCCATTCCGGCGGAAGTCGTTGGCTTTCGCGAAGGCTTTGTAATGCTCATGCCGATTGGCGAAATGCAGGGCGTCGGACCCGGTTGCGAAGTCGTCGCCGCGCAGAAGATGTTGCAAGTCAAAGTTGGAGAGGAACTTTTGGGGCGCGTACTCGACGGCTTAGGCAATCCGATGGACGGACTTGGACCGATTTTGTCAACGTTGGAATATCCTTTGCAAGCTCCGCCGCCGCACCCTTTAACGCGCCCGCGAATCAATCAAAATCTTTATGTCGGTGTCCGCGCAGTTGACGGCTTAATCACAATGGGCGACGGTCAGCGTATTGGAATAATGGCGGGTTCGGGCGTTGGCAAGTCGACTTTGCTTTCAATGATTGCCCGCAACACGGAGGCAGATATAAGCGTCATTGGACTTGTCGGCGAGCGCGGGCGCGAAGTTCGAGACTTTATCGAGCGCGACTTGGGCGAGGCTGGCTTGAAACGTTCGGTCGTCGTCGTTGCCACAAGTGACCAGCCTGCGCTTGTCCGAATCAAGGGCGCAATGACTGCGACGGCGATTGCGGAATATTTCCGAGATCAAGGGCACAAAGTTATCTTGATGATGGACTCCGTCACGCGCTTTGCAATGGCTCAACGCGAAGTCGGCTTGACGATTGGCGAGCCGCCCGCCACGCGCGGTTATACGCCTTCAGTCTTCGCGCTTTTGCCGAGACTTTTGGAACGTGCGGGCACTTCGGATAAAGGCTCAATCACGGGGATTTATACGGTGCTTGTTGACGGCGACGACATGAACGAGCCGATTGCCGACGCCGTGCGCTCAATCCTTGACGGGCACATTGTTTTGAGTCGCAGTATTGCCGCGCAGAATCACTTCCCCGCTATTGACGTGTTGGGAAGTGTTAGCCGTGTCATGAATGAAGTCGTTTCAAAGGAGCATTTGCAAGCCGCGCAGAAGATGCGGGCGTTGATGGCGGTTTACAAAGACGCGGAGGATTTGATTCATATCGGCGCGTACGTCAAGGGTTCGAGCAAGCGCATTGACGAGGCGATTGGCAAGATTGATTCGATTAACGAGTTCCTCTGTCAAGGGATTTTCGAGGTCGACACTTACGACGTGACGAAGCAAAAGCTCATGAAGATTTCGGGTAAGTGATGTAAAAATTTATAGGTGTTAGGTGTTAGGGGTTAGGTATTAGGGGTTAGCTAAAACCTAAAACCTAATACCTAATACCTAATACCTAATACCTAAAACCTTTTTGGTAAATGACATGAAAAAATTCAAATTCCAACTGGAAACGCTGTTGCGAGTGACGAAGCGCAAGAAAGACGATGCGGAAATGCAATTTGCGGCGGCGTCGCGATATTTGGAAGAATGCCGCGCCCAACTTCAAGTTTTAATGCGCGAGCTTAAAGAAATTCAGGAAGAGTTCGCGGAGTTGACGAGCGAGGGCAAAAAAATTACAATCGGCAGAATCATGATATACAACAGGTTTTTCAACTGGAAACGCGAACAAATCGAGCAGCAACAGCAAGTCATTTTGAAGGCGACGCAAGATAAGCAACAAAAGTTAAAGGCTTTGATGAAAATCATGACGTACCTGAAAAGTATCGAGCAACTCAAGGAAAAGCGGCTCAATGAATACAATGCGGCGGTGCTTTTCGAGGAACAAAAAATGCTTGACGAAATCGGGTTGCAACTTCATATACGCAACAGTTAGGAGTGAGAAATTTTGATAGAGATACAGGGGATTGAGCGGATTGACTTGACGCGGCGCGTTGACCAAATCAAGCGGCGCATTGCCGAGATTGAAGAAAAAATCGGTATGATAGGCGTAGGCGACTTTCAGCGGACGTTGGAGCGCGAGATTGCCAAGCAGACGAATGCAATCAATCCGACGCAAGCGGTTGCCGACGTTCAAAAGCCGCAAGCCTCAACAAAGCCAGTTAATGAAAATGCGGCGGCTAATGCGGCAAAAGTTGAGCGGGCACTTCGCGAGGCGGCAAGCAATGATCAAGCTAAGGGAAATAATTCTTCAGCGAACGTTGGGATTCAGGCGGAAAAAAATTTGCCGGGTGCGGCGGCTCTGCCGAACAGAAATAATCCGTCGATTGAGCGCGTTGAGGTACCTAACACCGAAATTGGCGTTCCGAGCCGCGACGACGAAGTTTTTAAAGAAAATTTCGCCGGCAGTGACGCGGAAGTTATTCCCGTTGAAGATTTAATCATGCAAGCGGCAGATGAGTACGGCGTTGACCCGCAAACCGTTCGCGGCATTGTCGCATACATCAATCAACATCAGACGCCCGCGCAGGTTGAGGAGCTTGACACGGGCGCGGCGACTGTTGAGGATTTAATTACGCAAGCCGCCTACGAATACGGCATTGACCCGCAACTTGTCAAAGCGATTGCCATTGCCGAATCCGACATGAATCAAGACGAAATTTCTTCCGTCGGCGCGATTGGTGTTATGCAGCTCATGCCCGAAACTGCGGCGGGGCTTGGCGTCAATCCCTACGACACTAACGAGAACATCGCGGGCGGCGCGAAATATCTCCGTCAAATGCTCGACACCTTCGATGGCGACGTTCCTTTGGCGGTTGCGGCGTACAATGCCGGACCTGGCGCGGTCAAACGTTACGGCGGCATTCCTCCCTACTCCGAGACTAAAAATTATGTCGGTCGCGTTATGGACATGTACAGATGAAAAAATTTTTTATAACAATCTGCGCGGCGTTGATGATGAATTCGACGGCGTTCGCGGAGGAAATTTTTACCGACCACTTCATTTCTTGGACGGCGCACCGTGACGAGTTGATTGACGAATACACGCTTAAACATTACGGGAAAATTTGTCGCGAGATAGTTCCGCAAGCGGTCGTTGTGCACTGGACGGCGTTTGGTACTCTTGAATCGGTTTGGAAGTATTTTTATGCGGAAGAAATGGACGACGACGAGGGCAGATTAAATGTTGCCTCGCAATTTATAGTTGACCGCGACGGCACGACTTGGCGGCTCATGCCCGAAACGAAATTTGCGCGTCACGCAATCGGCTACAATCACTGTGCGATAGGCATTGAGAACGTCGGCGGCTACGAAGGGCGCGAGGATTTGACGGCTGAGCAACTCGCGGCGAACGTTCGATTGATAAAATATTTGCATGAAAAATATCCGACGATAAAATATGTGTTCGGGCATTATCAGCAGGACGCGGCGCGGGCGAGTGGCTTACATATTGAGCTTGTCGAAGGTTACTACGCGAAAAAGCCTGACCCCGGAAAGATTTTTATGAGCGACTTGCGGGCGGAGTTGGAGAAGGACGGATTAATTTTCTATGACGAATGAAAATCGGCAAGCGTTGTTGGAAGGGATTCGCGACGGCACGCCGATAGGTTTAGGATATTTTGTCGTTGGCTTTTCGCTGGGCATTGTCGCCAAGTACGTCGGGTTCAGTCCTTTGCAGGGCTTTGTAATCAGCTTGCTCAACAACGCGTCGGCGGGCGAGTACGCGGCGTTCGTGGTTATCAAATCGGACGCGCCCTATCTTGAAATCGCGTTGATGACGCTCGTCGCCAATGCCCGCTACGTTTTAATGAGTACAGTTTTAAGCCAAAAGTTTTCGCCGGAGACGCCGTTTTATCACAGGATCTTTGTCGGGTTTGACGTGACGGACGAGATTTTTGGCATATCGATAGCGCGGAGCAGTCGTTGGCTCAATCCCTTTTACAATTACGGCGCAATGATTGTTGCACTGCCTGGTTGGTCACTTGGGACGGCTTGCGGAATTGTCGCGTGGTATTTTTTTTCTGAAGCGGCGGTTAGTGCGTTGGGCGTCGCGCTTTACGGGATGTTTTTGGCGATAATAATTCCGCCTGCGCGGAAGGATAAAGTTATCGGCGGGGCAGTCGTGGCGAGTTTCTTGCTGAGTTATCTTGCCGAAAGTTTTTTCCCCGAAGTGTCGGCGGGCAATCGGACAATCGCGCTGACTATTTTAATTGCGGGTGCGGCGGCGTTTCTCTTCCCCGTCAAGGAGCAAAGTGATGACGCATGACATTTGGATTTATATCTTAGTTGCAAGCGCGGTGACGTTGGCGATAAAAATCCTGCCGCTTACCTTGATTCGCGGCGAGATAAAAAATCGTACCGTGCGTTCGTTCCTGCACTACGTGCCATACGTGACGCTTGCGGTCATGACTTTCCCCGCGATAATCGACGCCACGCAGTCGCAAATATCGGGCGGGCTTGCGCTTGTCGCAGGGATAGTTGCGGCGTGGGTCGGCGCGAGTCTCTTCAAAGTCGCGGTGCTGTGTTGTGCGGTTGTCTTTGTCGCGGAGCTTTTCATTTAGACAGGAGGAAATTCTATGGCAGTTCACATGAGTTTGAGGTTGGCTTGGCATGACAGCGGCTGGAACGGTCACATTTGCCAAAAGCCAAGTGAAAATTCTTATTGCGTCGGTCAATATTCTTATCCAGGCGATTTGATTGCCAACACTCGCGATTTGAATTTTGAGAATCAACATTTCGGCGCGGCTTGCAAAAATTTTCCCTGTCAAGTCGCGTGTGGGCTTAGCGTCAACGCTTTTGGCAGTGATTCAATTACGGTCAAAGTCGATGTGCCGAGCTTTTTCAGCGGTAAGGCAAGTCCTCTTGAACTTGACCTACCGCCCTATACCGCTTGTACTTGGTGTTACGAGTCAATGTTTAATGACGCGGCTAAAACCAATGGCAAATTCGACAACGATAAACGAAAAGCAACCGCCGAAAACTATTTTAATCAATTTGAGCCGGGCAAGTCGCTGATATTTTATTACGCGGGCTACAGTAATCCGTTTAGCGAGAACGAAGAAAACAACTATGTCGTCGTCGGAATTTCTCGACTGAAAGAAATAGCTCCCGTGCAATTTTATCCTGACGCCGATAATTGGGTCAGACAAAACTTCGCTGAAGGACTCGCCTGGCAACGACCGATAACCTCCAACTATCCCGACGAGGGTTTTTGCATTCCGTATCAAAATTATATGGGCGACGAGGACGCGCTCGAAAAAGTTCTCGTGAAGCCGACAAATCGTGCGCCCTTCAAGTACGGTAGCCGCGCAGTTTCAAACGATGATGCCATTGAAGTTATCAATCAACTCATTGCTTCCGTCGACGCCCTGATTGAGCTTGGTGACACTTCGCAAGATTGGAGCGTTCGTAAAAACTGGCTTAACAGCGTTCTTGCGGAAATTTGGCAGGCGAGAGGTCCTTATCCCGGTTTTCCTGCCGTATTGGAGTTTTTGAACCTTGAAACGCTCATCTCGGATTACATAAGTCTTACGACCTACGACGCGATGAAGAATTACGTTGCGGACGTTCGAGCCTTTTTAGAAGGAAAGAACAACGCCTTTGCAAAAAAATTTTCGTCGCCGGATAAAATTCGTCGCAAGTGTCTGCTTTTGGGCGCGGAGAAATTGAAATTTCTCTTTGAAGTTCTTTCGCGCTTTGCTCTTACTGCCGCGCAGATTAGTTCCATAACGAACAACAACAGGCAAAATGTTTCCGTCACCGCCACAATCGCCGAGATGATTGAAAATCCTTACACAATTTTTGAACAATACGTCGGCTACGACCCCGACGATGCAATTCCGCTTTATAAAATCGATAACGGCGTTATTCCTTCGCCGCAATACGGAATAGATACTTTGCTTGACGCGGATTCAGCAGAGCGGTTCAGGGCTTTTTGCGTTGACGAGTTGAAAAAAATTCCCGCGAATTCTTTTGTCAAAGCCGTGACGATTTTAAATTCCGTAAACTTGCGGCTTGGGCGTCTGCCTGATTGGAAGCAACATCTCTATCAAATGGAAAATTTCACTGTGGATAAAAAAATTATCGACAAAGCCCTAGTGCAACGAATTGACAGCGGCAGTTGGAAGACGAGCGACGAACCGCGCGAGGAAGTTGAAACGCTTTACCTTTATCTTAAAGAAACTTTTGAGGACGAGCGCACAGTTGAGGACGTCTTGGAAGCACTCGCTAAAAGGTCTGATATTCAACCGAAGCTTGCCATTTCAACGAACTCATTTAAAAACAGCTTGAAGGATACGGATTCGCCGCTTGAAAAAAATTGTCCACGAGAGTACGACAAGATTTTGGAGATCCAAGCCGAAATCTGCATGAAAATTTTCACCAAGCCGCTTTGTGTAATTTCGGGCAACGCGGGCACGGGTAAAACTACAGTCATTCGCGCTATCCTCGAAAATATCGAACGCGTTCACGGTACGGGCACGAGTTTTCGCCTGCTTGCGCCCACAGGTAAGGCGTCGGAGCGAATCAAAGTTCAAACGGGCAAGGACGCTTCGACGATTCACTCCTTCCTTGCGTCAAACGGTTGGATTAATGACAACTTCACTTTGAAACGCAGAGGCGGTCAGCGTGCGCAGGAATTCGATACGATTATTGTCGACGAGTGCTCAATGATTGATCTTAACTTGTTCGCGACGCTTATTCGCGCGATTAATTGGAACAGCGTAAAGCGTTTGATTTTAATCGGCGACCCGAATCAGCTACCGCCAATTGGTCGCGGAAAAGTTTTCGTCGACGTGATTGAGTGGTTGAAGAAAAATTATCCTGACAATATCGGCACGTTGACGGATAATGTGCGGCAACTGGTCAATCGCGTTGAGAATAATGGTTGTGGGATTTTGGAGCTGGCGGACGTTTTCATTCAAGAAAAACAGCAAGCGGACGACAACGAGAAATTGAAGTTCGACAAGGACAAGATTTTTGAAAAGATTCTGCAGTACGGCAACGGCAACATCGACAAAGATTTGGCTGTTCATTTCTGGGACACTCAGGCTGACTTGGAAGAAATTTTGCTTGCCACAATAAAAAAAGACTTGAACGGCAAATTGTGGTTCGACGTGATAAATTGCAATCCCGAATCGATTCAAGTAATCTCGCCCTATCGCGGAGAATTTTACGGCACAGGCTCGCTCAATACGTTAATGCAGAAGGCTTTCAAATCCTATGGGCTAACAAAGTTACTCGACGGCATCGGCTATTCTGACAAAGTTATTCAGATTATAAATCGTCCGAAGTCCAATCCCGCTTACGCATACAATTTTAACACTCACAAAGTCGTCAGCGCAGAAATTTTCAATGGCGAAATTGGAGTTGCCAGCCAGCACCCCTTCGACAAAGGTAAGAAGAATATTGAAAGATTGAGAGTAAAATTTTCCGGCACTACAAGAGCGGGGTTTGCCTACAGTTATGGCAAGGAGCTTGGGAACTGTGATGGCAAGTACATTCCTGAGCAGAGCGTTGAGGAGAATTTGGAGCTTGCCTATGCAATCAGCGTGCACAAAGCGCAGGGTTCGGAGTTTGAATACGTTTATGTTGTCTTGCCGCAACGTGACAGCCATTTGCTTTCAATGGAGCTTTTGTATACGGCACTGACGCGTGCGCAGAAGAAAGTTACCGTGTTTCTTCAAAAGGATATTTCGACGTTGGCGACGATGAGCCGCGTAGACAAATCGGCTGTGCGAAAAATAAATTCTTCCGTATTTGAGTTCGTGCCGTTGCCCGACGACGTTCTTTATTTCAGCGGTGGCTGGCACGCGGCAGGGAAGAAAATTTCCACGCTGACAAATTACTTCGTGCACTCGAAGTCGGAGGCGATTATTGCAAATCTGCTTGCCGACCGCGACATTCCTTTCAAATATGCGGAACCGCTTTTTGCTCCCGACGGGACGATGTTTTTGCCGGATTTCACGGTCACTTTCAAGGGCGAGGAGTTTTATTGGGAGCATCTCGGCATGTTGAATAATCCCGACTACAAAAAGCATTGGGACGAGAAAAAAATTTGGTACGACAAACATTTTCCCGGCAAGTTGATTGTCACGACGGAGAGCAATAATCTCACGAAGGACGCCGAGTCTATTATCGCGGAGCGGATTTAAATTTTTAGGAGGGAAAACAAAATGCAATACAAGTGCAAGTTGACTGTCATTGACAAGAAAGTTTTCCCCGACTTGCAAGAAAAATATCTTGAAGACCCGAAGTCGGGGGCTTGTCCTTTCTACGAGGTCGGTGCGGAATATCTTTTTGAGCGTTACGGCGACGAGGATACTTTTTGGCAAATGGGCAAGGGGGCGCATTGTTCGGAGGCGTGGGATTGTTTCAGTCGCTACGTTTACACGGCTTTACAGGGCGGCTCGATTATGCGCGGTTGGACGAACGATGAACGCATGATGATTGCCTGTTGCAATGACGGCACGCGCCCCGTTATTTTCAAGATTGAACGGCTCGATTACAAAGTTGTTTATGTCGACGCGCCCGCGCAGGTTCAAGAGAAAATCTCTGCCGCGTTGAAAAAGCTTGACGGCGTGAGTGACGCGGTTTATCGTTCGGATAAAAATTTCATTGAAGTTTTCATGGACAGGAACAACGAAGTCAGCGACGAGAAAATCATCGCGGCGGTCGGCGACTTCAAAGTAAAGGGCATTTATTGATATGGACAAAGTGAGATTGGCGGCGACGAAAATTCTTTACAACGTGGCGGCGAAGGGCGCGTATTCAAACGTTGAACTCGCGCAGGTTTTGCGGCAAGAGAAATTTTCCGACCTCGACAGAAAGTTTTGCACGGAGTTGGTTTACGGCGCAGTCAAGGCGGGCGCGTCGCTCGATTGGAAAATAGCAAAGTACTTGAAACGACCGCTCGCCAAAGTCGACGAAAAAATTTTGGCAGTATTGCGCGTCGGCTTCTACCAAATTTTTTTCCTCGACAGGGTTCCGAACTCGGCGGCGGTCAATGAGTCCGTTGAGCTGTCGAAAAAATTTTGCGGACTTGGCGAATCAAAGTTTGTCAACGGCGTTTTGCGCTCGGCAGTTCGTGAGCCTAATAAATCGGACTTCCCTCAAGGCGACGATTTAAACTCATTGGCGTTGAGAACTTTTCACCCTGCATG
>JBGUYA010000099.1:0-5625 GCA_045118435.1 Quinella sp. | reverse complement strand
CGGCAGTTTTGGACGGCGAGATTGATAAGCCGAATTTTTTAATTTTCTGGTACGCGCAGGACAATGAAGAGGAAATTTGGCGCGACGAAAAATCATGGTACAAAAGCAATCCGTCGCTCGGTGTCGTCAAGAAATGGTCGTTCCTGCGCGGCATGGTCGAGGACGCGAGGTTATCAGCTTCGACGCGGGCATTCGTGCTTGCGAAGGACTTCAACGTAAAACAAAACTCGGCGGCGGCGTGGTTGACGGAAGACGTTATCGCCAATAAGCAAACTTTTGACCCAGAGCAATTTCGCGGGCAAATGTATATCGGAGGCTTTGACTTTTCGGAGACAACAGATTTGACGGCGGCAGTTGCGCTGTTCGTCAATCCGACGACGTTTGAAAAACACTCGCTGACAATGTATTTTGTGCCGGAAATAAAGGCGGAGGCGATTTTGGAAGATAATCCACTCAATCCCGAAAGAAAAAATTATGTGGAGTGGTCACGAAAAGGACTTGTGACAATTTGTCCCGGTAACGAGGTTGACCCCGATGCCGTAATTGCGTGGTTCGTCGGCTTGTTGAAAAATTATTCCATGCGCCCGCTCAAGATTGGATTCGACAACTGGCACGCTCGCGGAATTAAAGATGGGCTTGCCGCTGTATTCGGTGCGGACGTTCTCGAAAGAATTGGCATGGACTTCATGTCCCTCAACGGCGCAATGTCTTCACTCGAAAGTGACTTGACGTTGAAGAAATTGAATTACAACGACAATGAAATAACGCGGTGGACGTTGCGCAACGTCGCCTTGAAGCTGAACAATATCGGCTTGAAAATGCCCGTAAAAAAATACGGCTCGGCGAAAAACCGAATTGACGGCGCAGTTGCGCTAATGATTGCATATGCGACGCTGAGCCGTTTCCGTAGCGATTACATTTACTTGCAGAAAAGCCGAGTGCAGGGAGGAGGTTGAAGTTTGGTTTGGAGCTACATAAAAAAATTGTTCAAAGGCAATAGCGAAAAGAAAATAATCGCGGAAGTGTTGAGTGATTCGCGGGCGGTCTTTTCGTCATTTGGCAATGATATTTATTTCAGTGATTTTGTTTCAAATTGCGTTGACAGGATAGCGACCGAGATTAGCAAGATTGAAGTCGTATCGGTCGTTGAAAAGGAAAATAAAATAAGCCGCTGTAACGACGACATAACAAATTTGTTTAAATTTCAACCCAATCCTTTGCAGACAATGAAAGATTTTTTGTCGGCTTGCGAATGGCTCCGACGAAAACAAGCCAACTGCTTTATTTATCCTGCCTATAAAATTGTCAGTCACAAAGGGCAAGAGCATAAGCAATACACTGCCTTTTATCCGCTAAATCCTGTGACTGCCGAGTTGGGGCATTATGATGATGGTCGCTGGGCGATAAAATTCTTTTGGAAAGACGGCACGTCAAATATTTTGCCCTATGATTCGCTGATACATTTGAAGTGGCGGCGCGGGACTTCGCTCCTAATGGGCGGCGGCAACGATAATGGTAATGTAGATGATTCCAATACGTTGCGTTCGCTTAAAACTTTGGACGAGATATTACAGGGCTTGCCGAAGATGATAGCGTCGAGCTTGAATCTCAACGGAGTTTTGTCGGTGAAAACGGTCGTGGAAAAAGCGGCATTGGAACAAGCAGCCAAAGATTTTGAGAGCCGAATTTATAAATCGGACAGCGGGATAGTGGCAGTCGGACTTGAGGGAAATTACACGCCAATTAATAAAGCGTTTCCGACGGTATCCGAAACGGTTTTGAAATTTCTCAAGGATATAATTCGCGAAAGATATGGCGTGAGTGAGGCAATTCTTAGCGGCAACTTCGACGGCAAGGCACATGCGGCTTTTTATCAAACTTGCCTTGAGGATTTTATAATCGAGTTCGAGCAAGCATTTTCGGAAAGATTGTTTACGCCGCGCGAAAAAGACGTAGGGCACAGAATCAAATGCTATTACTCCAGAGTTTCATATATGGACGCCGCCGAAAAGCGGGAACTTGCGCAACTAGCCCGCGATAGTGGACTCATGACTCTCAATGAAATTCGCGAGTTGTACGGCATGAGCCCGATTGAAGGCGGAGACCGCCGATTGCAATCGCTTAACTACGTCAACGCTTTGGAGGCTGATAAATTTCAAGCTGGAAATTATGTCGGTGATTCGGGAGGTGATTCGGGAGGTGATACAAATGAATCAAACTGAAAAACGCTGTTACAACTTGAAAGAATTTCGGGCTGTGACAGGCGAAGGGAACGAAAAATATATAGAAGGACATGCCGCCGTATTTGAGCAGAAAACAGATATAGGCGGTTATTTTTTTGAAGTGATAGACAGAAGAGCTTTTGACGACGAAAAGGCACTGCGCGATGTGGCGTTATTTGTAAATCATAACTTCGCGCAAATACCGCTTGCGCGTTCTCGACTCAACAACGGCAACAGCACAATGACGCTCAAAGTTGATGAAGTCGGCTTGGCGATACGTGCGAAACTGGACGTAGAAAATAATCCCAACGCTAAGGCGTTATATTCCGCCGTTGAGCGCGAAGATTTGAGCGGCATGAGTTTTGCCTTTAGTGTCGACGCCGAAGAGTGGCAAGACTTAAAGTCAGAAAAACCGACGCGCCGAATAAAGAAAATCGGACGTGTGTTTGAAGTCTCGGCAGTGGCTTTTCCTGCCTATGAAGGAACAGATATATCAGCTCGCGCATTGAGTACACTGGAGAGCGCAAAAAAAGCGTTGGATAACGCCAATACTCGGTCATTGGAAGATGATTCGGCAGAGCTTGAACTATACAAGTTGAAAAATAAAATTCTCGGAGGTTTTTAGTATGGACGAATTGTTAAAGCGAATGGAAGAACGCCGCGCCGCGCTGATTAAGCAATCGAACGAGAGCAAGGACATTGCGGAAGTAAAATCAATCAATCAGCAACTTATGACACTGAACGAAGACATAGCGGCGTTGCGTAGCGTACAAGCGGAAAATCCAAACGCGGAAATGGACGAACGCACGGCGGCAATTCGCGCTAACATGCGCAAAGAGGAAATGCAGAACGAATCACGCGGGACAGACCCGCCGAAATATATTCCCGGCAAGGGCTTTGTTCCCGCAGAGGAACGCGGCAATCCTAATCTCAATTCCGAACTCGAAAAGCGCGAACAAGCCGGACAGGATTTGAGAAAAAATATTTCTGTGAAGTCACCGCTTAGTACTTTCGGGGAACTTCGCGCCGTGACGGTCACGCCCGCAACAGGCGAATCAGCGACTATCGTCGTTCCGTCAAATTTTAGCGCGAATATAAATCACGACTTCCCCAGCGTATCTTCGCTCGTGGACGCTGTATCACATTTGAGTTTGAACGGCGGCGAAAAATTCCGTCAACCGTATCTCACGGGCTTTGATTTAGGCGGCTATACAGGCGAAGGCGAAAACGCGCATGAAGCCGAAACGCATTTTGCATACGTCGACATTGATAAGACGAAAATCACCGCTTACGCTGAATTGACAGAGGAATTGGAAAAATTGCCCGCTGCACCTTATGCCGACATGGTATTTCAGAATATCCGCAATTCAATGCGAAAACTTCTCACCAAAGAAATTCTCGTTGGCTCCGGCAGTTCCAATCAGCTTGTCGGTATTTTTAGCAACGCGGCGGCGGCGATTGATCCCGCAACCGATTATGCGATAAGTCAGATAACGGACACGACGCTTGATGAAATCGTTTTTCATTACGGCGGCGCGGAAGAGGTTGAAGAGCCCGCCGTTTTGATTCTGAACAAAATGGATTTGTTGGCGTTCAGCAAAGTTAGGACGGCGACGAAACAAAAATACTATGACATTCACATTAACAGCAATTCGGGGACAATTAACTCGATACCGTTTATCTTAAATTCAGCGTGTAAGTCTCTGGTTGCAAGCGACACGACTACAGGCGATTACTGCATGGCTTACGGCTTGCTCTCAAGTTATTTGCTTGTGGAATTTTCGCCGATGGAAGTGAAACGCTCTGACGATTTTAAGTTCAGACAAGGGATAACGGCATTTCGCGGCAGTTGTTTCTTTGGCGGGAATTGCGTCCGTAAAAATGGCTTCCTCCGCGTGAAAAAATCTGCGAGCTTATTAGCATGACGGTTGCGGAACTAAAAAATTTTCTAAACGTCGACAGCGATAACACGGCGCATGACCAAACCTTAGCTGATTTAATTTCTGCGGCGCGTGAAGACTTATTAACGGCGACAGGTAAAACACTTGATGACGACAATCCGCTCGTCCGCCAATACATAAAACTTTTTGCACGTCGGGAATTCGATATGCTATCAGATAGCGGCGTAGACGGTCGACTGCGCGAGATTCAACGAAAAATCTTGCTGAGCAATCGGTTTTCGGAGGAGGCGGGCTAATGCTCAATCCGATAAAAATCCGCTCAGAGGAACTTAACAAGCGTGTGACAATTCAACGCCCCGTGAAAGTTACAAACGAGCGCGGCGTTAATCTGAAAACTTATCCCGCCTACCGAGAAATTCAAAACGTTTGCGCGTCGATAGAAAGTTACGGCGCGTATGTCAGAGACGGCACGGCGGAAAAAGTGGCGGAGCTTGAATACAGAATAACAATCCGTTATCGCGAAGGTTTGAGCTTGCACGACAGAATTATTTATCAAGGACGAACATTTGAACAAATTCTGCCTGCGCGTGACGTGAACGAACGCCACGAATTTTTACAGCTCACATGTCGGGAGAAGGTGAAATAATGGTAAACACTTTTAAAGGCAAAAAAGGTAGAAAGGTCGGAGCCAGCATAAAAGATATTTTGAATCTTTATGGCGAAAAGGCGGCAGAGGCGGCTCGGCAGTCGATAAGAGAAAATGCGGAGAATCTTGCGGCGGCGGCGCGTGAGTTAGCTCCTATTGAAAAAGATTTTTATGGAAATCGTAAAGTCAAGTTGAAACATCCCGGTAGACTTCGCGACAGCATACACATTGAGCAAGGGCAAAAGAAAGATACTGTGCTTGTGGTAGCCGACGCCACAGACGATAAGGGCTACTGCTATGCGCGAATAATCGAATACGGACCGCGCGGCACGCCTTTCATGACGCCCGCTTACGAGGCAAAGAAAATTGAAATGATAAATCACTCCAAAGACGTGATAAGGGCGGCGATACGGCAATAATGTTGATTTAGTTTTTTTCTATGTTTTTTCTTTTCAATGATAGCCGAGAGGCTTTTTTGTTATATAGGCATGGGAGATGATTACGTGACGCCGTCCGAACTTCAAAGACAAGTCAAAATCGCGCTCGAAAAAATTTCCACGCCTGTGACGAAAGATTATCGCGAATACGACGGGACTTATCCTCACCTCGTATATCGCGAGATTTCCAACGTTCCAAGTATGCATGGCGACAATCGGGAAATTTTTTTTCGTTCAGTGTATCAGGTCACGATAGTGACGGATAACGACGACTACGAGGATTTAGAAACGGCGGTAGAAAATGCAATGGCAGAATTAGGATTCATGCGCACGGACGCGCAAGATATTTTCGACGGCAACTTTAACCGTGTGCTCAGATTTTCTACCGCTAAAAGAAAAAATTTTTGAGAGGTGATAAA
>JBGUYA010000098.1:0-6430 GCA_045118435.1 Quinella sp. | reverse complement strand
AAGCTCCCACGCGCCGCGAACATCAATCAAAAGCAATGCCTCTTCGCAAGCTTCGCGGATATTTTTCTCGCCGAAGTTTTGAGCCTTTCGCAAGCCCGCGTATCGACGAGTTTCCGCCGCGTCTATCTCCAAAATCTGCGCGTTGTATATTGACAATGGAATTCTCCTTGTTAGCTGATAGGTGTTAGAGGTTAGGTATTAGGTTTTAGGTATTAGGTTTTAGGTTGTGGGTTTCTCAAGCAAATTTTTAGCCAAGCGAACCGCCTCGACGCCGTCTTTAGCATAAGCGTCCGCGCCCGCCGCGTCAGCATATTCCTGCGTAAGAGCCGCGCCGCCGACCATAACTTTAGCCGCACTGCCCGCCGCGTGCAAGTCCGCAATAACCTTGTCAATCTGAATCATCGTCGTTGTCATGAGCGCACACAAGCCGACAATATCGGCGTCATGCTCAAGAGCGGCGCGAACAATTTTTTCCGAGTCAACGTCCTTGCCCAAGTCGACGAGCTTAAAGCCGCTGTTCGCAATCAACGCGCCAACAATGTTCTTGCCCAAGTCGTGAACGTCGCCCTTTACCGTCGCGATAACAAAAGTACCGCGCGTCGCCGTCTTCTGCGCGGGCAAAATCTTTTTCAATTCGTCGAAGGCAAGCCGCATCGTCTCCGCACTCAACAGCACTTGCGGCAAGAAAATTTTCCCCGACCCAAAATCCTCGCCGAGTTCGTTCATTGCGGCAGTTAAGGCGCGTTCGGTAATCTCGTTGGCAGAAAAATTTTCGTCGACAGCTTTTTTAATCAGCGCGGGAATTTCGTCCTTGTCGCCCTCCTGAACCGCAAGCTTAATCGCGCTCAACGTGTCGAGTTGAACTTTATCATTCCTAATTCCTAATTCCTCATTCGTAATTTTGCTAAACTTCAAGCCGTTGGGGTCGTGACCAAGTAGCGCGGCGGCAGATTTTAAAACGTTTTGCATAAGTTCATCGTAGGGATTCATAATCGGCGCGTCGAGACCGGCGGCAAGGCTCATTGCAAAGAACGTCGAGTTAATCAGCGGGCGATTGGGCAAGCCGAAAGAAATATTGCTCAAGCCCATAGTCGCCGGATAGCCAAACTGCTCGCGATAAAGTTTCAACGTGCGCAAGACTTCCAAGCAAGCGTCCTTGTCGGCGGAAATGGTCATAACAAGCGCGTCGAGGAGAAAATCGCCGTCGTTCAACCCGTGAGCTTTGGCGGCGTCAATAATTTTCTTGGCAACTTCGACACGCTCCGCAGAAGTTCTCGGCACGCCGTCTTCGGTCAAGGGCAGAATCAAAATCGCCGCGCCGTATCTCTTGGCGAGCGGCAGAAATTTTTCAATGCGCTCCGGTTCAAAGCTGACGGAGTTAATCAGCGCACGACCGGGAAAATTTTTCAAGCCCGCCTCCAAAGCCGCCGCGTCGCTCGTGTCGATAGACAACGGCGCGTCGGTTATGCGAGCAATTTCTTTAACGGCTTGCGCCATCATTTTAGCCTGGTCAATGCCGCCGACGCCCATATTGACATCAAGAACTTTCGCGCCCGCCTTGACTTGATTAAGAGCGTCGCGCTTGACGCCGAGCAGGGAGCCTTCGCGAATCTCCGCCGCCAATTTCTTTCTGCCTGTCGGATTGATTCTCTCACCGATTAAAACCGTCGGCAAAGTTTTATCAATGGTGACAGTCTTTGAACGGCTCGCAAGCTTTAGGGAAGTAGAGAAGTAGGGAAGTAGGGAAGTAGCTACTTTGCTATTTCCCTTATTCCCTATTTCCCTAACTACGTTTGCAAGTTCGCGAATATGATCGGGCGTGGTACCGCAACAGCCGCCGAGATAAGTCGCGCCCGCCTCGACAAGTGATTTGCCCCAACTGCCGAAAGTTTTTGCGTCCATTGGAAATTTCGTCGCGCCGTCTTCAAGATAGGGCATGCCCGCATTGGGCTGAACGCTGATAGGTTTGCAAGTGTTCGCCGCCAAAACCTTAACGACAGGAACAAGTTGTTCGGGACCAAGCGAACAGTTCACGCCGATAATCGCCGCGCCCATTGCGTCGAGAATCACGGCGGCTGACTGCGGGTCGGTGCCCGTGACCGTGCGCCCGTCCTCGCTGTAGGAAAGTTGACAAATTATCGGCAAGTTGCAAGCGTCCTTCGCCGCAAGGAGAGCCGCCCGCATTTCTTGGATATCAATGCACGTCTCGATTATCAGAAAGTCCGCGCCCGCCTCCGCGAGGGCTTGGGCTTGTTCACGAAAAATTTTATAGGCGTCGTCGAAATCCAAATCTCCGAGCGGCGCGATAAATTTCCCCGTCGGACCCATTGAGCCGGCGACTTTCGCTTGAGACTGCGCGGCGGCTTTGGCAATTCTCACGGCGGCAAAGTTCAATTCACGAACGCGACTTTCCAAGCCATAATGAGCAAGCTTGAGACTCGACGCGCCAAAAGTATTCGTCTCGATAATCGTCGCGCCCGCGTCAATATAGGCGCGGTGAATTTTCTTCACGACGTCGGGAGCGTCAACGTTCATGAGTTCGGGGCACGCGCCCGCCTTCAAGCCGCCCGCCTGCAACATCGTACCCATTGCCCCATCAAAAATTTCTATCACAATACCACTCCTTTACTTTAGCGACGCGCGAATCACAAAAAAAATTTCGTCGTCGCGCTCGGTTGAACTCTCAAGCCGCGCAGAACTAGCGACGCCGCCCTTGACCTTGCTGAGATAATTTTTAATCGCGGTGGAGTCGTCGGCGGAACCTTCAAGCTCCAAAGAATTTTCCTCAACGCGGATTTTCGTCAAGCGAATATTTCTATCGGCAACCCTTCCCAGATTGAGCAGACGATTAAAATTTTCAGTCAGCTCAACCTGCGCGGCGAGTTCGTTGATTCGACGTAGCTCGGAGATATTTTCGTCGAGATTCTTTTTTAGTGCAAGCTCCTCGCTCAAATTTTCCACAGAAACTTTCGCCGCGTCAAGATTATCCTCCGCCTCGCTGTAGTCGAAAAAAAGTTTTGTCGAACTGATTATCAGCCCGATTGCAAAAATCGCCGCCGCCACATAAGAAATTTTTAGCCAATTAAACGAGACGCCCCGCGACGCCAATAAACCGTGCTTTGTCAAAAGGTTTGGCGAAGTTTTGTTGCGAACAACTTCTACAATGAATTCTGTCCGGTCGTAGGGGTGCAGTTTCGTCAACGTGTCGGCGGGCATGACCGACAACCCGCGCAGATTCATTCCGAACTTTTTAAACGCGGAAAAAATTTCGTCAGCCTTCGACTTCGGCAACGTTTCCATCCAAAGTTCCTCGCCAACTTTTGTAAAGGAAAAAACGGCATCGGCTCCCGCCTGCGCCGTCGCCCAACTTTTCACGAGCGCGGGGATTTCTTTTTCGGGCACGTTAGAAATTTCCGTTTGAAAAGTTACGACGTCTTCATTTCGCAAGCAAAAGCCGACTGCGTGAGTTCGCCAACCCTTTTCCTTGCACACGCCGGAAATTTTCTCGGCAAGTTGTTCAATCTCCAAGCCGTAAGCCTCAACTTCGACCGTCTCAAACTTTTTAGTCAGCCGCGCAATAAAAATCGTCTCGCCATCGAAATATGCGCCGATTGTCTCGCCCATTTCCGCGCGGAGAAATTTCTCGACCAGCTCCAAAAATTTCCCTCCATAAAATTTTCCGCTATTGTATTCAAAAATTTTCCATTGTGCAATAAAAAAATCCCGCCGAGCTTTTCGACGGGATTTAAATTTTTTGTCCGCGCAGATTTTTATTTCGCTAAAGAATTTTCTTCGACGTGATAAATTTCGCCGTTGATATTGAAGTCGATAGACGAGCTGACATTTTTAAGAATAACTTTGCCGCCGCCTTGAATCGCAAGTGTAAGCGTGTCATCTTTGAACGTCGCTTCCTTAAAGTCTCCGGCGTTGTCGCGCTTATCGAGGATTTGCAAAAGCTCGCCACTCGCGTAATCAAGAATTGTGTCTTTACCGTTGCCCGCTTGGAAGATAAAAGTATCGTCACCGTCGCCGCCAAGCAACGTGTCATTTTTCTTACCGCCCCAAAGTGTGTCGTCACCCGCGCCACCCGTCAAGCAATCTTTATCCTTGCCACCGACCAGATAATTATCCGAGTCGTTGCCGTTGAGCGTCAGCTTTTTCTTGGCAAGCGCGGCGTCAACGTTGCTAAAGCCTTCTGTTAAATCGATAGTGCCTTTATAGTTGCCGATAACTTCAACCGAATTGCCTGCTAGGAAAACACCGCCTCCAAAAAGTGTCTCGTTGCCGTCGTCGGTAAGAGTAAATATCGTCGTGTCTTTGATGGTCAAGGAGCCGCCTTTGAACTTCATGATCACGTTGCCTTTTTTAATCTTGACGTCCTTAATCGTGACGTCGGAGCCGAGACTGATTTTATCGCCCGCGCCGTAATTTTCTACGACATCTTTGCCGCTCTTGTTCGCGTAAACAAAAATGTCCGCGCCGTCGCCGCCGTGAAGTGTGTCACGCCCTCTGCCGCCGTTCAGAGTTGAGCCGCTCGCGCCCGCGACAATCGAATTGGCTTTGTTATTGCCGAGAATTTCAATCGCGCCCGTCGCCGAGCCGTCAACCGTTTTGAGATTAGAAGAGGCGATGAAATTTTCTGCGCCACTGGTGAGTGTGATTGCTTTTTTATTTTTGTCGAGAATGCCGTCTGCCGTGTAGACGTTGACCGTCGAGTTCATATTAATTTTCTTACCTACGCCGTCCTGAATCGTAAGCGAATTATTTTCGTCGAAGTTCAAAATTACATCGTCGCCTTCAATCGCAAAGCCCGCGTAAGAAAGTTCGTTGCCCGTAATAATTTTGTCTTTGATCTCGTAGTCGGTGATAACATTTTTGCCGCCACTGAAGACGAAAACATCCCTGCCTTTACCGCCAGTCAGTGTATCGTCACCACCCGCACTGTCAATTGTGTCATTTCCTCTGCCGCCGATGATTGAATTGTCGAGAGTGTTGCCGATTATTTTAATCGATTTCGTGCGTTTGGAGGCGTCGACAAATTTTTTATCTTCCTTGATAATAAGCTCCGGTTCTTTTAATTTGTTGTCTATTAAAATGTCGTCGGTTGAATCGTCTTCCGTATCATCGGCTGAATCGTCTGCCGTGTCGTCGGTTGAATCGTCTGCCGTATCATCGGCTGAATCGTCTTCCGTGTCGTCGGTTGAATCGTCTTCCGTATCATCGGTTGAATCGCTACTAATATGAATCTTTGATAAAATTGCCGCATCTTCTAAAGTTATCTTACCATTGCCTACCATAACGATTATATCAAAGTCACTCACTTGCGTAGAATAAGAACTACCAGAAATACTGAGCGTGGAAAGGGTATTAAAACCTTCGATTAAGTCGTCGCCGTCGCCCCCCGAGTATTGGAAAATTACTTTTTCGCCGCCTAAATATTTTTGACTGGTTCCATCACGGCGATAAGGTTTATTGAAGTAGCCGTTAGTGATTGTATCATTGCCTTTACCACCGATGACGGAAATATTATCACCAGAAATATTAAGGAAATCATTACCTTCGTCGCCATCGATTATTGAACTTGCACCATAATTACCAATATAATCGTCACCTTCACCACCATTGATTGTCACGCTCTCGCCATTGTTCCAAATGGTATCGTTATCTGCGCCGCCATTTATTGACGTATTTGTACCGCCTGCCCCGTTATGAATTGTATCTTTGCCTTCGCCGCCGTAAATCGTAGCATTGGAGCCGTAGCTGTTGTAAATCGAATCGTTGCCCTCTCCGCCGTTTATTGACGTATTTGTACCGCCACCATTTGGATTATTCCATGAATAACCGTTAGAAATCGTATCATCACCATTTCCGCTACTTATCGTTACCGAGTTACCGTAGTTTTCGATGAAATCGTTTCCTTCGCCGCTGTTTATCGACGCATTGTTACCTCCCGACTGGTTGTAAATTGAGTCATCACCCGCGCCGGTATTTATCGTTACCGACTCGCCAGTATTGCTAATCGAATCATTGCCTGCTTCAACGTTTATGAAAATATCTGAGCCTCTGTTATTAATTCTAATCAAATTATCGTCAGTAATTCCATTTATAGTTGCATTATTCCAGTTGTTGCCGATAAATTCAACTTCTTCTGTTACGTTAATTTCTAAGCCTGGCAACTCAATTTTGTCTCCATTTTCATCGACAACGTTAATGGAACCGAGATCAAAAGCCCCTGACAACGTAATTGTATCATTTCCAATCGTTAGGAAAATATCTTTGGCATCTGAGCTGATTTTGTCGATAGTGCTTGATATTAATTGAAGTGTCGAAGTTGCTCTGAACCCGCTAATACAATCGTTTCCGTCGCCTGCATTGTAAACGAACAAAACATTTTTACCGTTCCAGTTGTTGATAATAGTATCGTCGCCCG
>JBGUYA010000097.1:0-15532 GCA_045118435.1 Quinella sp. | reverse complement strand
GCTGTTGTTCAATCACTACGAACTTAAAAAGTTAATCGTGACGAGCTACGCCGACTCGCCCATTGCTGGCAAGGAAATTAATCTTTTCCCCGACGGCAAGACAGCTTATAAGGTCGAGATGACAGAGTTCCGCGATTGGAACGGCGACGGCGCAGAAAATTGGGACGACGTGGAACTTGGACTTCGCGAAGGCATGATAAAGACGACACAGCTTGAGGGCGACGAAAAATATTGCGCGGGCGACTTCCGCTCCAAAGAGTGCCTTGAACTTTTAAAAGAGGCAGACGTTGTTGTGACTAATCCGCCTTTCAGTGTCTTTCGCGAGTTCGTTAAGCTCCTAATCGAGTTCGATAAAAAATTTCTCATCATCGGCAACATGAACGCAATCACTTACAAGGAGATTTTCCCGCTCATTAAAGAAAATAAAATGTGGCTTGGCTACGGTTTCAGAGGAATGGTCGGTTTTTTTGAAAGTCCTTATGAAGATATTGCAAGCGCGTCTGAACACCGCGAAGGCATGATTAGAAATTCAGGCGTCCACTGGTACACGAACATAGAGACGCCGAAGAGATATTGGGATATTCCGCTGTGGGAAAAGTACTCGCCCGAAAAAAATCCTCGCTACGATAATTACGACGCTATCGAAGTTTCAAAGACAGCCGAGATACCCGAAGATTATTACGGCGTCATGGGCGTCCCAATTACTTTCCTTGACAAGTACAATCCGAATCAGTTTGAAATTCTCGGCAAGAGCGACATGTTTGCGGAGCCGATTGTCATAGACGGCAAGTTAAAGAAAAATCCTGGTAGATTTTATATCAACGGCAAGCGAATGTATGATAGAATTTTGATTCGGAGGAGGCGCGGCAATGACGATTAGCGACCTGTTGGCGATTTTATTTTTGCTGATGATAATGCAGGGCGTCGGGACGTATTTTCAAGTCAAGCAGTATCGGCGGACGGTCAGCAAGTTGCACAAGCTCGGCAATTTGGGCGTCGGCTCTAATCGGCGACGGCTCGGCGCGGGAAATATCGTGATAATTGCTTGCAAGGCGGACGGCACAATCACGGGCGCGGAGGAAATGCGCGGCATGACGATTTTCACAAGCTTTAAGGAAATTCCAAACATCATAGGCAAAAATATCAGCGACTTAAAAGCCGAGTATCAAGCGGACGAGAAAAAGTACAAGGCGCACTTGCAGGCGATAGCGGCACTCGAAACCAGATTAAAGGGAGGCGAACAATCTTGAAGGCATTAAAATTTTTCTTGCGCATGTGGGGCTTTATCGTCGGCATGGTGTTGACGTTCGCGGCGTTGCCAGTGGGCGAATGCAAAGTTCAAGTCGACGACATCCGCTCGGCTTTTATCGAGGAGGTCGAAGAAACTTCAAAGACGACTTACGTTATCGGTCACACTTGCCCCGACAGCGATACCGTTTGCAGTGCGATTGCCTACGCCAATTTTAAGCAACAACTCAACGTCAAGTGCGAGCCGCGAATTTCGGGCGCGATTAACAAAGAGAGCGATTTTATTCTAAAGTACTTCGACGTGCCGACGCCGCCCGTTCTTGAAAGTGCGGCGGGGAAAAATATTATTCTCGTCGACCACAATGTTTCCGCGCAGGCAGTCAAAGGCATTGACAGTGCAAGCGTCGTCGAGATTATCGACCACCATAATTTGTTCGGCGATATAAAATCGCGCGACGCCTTTTATCTGACGATGCCAGTCGGTTGCACAGCTACGATTGTTTGGCTTTGCTACAGGCAAAATAAAATTGCGATTGATAAAAAAATAGCGGGCTTGATGTTCGGCGCGATACTTTCCGACACGGACAACTTGCGCTCGGCGAACACGACCGGGCTTGACATTGAGGCGGCGAATTCACTTCAAGCAATCGCGGCGATTGACGACAGGAATAAATTTTTTCTGGCAATGGAAAAAGAGTTCACGAGCTACGACGGCATGAGCGCACGCGAAATAATTTTCACGGACTTTAAAGAGTTCTGTGCGGGCGGAAGGCGTTGCGGCTGGTCAACCGTTGCGACCTTGAACGTCAAGGAGCGCGACAAGTTAAAGTTGCAACTCGATGACTTCATGCAAAAATTTTTCCCCGCGCAGGACTTGGAGCTGTTCTTTATCAAACTGCACGAGATAGAAAATTATTCGGCGGAAATGCTTTGCTACGGCGCGGGCGCGGCGGAAATTTTATCGGCGGCGTTGGGCGTGGAGCAAAATAACTTTGTCTTGGAAAAAAATCTTCCCAACAAAAAAATCGCGCGGGCAATTACGGCGACGATTGAAAGTTTGAAACTCGCGGCGTAAATCGGAGGCGGATTAATGGACGAATTACTTGTATGTTTATTTTTTTTATCGGCGGCGGCAGGAATATATTTCTTTGTGCGGCTGGTGATAAGGGCGATAACAGGCGGCGAGACTTCGGGCTACAAAAAGAAGTTGGCGGCGGCGGTTGTCTTGGCGGCAGTCTCTTACTTCATGTTTTACTTCGGCGGAATTTTCTACGACGAGGAAGATTTCAAGGAAGAGGCGGAAGACAAATTGGAAGAGCTTTTGAATGAACATTGGCAAGAAAATAAATGATTTGTAGACGCGGCTAATCAAATTATGGTAAGATAGGCGGCGTTTAGGAGGGATTATATGAGCAGGGAAGATTTGAACGGTAGCGAGTCACCGCCCGCGCCGCGCAAAAGAGTTTCAACGTTCCTGAAAATTTTTATAGGACTAATAATTTTTATAATCGTTATGGCGGTCGGGGTCGGTATCGGTTTCGTGACGGCAAATCTCAACGTCAAGGCGGATTTGTCGAAGGATATTTTGCCGCCCGCGTCGAGTCACATTTACGATTCGGCGGGCAACGAAATTGCAATCATTCACGCGACGGAAAACCGAGTGCCCGTCAAGATTGAGCAAATCCCCGTTGACCTGCTCAATGCCTTTGTCGCAATCGAGGACAATCGTTTTTATGAGCACAAGGGCGTTGACTTTCGCGGGCTGGTTCGCGCGGCTTATACAAACCTTGTCAGAGGTGAGATTGCAGAAGGCGGCTCAACGATTACTCAACAGCTTGCCAAGAACGCTTACCTTACACAGGAGCGAACGATTAAGCGCAAAATCCAAGAGGTTTTCCTTGCGTTGCAACTTGAAAAGCAATACACCAAGCAAGAAATTCTGGAGCTTTATTTGAATCAGATTTACTTCGGGCAAGGAGCTTACGGCGTACAGGCGGCGGCGAAGACTTATTTTGGCAAGAACGTCGAGGACTTGACGCTTGCCGAATGCGCAATGCTCGCGGGCATTCCAAAGAGTCCGAATTACTATTCACCGTTCAACAACATTAATGCCTCGATTGAACGCCGCGACACCGTTCTTGATCAAATGGTGACTTTTGGCTACATTAACTATAACCAATGCTACGACGCGAAGAAGTCGGAGGTTGTGCTTGCGCCGCCCAATGTTCCCGAAAAGCACAAAGACGCGATGTATTTTATCGAGTACGTCACACAACTTTTGGTTGACCGCTACGGCGCGGACGCGGTTTATAAAGAGGGCTTGCGCGTTTACACGACGATTGATCTTGACGTTCAGAAAATGGCGGAAGACGCGCTGTTGATGTATCTGCCGGAATACTACACCGACGCTAACGGCATTGTTCAGCCGCAAGGGGCAATCGTCGCAGTTGAGCCGAAGACGGGCTATATCCGCGCAATGGTCGGCGGGCGCGGCACAGATCAATTCAACCGCGCGACTATGGCGGAGCGTCAACCCGGCTCGGCGTTTAAACCTTTTGTCTTCGTCGCGGGCTTGGAAAGCGGCTACACGCCCGATACAGTCATTGAGGACAGCCCGATAACAATTGGCGATTGGTCGCCGCAAAATTACAGTCGACGTTTTAGCGGCAACGTTACCTTGCGCACAGTCGCGATTTTTTCCATGAACGTTCCTACCGTCAAGATCGCGCAGGCTCTCGGCATTGACAAGGCGATTTACTACGCGCAGGAAATGGGCATTTCGACTTTTGTGCTTGAGGGCGACCCCAGCGATACGAACCTTGCCGCGTCGCTCGGCGGTTTGACCAGAGGCGTCACGCCCCTTGAAATCGCGAGTGCTTACGGGACTTTCGCCAACAGCGGCATTCACATTCCGCACATTGCGATTACCAAAGTTCTTGACCGCAACGGCAATGAAATTTACAATGCGACGCCCGAAGGGCGGCAGGTCATTATGCCCGAAACCGCCGCCGATTTGACCAGTATGCTTGAGGACGTTATCACTAAGGGCACGGGCAAAGGCGCGGCAATCGGACGCCCCGCCGCCGGCAAGACGGGTACGACCAGCGATTATCACGACGCCTGGTTTGTCGGATATACGCCTGACCTTGCCGCGTCGGTTTGGATTGGTTGCGACGATAACAGCGAACTTGACGGCATAACGGGCGGCGACTTGCCCGCGACGATTTGGAGTCACTTTATGCAAAATGCTTTGCTCAACGTTCCCGCGCATGACTTTGATGAATTGGTCGTCGACAGGCGTAGCAGTAAAAATGTTGTCACGGAAGTTCGAGATAACAGCCATTCGTCGTCTTCGCGCCGTGATTATTATGATGACGACCCCGAACCGCGCGGGAATTATCGCGATTATGAAGAGCCGAGCCATTATGATTCGGAGCCTTCTTATCGTGATGAGCCTTCAACTTATCGTGAACCGGAACCGGATTATACTCAAAAGCCCGAAGGTGTACCCGATTACAATCCCGAACCTGTGCGGGAGCCGGAGCCTGAACCGATTTATCATGAACCGGAGCCGATTCGCGAGCCGGAACCTGAACCTGTCTATCATGAGCCGGAGCCGATTTACAGTGAGCCGGTTTATCATGAACCTGAGCCGGTGATTGACGACGCGCCCTCTTTCGACGACGAATCCTCCAAAGGAAGGAATTAATCGTCCCCTTTTCAAACAAAAGTGGACTACGCAAAATCCTGTAGGAGTCGGCGGCTCGCTCCTTTGCTTGAACGTTTAATTTCTTTTTTGTATTAAACTTACTTTTCTTTTGCCGCCCCAAAAGAAAAGTAAGCAAAAGAAAAGGGGCTCACCGCTTGAACTTCCTGTTCAAACGCGGTGTCGTGGGGCGTCATCCATGACGCCCCCTCTGCGTCTCGACTAACCGCGACTTAAGGAGAGTTCTATTTATGATTGAAGAAATTTTGGAAGAGGCAATAAGGCGCGACGCCTCCGACATTCATTTGACGGTTGGACAGTCGCCGTTTTTGCGCGTAGGCGGAGAGATTTTACAAGCGGGCGAAATTTTATCTGCGCGTGCGGTCGAGAGTTTCTTGAATAAAATTTTGACGCCGCGACTGCGCGAGGAACTCGAAAAAAATTTGGCGGTCGATTTCTCCTATGTTGAGGAAAAATATTCGCGGCGTTTCAGAGTGAACGTTTATTATCAGCGCAAAAATCTCGCGCTTGCCCTGCGACTTATCGCCAAAGAAATTCCGCCGCTCGAAAAGTTGGGAGCACCAGCCGCACTTAAAAATTTCTTCCACGCCGCGCAGGGCTTAATCCTCGTGACGGGCAGGACAGGTTCGGGAAAGTCAACGACACTCGCCGCCTTTTTAGACGAGTTGCTCAAAGTTCGCCCGTGCCACCTTTTGACTTTGGAAGATCCAATCGAGTTTGAATACGCTACAGAAAATTCTTTCGTCAGCCAGCGCGAACTCGGACAAGATTTTTTGAACTTCGCGGACGCAATCCGCACGGCAATGCGCGAAATGCCCGACGTACTTTTAATCGGCGAAATTCGCGACGCGGCGACAATGCACGCGGCACTTGAGGCATCGGCGGCGGGCGTCTTGGTTTTGGCAACACTCCACACAAAATCTGCGGCGGAAACTGCCATGCGCGTTGAAACAATGTTCCCACTCGTTCAGCGCGACGCAATCAGAGACTTATTCGCCGACGAATTCAGCGCGATAATTTCTCAACAACTCGTCAAAACTTCAAGCGGGCGAACCTGCGCGGCGGAAGTCTTGTTGGCAAACTCGGCGGCGCGTTCGCTGATTCGTCAAGGAAAATATGTACAACTTCAAAACGTCATGCTCAGCGGGCGGGCGCAAGGTATGCAAACAATGGACGCGGCGTTAAAGGCAATCGGGAATTAGGACTTTCTGAATGAAAAAGTTTAAGTACAAGGGCTACAACGCGCAAGCCGTCGAACAAGTCGGCACGCTTGAAGCGGAAAATTATTCAGAGGCTTACGCCGCGTTGAGTTATCAAGGCGTGACGGTCGTCAAGCTCGAACAGGCGCAAGCGAGTTTTGCCAAGACGCTGGAAAATTTTTGGCTTAAAATGAAACTCGGCGGGCAATGGCGTTCGGTTTTCTTCAGAGAACTTGGCGTAATGTTGGGCGTGATGACTTTGCACGAGTCGCTGAAAACTTTGGCTGGCGCGGCGAAGAATCACCCGTCGGAGAAAATTTTAAATGACTTGGTGACTGCGGTCGGCGAAGGGCAAAGTTTCTTCTCGGCGTTGGGACGATATGAGATAATTTTTGGCGGCGACGCGATTCAGTCGGTCGAAATCGGCGAGAAGAGCGGCAACCTTCAAGACGTGACGGCGCGGCTTGCAAGCCAACTTGAACGCAATTATTCGACGGAGAAAAAAATACGCGGCGCAATGTATTATCCGCTGTTCGTGTTGTTGGCGGCGTTCGTTGCCGCGATAATTTTAATCAACGTGACGTTACCCGTCTTTGAAAACTTTTTCGCGCAACAGGGCGGCGAACTCCCGCTTGTGACTTTGATTTTGTTGCACGGCGGCAGATTTTTATCGGAGCATTGGCTTTTAATCGTGTTCGCGATTGCGGCGGGCGTGATTTTTTTTGCGACGATTTACGACCGAAGCGCGGCGTTGAGATTTTCACTGGACAAGTTGAAGTTAAAGTTCAAGCTCCTGCGCGAGATTGAGCTGAGAAATTTTTTCGGGCGGCTGAGCTTTTTGTTGGAAAGCGGCGTGACTTTGGACGAGTCAATTAAACTCTGCGCGGCGGCGAGTAAAAATCTCTTCGTGCAAAAAAAATTGACCGAGATAAAATTTTCGGTCGAGCGCGGCGGCAGTCTCGGAAATTTAATTGCCAAAGAAAATTTCCCGCCGTTATACGTCGGCTTAATCGTGACGGGCGAGGCGGGCGGCGAACTCGTCAACATGCTCCGTCAATGCGAATCAATGGCAGACTTCGAGGTCGAAGAAATTCTGCGCGGACTGCCGGCTAAGGCAGAAATTTTCGGAACGCTCCTTGCGGGGCTAATCGTGGCGACGCTGGTCTTCGCAGTCGTTCTGCCGATTCTCGACACGACAAATTTAATGTAGGTGATAAGCGCATGATTCATTTAAAAGACGTGACGAAAATTTACAAGACAAATGGCGTCGTCGCGCTCGACAAGGTCAGTCTCGACATTGGGCACGGCGAGTTCGTCTTTATCGTCGGGACTTCGGGTAGCGGCAAGTCGACGCTCATGAAACTTTTAATGCACGAGGAAATTGCAACGTCGGGTAGCGTCGTCGTCAATAAGAAGGACGTCAGCAAACTCAAGCCTAAAGAAGTTCCCTACCTGCGGCGTTCGCTCGGCGTCATCTTCCAAGATTACCGACTGCTTGAAGATAAGACGGTTTATGAGAACGTCGCCTTCGCTATGCAAGTTATCGAGGCTCCGCGCAAAATCATGCAACGTAGCGTTAACACCGTACTTGACATTGTCGGCTTGCAGGATAAGTTCAAAAGTTTTCCCGCGCAGTTATCTGGCGGCGAACAACAGCGCGTTGCGATTGCCCGTGCGATTGTCAACGACCCGCGCATTGTGATTGCCGATGAGCCGACCGGCAACCTTGACCCAGAGACGAGTTGGGACATCATGGACATTTTCCAGCGAATCAACGCGGCGGGCACGACGATTGTTATGGCGACGCACGACAAAACTATCGTCGACCAAATGCAAAGGCGTGTCATTGAGATTGCGGGCGGCAGAATAATTCGCGACGCGGCGCGTGGAGCTTACTCGGAAGAGGAGCCTAAGGAAGAGTCGCCGTTCGATAAATTTTTCTTCAGGTGACGATATGCAAAGGGGTTTGGCGACGCTTGAAATCATTTTCGCGATAATAATAATCGGCGTACTTGTGAAAGTTGCCGTGCCCAACGCCGCCCGAATTCTCGACACCGCCGCGCTCGACTACGAGACCAAAAAACTTTACAGCGAGTTGCGCTTTGTTCAGGAAATGAATCGCTCAAGCACAATCGTTTCGACGGGCATGGGCAATACAAATCTTTTGAGTAGCGGCAGCGACTATATAATATTGACCATTAAACGTGCCGAAAATTCTTATCAAGTTTCGAGAGGAACTAAGTCCTTGCGCGAGCCGCATAATTTTTCTTACGGCGTGAAGATTAAATTGGAGTACAGTAACGACGCGATTATAAAAATTTATTTTGTGGACGGCAAGGTGCGCATTAACGGCAAGAACGGCGACACTTTGACTTTGACTTCGCGTCTTGGCAAAAACAGATACATTATTCTTAACAGCGTCGGGCGAATGCGTACTTCACTTACGCCCGCGACTGAATAAAAAAACTTCGAGCCTTGCGCCCGATTTTTTTTATGTTCTATTAGGGCAGATAATTGCAATGGTAATTCTTTGGGCGACCTGCTAAACTTGAAACGATTTGGAGGGTTGAAATTGAATTTTAATAAAGAAATTGCGCGGCTCGTTCAGGGCGTCAAGGAAATTTATTCGTTGCAAGAAAAATATTCTTTGGCTGGCGATTCGTTCAAAGAGCGCGTCGCGAAGAAAATGTTATTAAGCTCAGCTTGGAAGACTACGCCGATAAAAAATTCCGCGCCGATAAAATTTCCAAAGTTCAACTAGCACTCAACAAAGAGTTTTTGAAATCAATCCCGCCGTCAAGATTGTTGACATGCCCGGCTTTGATTCGGGCGTCGCGCTCCACAACAAAGCCATCGATGATTATCTGCCGCAAAGTCACGCCTACATTTTGACTTTCGCCGCCACCGAGCCGGTTATCCCCGACAGCATTGTCAATTTTTTGCGCGAGCTCAAACTTTATCGCCTGCCCGTCTACATTGTTATCACCAAGTCAAAATCCGTGACGCCCGCGCAACTTGATGAGTGCATTGAAAATGCTTGAAAAAAATTTCGCGCTTGAAAAAGTCGTTCAGCTGACGATTTCGCGCACGATTAAAAAGGCGGTGCCCGCGATTTTGAGCGTACTTGGCTTGGCGGTGAGCGGACCGCTTGCGGCTCTGATCGGACTTGCGGCGAGTATTTTTCCTAAGTTCAAAAGTCGAAGAGGCGCGGCGCAATGAACAGCTTATGCAAGAGCGACGCAAAGTTTACGGCGAAATTATTCCGCAAACCGTCGGGCAGGTCGGCGACTCTTTACAACAAAATATTTCCGCGCAAGTCGCCGAACTCAACGCTCGGTTTGAGGCGGAGGCGACAAAAGTTATCGGTGACCAAGAAAAGGCTCTCGCCGAACTCACCAAAAATCTTGAGCTTGAGACTGCCGCCAAGCCAAAAAAGTTGAGCGACATTGCCGCCGACCTCAACATAATTTCTAAATTTATTTAACAGGAGTAGATAACTTGAAACAATCTGA
Source organism: Quinella sp. (assembly GCA_045118435.1). GTDB lineage: Bacteria > Bacillota > Negativicutes > Selenomonadales > Selenomonadaceae > Quinella. The sequence continues at coordinate 5,846 of JBGUYA010000097.1, read as the reverse complement.
ATTCGATTTGCTCAAAAGAATCATTGCACCCGCCGCAGGCGAAATGGATTTGCCGTTCGACGTGTCGCGCCTGGAGAAAATCATCAAGTAGAAAATGAACAGTTTCTTGTGGGATATAAAAATTTTGCCGACCACCATAAATCCTTCGACCTCTGTGCCGACTTACGTCATTAATGGCGGCGGCGCACGAGACGCAGAATCATTTGCTCGCGACAATCGACGACTAATACGTGCATGACGTTTATTTGACGTTGTTGATGTCGGTAGTGGAGACGGCGGGGCAGTTCGACAAAACCAAAGACAATCTGTTGTCTTACGTCTACAAGATTGCGGCGGAGTTGTCCGCTGCGCCCGACATGCAGGAAATTTTCCGACGCAGTCTCTTGCACAACAGGTTTAATTACTTCTTAACGAGCTTGGAGCGGCTACCCACTCAACATCGTGTTGTTAATCTTCTTCGCCATAAATTTTCCTCCTTAAAAAATTTTATTATCTTAACTGATTCACACTTGCAGATCAAGATTTTTCAATAAAAAAAATCCCCGACGTGAAATTTTTCGACGGGGTAATTTTTTTTTCCGCGCAGATTTATTTGACGAGTTTTTTGCCGCTGATGTGATAGGCTTCGCCGTTGATGTTGAAAGTTGTCGCGTCAAAATTTTTTAGCGTGATAGCATTTTTGGTCGAGCCGACTTTGAAATAAAGTTCTTTCTTGGACTTTTTGTAAGACGCCGAGAACGCGCTCGTAATTTTTAGCATGTCGTTATTCTCGAAACCGTAGATAATATCGTTGCCGTCGCCGTTCGCGTAAATGAAAACATCCTTGCCAACGTCGCCGTAAAGCGTGTCGTTGCCTTTATTTCCCCAAAGCGAATCGTTACCCTTGCCGCCTTTCAAAATATCGTTGCCGTCTTCTCCGTAAAGATTATCGTTGCCCTTGCCGCCGCTCAAAATATCGTTGCCGTCTTGACCGTAAAGATTATCGTTGCCCGCGTTGCCGCTCAAAATATCGTTGCCGTCTTGACCGTAAAGCTTATCGTTCTTGGTGCCGCCCGCTATTGAGTTGGCTAACGAGTTGCCGGTAATTTTAACGGCTTTGGTGCGTTTGGAGGCATTGATAGTTTTAATGTCGGAGCTGACGGTTACGGGAGATTTTGTCGAGTTGGTGACGGTCAAAGTTGTCGAGCCGCCGACGATTGTCGAAAAACTATCGCCCGAAGAATTAATCATGGCGTGCGATTTACCTTTGGCGTTTTTAACTTTAAGCGAACCATTGCCAATCGTAAAGACGACATCAGAGCCGCTGACGCTTGCTTTGCTCACTACCGCGCCGAGAGAAATTTTATCGCCCGCCGCGTAATCGGCAATGACATCGTTGCCCGCGCTGTAAATGAAAATGTCATTGCCCGCGCCGCCCGTTAACGTATCGTTGCCTTTGTCGCCGCTCAAAATATCGTTGCCATCTTCTCCGTAAAGATTATCGTTGCCCGCGTTACCATAGATTAAATCATTTCCAGCTCCGCCGTAAAGTGAATCGTTACCGCTGCCGCCGTAGAGTTCATTGGCAAGTTCATTGCACGAAATTTTTATCGCTTTCGTTCGAGTTGAGGCGTCAATAATTTCCGTTCCCGCGAGAATTACTTTATTGCCTGTAGAATTATCTGTTATGTTCAAAGCAATTCGCGGATGAATTGTTGCGGTGTCCTTGAGTGTGACGGAGCCGTTTTGAAAACTTAAAACAACATCATTGCCAACCGTCGAAGTGCTCCAAGCTATGTCATACGCCCACAAGACATCACTTGAATTAAAACCATAAACAGTATCGTGACCGTCGCCGAGTGAATAATTTATCGCGTTGTTACCGTATTCTGCATCTAAAATTATCAAATCGTTACCCGCGTCGCCGCTTAAACTGTTCCGCGCGCCTCTGACATTTATCGTATCGTTGCCCGCGTTGCCATAGATTAAACCGTTGTTGCCCGTGCTTTCAATGGAATCAGCCCCATTGCCGCCGGAAATGCCGACGTTTTCGCTCGTATTGTGAATGTCGTCGTGACCGTCGCCGCCATAAAGCAGGACATTATCGCCATAATTCCAAAGGGTATCGTTGCCCGCGTATCCGAGCACGGTGGAATTTTTATTTGTGTTTGTAATCACGTCGACATAATCCGAACCCTGCAGAAGATTTGAAGGATTGAGATTATAAGTCCTCAAGTATCCGTAAGCGTCGCTTATCTTGACAGAAATATTTGCCGAATTCTTCAGCGTGATTGAACCTGCTCCGACAAATACGATAAAATCGTCGCCGCTAATCATTGTGCTGTAATTTGAATTGTATATCTGGAGCGTGTCATTTGAGTTAAAGCCGTTGATAATATCGTTGCCGTCGCCGTAGGCGTATTCGTATAAAACGCCCTTGCTACTCATGCCGGTAATTAAATCGTCGCCCGTGCCGCCGTTGACCGTAACATTTTTGCCACTTGAGGCGTCGTAATAATTTGTTCCGGTTCCTATAACGTCACTGCCTGCACCGCCGCTGATATAAACGTTCGAGCCGCTGTAGTTGTGAATGAAATCATTGCCGCTTGTTCCACTCAACAGCGTATTCGACTTGGTGTTGCTAATTGTCGCCATAAAATTTCCCTCCTTTCTTCCTATTATATAGCCCCCCGAAATTATCAAGTATTTGCGAAAACTTTTTTCAACGTTAAATAAAGAAGCCCTCGCCCGCGCAGGTTGAGGGAAAATTTTTTTATCGGATAGAAACGTCGCCAGCGTAAACCGTTCGCTGACCTTGTGCAGTTTCAACGACAAGTGCGCCGTCCGCGTCCAAGTCAATCGCTTTGCCCGTGAAATTCTCGCCGTCGCCCGCAGAGATTACGCGAACATTTTTGCCGAGCGTCACGTTGTATTTCTTCCAACGCTCAATAACTTTGTTGAACCCTTCCTCGTCGACTTCAAGATAAAGCTTGTCGAACTCTTCGAGGACTACGCGGAAAATTTCAACGCGCGATAAAATTTCTCCGCTCATTTCGGAAAGCGACGCCGCAACGTCTTGAAGTTCTTCCGGAAAATCTTCGCGGCTCATGTTGACGTTAATTCCAATGCCGATGACCATGTAAGTTATCCTGGCAAGTTCGCCCGTCATCTCCGTCAAAACGCCGACGAGTTTCCGACCGTCAAACATAATGTCGTTGGGCCATTTGATCTGAGCTTTGAGGTTGAAACGCGCCATTGCCTCCGCGACTGCCACCGCCGACATTAACGTAAACTTCGGCGCGTCGTGCGGTAAAAATTTCGGGCGAAGGATTACGGAAAACCAAATGCCCTTGCCGCGCGGTGAATAAAAATTTCTGTCGAGTCGACCTTTGCCGCTATCCTGTTCTTCCGCAACGACAATCGTGCCTTCCGCCGCGCCGTGATATGCCAGAGCTTTTGCAACGTGATTTGTCGAGTCAACAGAAGGGAAATATTTCATTGTCTTGCCGATAATCTGCGTGTCGAGTCCAATTTGAATTTCGCTCGGCAAAAGGAGGTCGGGCGCGTCTTTGAGCTTGTAGCCGCGTCGCTCGCTGCTGATTATCTCGTAGCCGTGTTCGCGAAGTTTTTGAATATGTTTCCAAACGGCGGTGCGCGAAATTCCAAGTTCGCCAGCGATGCTCTCGCCCGATATAAAATCCTCGCCCGCCTTTTTTAACATCTCAACTATCGTCATGCGCATATTCAGTCACCTCGCAAAAAATTTTAGCACAGCACCGCTTTTATTTCAATCGATTTTGCCCCTCTCACAGATGATTAAAATTTTGTTAAGTCATTGACTTTATCACTGCGAGGAAATATGATTCGTTACAGAAAAAACAAAGTCACTTAAAAATTTTTCAAGGAGGAATCGGTCATGAACAAATTTATTTTCGAGTTGCAACGCTTTGACGGCACTTTGATAAGCGGCACGGACGACGACGACGAAATCAGCAACACTTTGGACAGTGCAACGATCAATGCCGGCGACGGCGACGATACCATTCAGAACGAAGGCTCGAACGTAAGCATCAACGCGGGCGACGGCGACGACTCAATTCTTAATGGTTATAGTTCCTCTAGTGGCACGACGATAAACGGCGGCGCGGGCGATGATACCATCAGCAACTGGGGCGACTCTGTGACAATCGACGGCGGCGCGGGCAACGATAGTATCGGTAACAGCTCAGCTAGCCATAAATCCTCCTTAAGTGGTGGCGCGGGTAATGATTCAATTCAAAATTGGTACGCCAACGAGGTCACGATAGACGGCGGTGCCGATGATGATACAATTTTCAGCGGCGGTACAAATAACTTGATATATGGCGGCGCGGGGATTGATTACATTACCAACGACGGCGACAGTGTGACAGTCGACGCGGGCGACGGCGACGATAATATTTCCAACGACAGCGGCACAAAAGTTTCCATTAACGGCGGCACCGGCTCCGATTATATTTCCAATTATAAAGACGCCAAAAACGTCACCATAGCGGGCGGCGCAGGCAACGATAACATTTACAACGAAGCCAAGAAGGTTACCTTTGAATATCACACGGGCGACGGCAAGGACACAATCAGCGGTTTCAACGAGACTTCGACCTTAAAAATCGACGACGGCACCGGCAGCTATTCGACTTTGGTTAGCAACTCCGATGTGATAGTTTTTGTCGGCGACGGTTATATTGTCTTGAGCGACGCAGCTAGTCTCTCGACCATTAACATTGTCGGTACCAAAATTGACGCCACGCCAACTATCAAGGGCACGGACGTTGCCGACTCAATCAATAACACTTTCTCCAACGTTATAATCAACGCGGGCGCAGACAATGACGACATTACAAACAGCAGCTCGAACGTGACAATCAACGCGGGCGAAGGCGACGATTCAATTACCAACAGCGGAGCCAACTTGACAATCAATGCTGGCGAGGGTGACAATTCCATTGAAAGTTACGGCTCTAACGTCTCAATCAAGACAGGCGCGGGTAACGATTCCATTTACAACGAAGGCAATGATGTCGAAATCAGCGGCGGAGACGGTGACGACACAATCGACAACAGACATGATAAGGTCGGTATTATCCATGCCTCCAACGTAACAATCAACGCGGGCGCAGGCAACGATTCAATTTACAACACCGGCAATAATGTCGAAATTAATGGCGGAGATGGCGACGACACAATTGAAAACAGATATGTTTGGATTGGTGACAGCGTCGTCTATGGCTACAACGTTTCAATCAGAGGCGGGGATGGCGACGATTCTATTAAAAACGATGCTGCCAACGTCACGATTAACGCCGACGCAGGGAACGATTCAATTTGGAATAACGCTGACAGAGTGACAATCGACGGCGGCGACGGTAACGATGAAATTTATAACGAAGCACCCAATGTAACGATAGACGCCGGCTCAGCTAACGACCATATTTTCCATTATGGTTACACGTCTTACAACGTCTCTATAAATGCTGGCGATGGTGACGATACTATTGAAAGTGATTATGGTTACGACCTCACGATTGACGGTGGCGACGGCAATGATTACATTGAAACCTACAACGAAGGCGGGGGCGAAATTAACGCTGGCAATGGTAACGATACCATTTTTAACGCGAGAAATGGCGTCATAATAAACGGCGACGCAGGTGACGATTTGATTTATAGCAGCGCAAGTGACATTAATGGCGGCGAAGGTAACGATACTATTTACAATGAAGGCGGAGGTCTCATAATCAACGGCGGCTCTGGCAACGATTCAATTGGCAATGAAGGCTCCAACGTTCTCTTCAAATACAGCTCCGGCGACGGCAACGATTATATCG
>JBGUYA010000096.1:0-6550 GCA_045118435.1 Quinella sp. | reverse complement strand
CAGACAACATAAAAATTTTCAGTAACGGTCTTCACCTCCTTATTATTTTGTGTAAGTTTTATAGCTTCTTATAAGTTTTTCTTAACTGTTACTTGCCCCCGTCACAAAATGAACTTTCGCTTGCCGCTGACTTTGTCCTTCCAAAGCGGCGAAATGCTCCGCAAATACTCAACAATCTCGCGAACGGATTGCACAATGTAATTTACGGCGTCTTCCGAAGTATTCTCGTCAATCGACAACCTTAACGAGCCGTGCGCAATCTCATGAGGTCTGCCGATAGCCAAGAGGACATGACTTGGGTCAAGCGAACCTGAAGTACAAGCCGAGCCACTAGACGCGCAAATCCCCTTATCGTCGAGCAGAAGCAGGAGACTTTCGCCCTCGACGCCTTCAAAGCAAAAGTTCACGTTGCCGGGCAAGCGATTTTTTCTGTCGCCGTTCAAAATGCTGTGCGGTATCTTCGCGAGTCCGTCAATCAATTTTTCGCGCAGGGCAAGAATTTTTTGCGTGTTGACTTCGAGATTGTCGCAAGCGTCTTGCAGAGCAGTTGCCATGCCCAAGATTGCGGGAAGATTTTCAGTGCCGGCGCGTTTACCTTTCTCCTGTGCGCCGCCCTCAATCAGATTGACGAGCGGGACGCCCTTCCTCGCGAAAAGTACGCCGATACCTTTCGGACCGTGAAATTTATGCGCGGAAATAGAAAGCATGTCAATGTTCTGCGTCTTAACGTCAATGGGCAAATGCCCGGCGGCTTGAACGGCGTCGGTGTGAAAAATAACTTTCTTGTCGCGGCAAATTTTCCCAATCTCCGTAATGGGCTGAACAGTGCCGATTTCGTTGTTGGCGAACATGACGGTCACAAGGCAGGTGTCATTGCGAATAGCATTGGCGACCTGCGCGGGCGTAATGATTCCGTTGTCGTGAACGTCGAGTAATTCAATCTCGAAATTCTCGCGCTCCAACTTTTTAAGCGTGTGCAGAACCGCATGATGTTCAAAGGCTGTGGAAATGATGTGGCGTTTATTTTTGCGTGCGCCGTTTTTGGCGGCGGAGAGGATTGCTTGATTGTCCGCCTCACTGCCGCCCGACGTGAAATAAATTTCGGAGGCGTTCGCGCCAATGCAAGCCGCAATTTTTTCTCGCGCAGTGTTCAACTCTTCGGCGGCGCGTTGCCCGAAGGCGTAGAGCGACGAGGCATTGCCCCAAGAATTTTTCATGGCATCAAGCATAGTCTCGATAACGCTTGCGGTCATTTGAGTTGTAGCCGCGTTGTCTGCATAAATCATAAGCTCACCCGCTTAAAAGGTCAGCGCGGACAAATAACGTTCGCCGGTGTCGGGCAGGAGCGCGACGATAGTTTTACCGGGATTTTTCTCGGCGAGTTTCTTGGCGGCAAAGGCAGACGCGCCCGACGAAATGCCGATAAGCAAACCTTCCACGCGGGCAATTTCGCGCGTCGTGTTATAAGCCTCGTCGTTGGTTACGCGGATAATCTCGTCGTAAATTTTTGTGTTGAGCGTGTCGGGGATAAAGCCCGCGCCGATACCTTGAATCTTATGAGCACCGGCTTTGCCTTCGCTGAGAACAGGCGAAGAGTCCGGCTCAACCGCGACGACTTTTATAGCAGGATTTTTTTCCTTGAGAAATTCGCCAATGCCCGATAAAGTTCCGCCGGTACCGACGCCCGCAACGAAAATATCAAGCTTGCCGTCAGTCGCCTCCCAAATTTCTTTTGCAGTCGTGCGCTTATGGCAAGCGGGGTTGGCGGGGTTTGTGAACTGTGACGGAATAAAGGAGTTGGGAATTTCGGCGGCGAGTTCCTTAGCTTTGGCAATCGCGCCCTTCATTCCAAGACTTCCTGCCGTCAAGACGAGTTCCGCGCCGTAAGCCTGGAGAATTTTTCTGCGCTCAATGCTCATCGTTTCCGGCATTGCAATAATAATTTTGTAGCCGCGAGCCGCCGCAACCGCCGCAAGTCCGACGCCCGTATTGCCGCTGGTCGGCTCGATAATCACGGAGTCGGGTTTGAGCTTGCCGGAGCGTTCGGCGTCGTCAATCATTGCCCAAGCAATTCTGTCCTTGACACTGCCCGCAGGGTTGAAGTACTCAAGCTTTGCGAGAATCTGCGCGGATAAGTTGTTGTTGCGCTCGAAGTTGTGAAGTCTGAAAAGCGGCGTGTTGCCGATAAGTTCTTGAAAGCTGTTATAAATTTTTGCCACTATAAAAACCTCCCGAATCATTCCTAATTCCTAATTCCACATTCCTAATTGATTAAATGCCTTCGCCGTCAAGTCCTGTAAAGCGGCTTTGAACGGTGCGTTCCATTTGCGAGACGCGCCCTTTTTGAATTTTGATAACCAATCGTCCGTAAAGCAACGTTGAAAATTCTTGCGCGATTTGTCTTCGCACAGTCATTTGAAATTCGTCGCTCCACGCAGAAATTTTTTCCGACCAATCCGAAACTCGCCGACGCTGTGTAACTTCGACTTGCATGAGCCGCCCGTCCTGCGCCACGAAAATAACTTCTCCGCTCAAAATCTTTTGCATTTCGTCAAGCGCGAAGTCCAAAACCTCGTCGGGGATTGCGCCCGCCTTAATCTTTTTCATGAACAACACCCCGACTTTTTATCGCCGCGCTTAAAATTATCGTGACGAACATATTTATCGCCGCCTCCATTAACAAGCCCGGCGTCGACGCAAGCCCCGCGCTCAGGCTGTCGAAGAGGAACGCGCCCGCTAATGTGTAGCCCGACGCCATGACCAAACCCGCCGCGATTAGTCCGAGCAAAAAACTTTTCCCGCGCAGTCGCCAAAAGATTTCCGCCTCCGCCGCCTTGATGAATATCGTCGGCACTATCCATATCGGAAAGCCGCTCAAAAAATCCGCCAAAGCCGAGCCGATTACACCGCTCAAAATTCCGACGCGCCGCCCGCCGAACATTACCGCGAGAAAAATTGCCGCGTTGCCCAAGTGCACGTAGCCGAGCGGGATTGGGATTTTCGGCACGAATGTCGCCACGAACACGAACGCCGTCATTATCGCCGTCAAGGTTAGTTGCCGCGTCTTCAATTTAAATCGCCTTGAAACCTTCCTCAAGGTCGGCAATGATGTCGTCAATGTGCTCCGTGCCGATTGACAGGCGAATCGTCGCGGGCGTGATTCCCGACGCCAACAGCTCCGCCTCCGTCATTTGCGAGTGGGTCGTTGACGCGGGGTGAATCACTAAAGATTTAACGTCGGCAACGTTCGCGAGTAACGAGAAAATTTTTAAGCTGTCGATGAACTTCTGCGCGGCTTTGGCTCCGCCTTTAATCTCGAACGTGAAAATAGAAATGCCGCCGTTCGGGAAGTATTTTTTATAAAGCGCGTGGTCGGGGTGATTCTTAAGCGCGGGGTGATTGACCTTGTCAACCTTCGGATTTTTGGAAAGATATTCGACGACCTTTAAAGCGTTCTCAACGTGACGCTCGACGCGCAGGGATAAAGTTTCGACGCCCTGCAAAAGTATGAACGCACTGAGCGGAGAGATTGCCGCGCCCGTGTCGCGAAGGAGCAACGCGCGAATGTAAGTGACGAACGCCGCCGCGCCGAGTGCTTTATAAAAGCTGACGCCGTGATAACTCGGATTAGGTTCGACGAGTTGCGGAAACTTGCCGGACTTCTCCCAGTCAAACTTGCCGCTCTCGACGATAATGCCGCCAAGAGTTGTACCGTGCCCGCCGATAAATTTAGTCGCGCTGTGAACGACAATATCCGCGCCGAGTTCAAACGGGCGAATCTGATACGGCGTGGCGAACGTGTTATCAATGACGAGCGGGATTTTATGCTTGTGCGCAATGTCGGCGACGGCTTGAATGTCAATGAGCGTGGCGTTGGGGTTGCCGACAGACTCGATAAAGATAAAGCGCGTGTTGTCCTTAACAGCCGCCTCGAAAACGTCGACGCCCTTTGTCGGGTCAACAAAAGTTGTCTCGACGCCGAACGCGGGCAAAGTGTGTTCAAAAAGATTGAAAGTGCCGCCGTAAATTGTGGTCGCCGCAACGATATGATGACCTTGCTGAGCGAGAGCTTGAGCAACGTAGGTAACTGCTGCTGCGCCGCTCGCCACTGCCAAAGCCGCCGAGCCGCCTTCCAACGCCGCAATCCTCTTCTCAAAAATTTCTTGCGTCGGGTTGGTCAAGCGTCCGTAGATATTTCCCGCCGCTTTCAAAGCGAACAAATCCGCCGCGTGTTGGCAATCGTTAAAGACGTAAGAAGTCGTCTGATAAATCGGGACTGCGCGGGCACCAGTAACGGGGTCAGCCTTTTCCTGCCCGACGTGCAGTTGCAGAGTCTCGAACTTATAATTTTTACTCATGATAATTCCTCCTTTAACGTCGAAAAGCCCGCAAACTCAACCGCAGTTGAACTTACGAGCTTTCGTTATCGAATCACTCTTAAATTTCTTGCTAAGCTTTGCGCATGATAAACAATTTATTTTTCCTTGTCAAGCAAAATTTGCGCGACACTCTCGACGTGCGACGTAAACGGGAACATGTCGACGGGCTGAATTTTTTTAGTTTTATAGCCGAGTTCTTCCAAAATCTTTAAGTCGCGGGCGAGCGTGGCGGGGTTGCAAGAGACGTAGATAATTTTATCGGGGCGCATTGCGGCGAAGGTCTCAAGAACTTTTTTATCGCAACCTGCGCGGGGCGGGTCAACAATCACAATATCGGCGTAATCATTTATCTTTGGAAGGACTTTCACAACGTCGCCGACGATAAATTCAGCATTGCGGATATTATTTTCGCGAGCATTCTTTTTCGCGTCGGCAATCGCGGAGCTTACGACTTCGACGCCGATAACTCGCCTTGCTTTTTTCGCAACGAACAAGCTAATCGTGCCCGTGCCGCAGTAAGCATCAATAACGCTTTCATGCCCGCGCAGTTCGGCGAAGTCACGCGCGGTTTTGTAAAGAACTTCGGCTTGCGCGGTGTTGACTTGGAAAAAACTTCGCGCCGAGATATTAAAGCTCAAGCCGCCGATTTTGTCATGAATAGTCGGCTTGCCGAACAAAACTTTGGTGTCGCGACCCAAGATAACGTTGTTATGAAAAGTCTGGACGTTTTGTTGAATACTGGTGACTTCGGGCAGTTCGTTTCGCAAAGCGCGGACAAAATTCTTTTCGTTTGGGAAATTTTTCGTGGCGGTGACGAGGACAATCATAAATTCGCCGTCACTGCCGACCCTGCCCATGACGTGGCGCAGAAAACCTTTGTGCGTGTCTTCGTCGTAGGGTTGAATGTTAAATTTTTTGGCGACGTTGCGGACGGCGTTAAGAATTTTATCATTTTGAGCGTTTTGAATCAAACAAGATTGCGCGTCGATAATTTTATGACTGCCGCGAGCGTAGCAACCGATTTGCAAATTTTTTCCGACTGGGAATTGCATTTTGTTACGATAGCGCAGAGGATTTTCCATGCCGAGCGTATCGAAGACTTCAACGCCGCCGAGCTTGCCGATTCTTTCCACTGCGTCGACGACTTGTTGACGTTTCCACTTCAACTGCGCGGGATAACTCAAGTGTTGAAGTTGACAGCCTCCGCACTCTTTATAAAGCGGGCAAAACGGCTCCACGCGCTCCGACGAACTCTTGACGACTTCGACGAGCCGCGCGACCGCATAATTTTTTTTACGCGTCTCAATTTCCGCCAAGACTTCTTCGCCCGGCAATGCGCCTTCGACAAAAACCGTCAGCCCTTCCAAATCATTACGCATTACGCATTGCGCATTTCGCATTGCCTTGCCGACGCCTTCGCCCGATGTGCCGAGTCCGTGAATTTTAATCGCTTGCATTTCAAAAGCTCACGGAAAACTTTGCCTTCTTGTTGTCCTCAATCGTCAGAAAGTCGCTGAAGCCGGTCATGTCCAGAACCTCGCGGACATTGTCGCGAATGTTGCGGATTTTCATTGAGCCTTGCCTGTCCATGCGCTTTTGAGTTTTGAGCAAGATACGCAAGCCCGCCGATGAAACATATTCAACGTCTTTAAGGTCAACGGTCAAGTCGGTCACGTTGGCAAGCGTCGCCTGCAAATTTTTATCAAGCTCAAGGGCGGTGACGGCGTCGAGGCGTCCGCTGATGTAAATCGTCAACGCCGAGCCATCCGAAACTTTTTTAATCTCCATTTGAAAGCCTCCTTTGCCCGCGATTATAATAAAGTTTGTAAAGGCGCGTCAAGTGTGCTAAGATTTGCAAAAAACTTTGGAGGTTTTGACATGAACAACAAGGCGATTCAAATCAGCGACGATATTTTTTGGGTGGGCGCGGTCGATTGGAGCATGAGAAATTTTCACGGCTACGAAACTTCGCGCGGCTCAACTTACAACGCCTATTTGATTCTCGACGACAAGATTACGCTCATCGACACGGCGAAGATTAATTTCAAAGACGAGCTTATCTCGCGCATTGCGTCGGGCGTTGACCCCGCGCAGATTGATTTTATCGTCTCAAGCCACGTCGAACCGGATCACAGCGGCGCATTGAAAGAAGTCGCCGCCCTCGCGCCCAA
>JBGUYA010000095.1:0-7080 GCA_045118435.1 Quinella sp. | reverse complement strand
GGCGGCGCGGGCAACGACGTTTTCACCTACTCGAAGGGCAACATTAAAATCACGGATTACACGGCAAACGCAGATAAAATTTCTCTCGACATTGCGAAGGTTGAAGACGCAGTTATCAGCAATAAGGACGTTGTCTTGAACTTGGGGCAAAGCAACACCATAACGATTGCCAACGGCAAAGATAAGAAAATCACCGTCGCGGATAAAAAAACCCTGCAATATATTTTCGGCGACCATGTTATTTTCAATTCGGGCAAGACGGCGGCGACACTCACCTCTGCGGCAACCAACTTCAACGGCGGCAGTTACTCTTCTGTCAGCACGATTGACGCAACTAAAACCAATTCTGCGGCAAAACTAATCGGCAATGCCAAAGCCAATGTGATTTATGCGGGCGCGAAAGGCTCGACACTCAACGGCGGCAAGAGCAACGATACTTTGAGCGGCGGTGCGGGCGTTGATATTTTCGTCTATGAAAAAAGCTCCGGCAACGACGTTATTCAAAATTACACGGTGGGACAGGATAAAATTAGCTTGCAATCCGGCGCGAGTGTCTCCGGTTCCTCAGTGAAAGATAATGACGTCATACTGAAAATCAACGGTAGCAACAACATTACAGTAAAGGGTGCCGCCAACAAGAACCTTACAATAATCAACGCTTCGGGCAACGAAAATACTCAACCCTATTTCAAAGGTGAAGTTGTCGAAGGTAGCAACGCCACTTTGAACGCGGATTATGCGAGCAAAAGTTTCACTGCAACTCCGCTTGTTGTCAATGTCGACTCGACGCAGATTAAAAATTCGCTTGTCCTTAAGGGCAACAGCGATAACAATAGCCTGGCAAGCGGCGCGGGAGCCGATACTTTAACAGGCGGCAAAGGCAATGACTTTTTGAACGGCGGCAAAGGCAATGACTCGCTTTCAGGCGACGACGGCAACGACACTTTGACGGGTGGCGCAGGTAACGATAAACTTCTTGGCGGCAAGGGCAGTGACTCGCTCAGCGGCGACGACGGCAATGACACTTTGACGGGCGGCGCGGATAACGATAAACTTCTTGGCGGCAAGGGTAATGACTCGCTCAGCGGCGATGACGGCAACGACACTTTGACGGGCGGCGCAGGTAACGACACGCTCACCGGCGGCAAGGGCAATGATTTGTTCGTCTTCACAGGCGGCAAGGACGTTGTCACCGATTACAACGCGAGCGACGACCAAATCAGCGTCGATAAAAATCTCGGCACGGGCACTTACACTGTCAGCGGCAAAAATGTCGTTCTCACTTACGGAAGCAACACCTTGACCATTAACAACGGCTTGGACAAGAAAATCACGTTTGCTGACGGCACGAGCGGCACTTACACCAAAGTCGGCATTTTCGACAGCAAAAAAACCGCCGTCACTCTCCCAGCCGCGACTAAAACTTTCAAGGCGACGAGTTATTCCAAACTCGTGACGATTGACGGCTCGGCGGCAACTTCCACGATTAACATCACGGGCAACAAGCTTGCCAACTACATAATCGCGGGCAACAACGGCTCGACGGTCGACGGCGGCGACGGCAACGACATTTTGAAAGGCGGCAAGGGTAAAGATAGTTTGGTTGGCGGCAACGGCAACGACTCGCTTAACGGCGGCGCGGGCAACGATATTTTGAGCGGTGGCAAAGGAAATGACTCGCTTTGGGGCGGCGCAGGTAACGACTCACTCTACGGCGGCGCAGGTAACGATACTTTCATTTACAAAGCGGGCGAAGGTACCGACAAGATTTTTGACTACCAAAGTGGCGACATGCTCCAAATCTTGAAGTCGAACGGCAAAGCGGGTTCGTTCAGCAAGTCGAACTTCAGCGGCGGCAATTTGACGCTTACGATTTCGGGCGGCGGCTCTGTCGTGTTCAACGGCGTTGCCAAAGGCGACACTTTCAACATCAATAACAAAACGTACAAGATAAGCGGCAAGACTCTCAAGTAAAGATTTAGTTCATAAAATTTAAAAAGCCCTGACAAATTCATCAGGGCTTTTTTCTTGTCAAAGTTTTTTCAAGTAGAGCCTCGCAACCGGTCAAGCAATCTTCATAAGTCGCGGCGTAGTCGTCGGTGTAGTAGGGGTCGGCAACGTCGCGCGGCTCACCCGCAAATTCCATGAGCAGGAAAATTTTATTGTCGGGGTCGCCGCTGCAAATACCTTTCATGTCGCGAACGTTGGAGCGGTCAAGCCCGATAAGATAATCAAACTTCTTGTAGTCGCTCGCGAGTAAAAGTTTCGACGTGCGCATTTTGAACGGAATATTATTCCTGTGAAGTTCCCAAGCCGTGCCTTCCGCCATGCGCGTCCCAACTGCAGGGTGACAGCCCGCCGACTCAATCAGAAAATTTTCTTCGAGACCTGCGCGGGCGACTAAATGTTTCATGACGAATTCCGCCATTGGCGAGCGGCAGATATTTCCAAAGCAAACGAAAATTATTTTAGTCATATTTACCTCCAAAGACATGCGATAATTGCCGTCAATGTCAATCTTCGCCGTCAACTCCTAATTACGAATTACGCATTGCACTTTCTGCCGCGCCCAAAATTCCTATCGCCGCGTGTTCAAACGTCAGCCCGCCCTGCAAGTAAACTGCGAACGGCTCGCGAAGTGGTCCGTCCGCTGAAAGTTCAATCGACGCGCCTTGTACAAACGTTCCCGCCGCCATGATAACTTTGTCCTCGTAGCCGGGCATGTCCCAAGCTTCGGGCGTCGCAAATGAATCGACTGGCGAGAAACTTTGAATCGCGCGGCAAAATTTTATTAGCTTGTCCGCTGTGCCGAGCTCAATCGCTTGAATTATGTCGCCGCGAATGTCATTGGGCAAGGGGCTTGTCTTGTATCCTAGCTTTGAAAAAATTCCCGCCGCGAAAATCGCGCCCTTGAGTGCCTGCGCGGTCACGTGAGGAGCCATGAATAAACCTTGATATAAAAGGCGCGGCGTTCCTAAACTCGCGCCGAGTTCGTCGCCCATGCCGGGCGCAGTCAATCTGTAAGACGCAAGCTCAACCAAATCACTTTTACCGAAGATATAGCCGCCCGTTGGAGCCAAGCCGCCGCCGATATTTTTTATCAGACTGCCCGCCGCCAAGTCCGCGCCGACTTCGCAAGGCTCGCGCGTCTCGACGAACTCGCCATAGCAATTATCAACGAACGTCACGCAAGCGGGATTAACTTTTTTAACCGCCGCGCAGATTTTTTCAATGTCGGCAATCGTCAAAGGTTCGCGCATTGAGTAGCCGCGACTGCGTTGAATCATAGCCAACTTAGTTTTGGGCGTTACGAAATTTTTAATCGCGTCAACGTTAACTTTGCCGTCAACCAAAGGCAGTTCGCGATAAGAAACGCCGAACTCTTTAAGCGAACCTTTGGCGTCGTGCGCTTGACCTATGACCGTTTGCAAAGTGTCGTAGGGTGCGCCCGTCAGCGAGACAAGCTCATCATTTGGGCGAAGGACTCCGAACAGCGCAGTCGCCAAAGCATGAGTGCCCGATACAAATTGCGTGCGAACTAAAGCCCGCTCTGCGCGGAAGATCTCGGCAAAAAGCTCGTCCAACTTCTCGCGCCCGATGTCGCCGTAAGCGTAGCCCGTCGATGTTTTGAAGTGTGCGTCGGAAATTTTCAACCGTCGCATTGCCTCCAGAACTTTCAACGTATTGCGCTCGGAAATTTCTTCAACGCAGCGAAAATTTTCCGCGACCTCCTCAAGCACAACTCTTTTTAAGTCAAGCAATCGCTTTGAAAAAATTTTTATCACTCCAAATCTTACTTCCTGTTCCCTAACGTGTAAATAATTTTCATGACCGCCGCGCAGAGTTTATCGGGGTCATGCCGCCCGACTTCGCTCGCGCTCATCAAGTCAGCTTTGATTAAGCCCATGCCCATCGCATTTACTTTGTCCTCGTCAATCTCGACGGGTTTTGATTTCATGCCGCGCCATTTTTCTTCCGGAATGGGCGTTGAGTTGACAAGCACATAATCAATCGCGCCGCGCCCCGTGTGGTCAAGAATCGCTTTGGCGTGCTGAGCGGCAGTATATCTGTCAGTCTCGCCGGGTTGCGTCATGACGTTGCAGATATAAATCTTAATCGCTTTGGATTTCTTGAGCGCGTCGGCAACGCCGTCAACCAAAAGATTGGGCATAATGCTCGTGTAAAGACTGCCCGGTCCGAGTATGATTGCGTCGGCTGATTCAATCGCCTCAATCGCGGCGGGCACAGCGGCAACCTTTTTAGGAAAAAGTCGAACGCGCCGGATTCTTTTATGCGCTTCAGGTATTTGCGACTCGCCCTCGACGACTGTCCCGTCCGTCATGATTGCATCAAGTCGAACGTGTTCTTTGCTCGCGGGAATCACTCGTCCTTTGACAGCCAAAACTTTTGACGACTCCTTGAGCGCGGTCTCCATGTCGCCTGTAACTTCGTTCATTGCCGCGATAAACAAGTTCCCGAAACTGTGACCTGCAAGCGTCGTGTCGCCCTCGAATCGATATTGGAAAAGTTTTTCCATAAGCGGTTCGGTGTCGGCAAGCGCAACGAGGCAATTCCTCAAGTCACCGGGCGGAATTATTCCCAACTCCTCGCGCAGGCGTCCGGAACTGCCGCCGTCGTCGGCAACCGTCACGACTGCTGAGACGTTGCTTGTCGCAGATTTTATCCCGCGCAGAAGAACACTCAACCCGTGCCCGCCGCCGATAACCGTAACTGCGGGACCGCGTCCGAGTTTTCGCTCTTGATAAATCATGTCAACGAGATTTTCCGAGCGGTCGGGGATAAGCACGGCGATTATCGAACGAATGATTAATCGCGTCGAATACAGCATGAGGCACGCGCCGATTATCAAAATAAAAATTCCGACGGCAGTCGTGATTGTGTAGTTGTAACTGCCGACCGTTCGATAGACGAGCATGAAAATTTCTTCTTCGACGCGGCTGAGATATTCATAGTTAATTGCGAGTGCGCCGCCGAAACTGAACATCAGAACGCCGATTGCAAACAGCAACAACCAGCGTTTCAACTTCATGCCGGGATAAAGCCACTTCAACAAATGAATCATTTTTAATTAGGAATTAGGAATTAGGAATTAGGAATGGAAAAAATAATTCCACATTCCTAATTTCACATTCCTAATTACCCTAAACCTCCCACACGTCGTTTTTCATAAGGTCGCGGTGCTCCAAGTTGACGGTGTAGCCTTTGTTGGCAAGCAAGTCGTAAATGTGCTTAGCGACGAAAACGCTTCTGTGCATGCCGCCCGTGCAACCGATTGCGATAACCAACTGGCTTTTGCCCTCGCGAACGTATTGCGGCACGAGAAAATCAACAAACGAATCGAGACGCTTAAGATATTCCTGCGTGATTGGCTTCTCCTCAATGTAGGCGGCGACTTCGGGCACGCTCCCGCTTTTATGCCGCAACTCTTGAATGTAAAAAGGATTGGGCAGAAAGCGCACGTCAAGAACCATGTCGGCATCGAGCGGCATACCAAACTTGAATCCGAACGACAAAACCGCAATGTTCATAATGTCGCCGTCGGAGTCGCCGAACAGCAAATGAATTTTCTCGCGCAGTTCAGTCTTTGACAAGTTCGACGTGTCTACAACGTAAGTTGCCTTCGCACGAACGCCTTCAAGCCGCTTGCGTTCCTTAAAGACGCCGTCGGAAATTCTGGTTGCGGGAGCCATCGGGTGACGGCGGCGCGTCTCCTTGTAGCGGCGGATAATAACGTCGTCGCTCGCGTCCATAAAAAGCATTTCGTAATCGAGATTATCTTTATCCATGTCGTCGAGTACGTGAACCAAGTCATCAAAAAATTCTCGGCTGCGTGTGTCGACGACGAACACCATTTTATTAAAGTGGCTGTTGGAATGCGTGCAAAGCTCAACGAACTTTGGAATGAACACGGGCGGCAAGTTGTCAACGCAAAAATAGCCCAAGTCTTCAAGGTAACGGCAAGCTTGAGTTTTGCCGCTGCCGCTCATGCCCGTCACGATTATTATCCGCGACTTGTCAGCGAATTCTTTTTTATCTTCCATAACCGGCAGTTGTCCTCCTCTTTTGTCAAAGCGTGGAGTTTAACAAACTTTTCTTTGGTTGCGCAAATATTTTAGCATAAAATAGCAAGAAATGATAGTAGAAATGCCCAAAAAAAATCAATGAGGGCGGCGTCCATGCCGTCCTCCTCTGCTTTTCGATTAGCCGTCAGGCTTTGGCGAGCTTGACCGCACAAACTTTGTATTCGGGTTGCTTGGAGCCGGGATCGAAGGCGTCAAGCAAGACGAAATTAATCATGCGCTCAATAACTTAATCGTGTAAATTCGGCGTCGGGCATTTCTTGCGCGTCTTGCTGAGGTCGGGCGTAGATAATCGGGCGAATCAAGTGCGAAAAGCCACCCGTCTCGCGAACACTTCCGCAAGCACTCGGCTAACCCGTCAAAGAAAACGGCGTATTGCCCGGACGACAGATTTTACCCGTGAGCAAGTGCAAGTTATGAACGAGGTTATTAACCCAAACGCCGCGCGTGCGCTGATTCAAGTCCATGCAACACAGCGACATTGTATTTCTATCCAGCGCGGAAAATAATCTGGCGACTTCGCGAATCGTCTCGGCGGGAATTCCGCAGGCGTCAGCAACTTTTTCGGGCGCGTAGTCTTGAAGAAACGCCTTGAACTGGTCATAGGTCAACTTCTCGTCCGCGCCTTTGACAAACTCCATGTGCTCGCTGATAAATTTCTCGTCGGTGCGCCCTTCCGCGATAATGACGTAAGCCATTGCGTTCATAAGCGCGAGGTCGCGGCGCGGCAAAACTTTATTCTTCATCTCGTCATGCACAAGCCCCGTGTGGCAACTAATGCAGTTCATGACCTCTTGGAAATGTCGTTCGGTGTGCGGGTCTTTTCGCGACAACGCAAGCTCGCGCTCCTTAATCTTGTCTTGGTGGTAAACGTAGCAGTTCACGTCGTTTGTATTCTCAATCTTAATCGGGTCGAGGACGTTGCCGCTTATGTGAATGAGAAGTTCTTTCGTGCCCTTCCACTTGCTTTAAATCAGGG
>JBGUYA010000094.1:0-8737 GCA_045118435.1 Quinella sp. | reverse complement strand
AAGTGCATCATTTCCGTCACCGCCGGTGAGCGAAACTTGTACGCCTCCAAGATTATAAATGTAATCGTTGTCTGCGCCGCCGTCGATTGATACCGAATCGCCGTAGTTGTGTATAGTATCGTCACCGGAGCCGCCGTCGATAGTTACACTTGCGGCAGTGTTATAGATAGAATCTGCGCCATCGCCGAGATTTATAGAGGCTTTCGCGCCGCTGTTTGTGATTTTATCGTCACCAGCTAGAGCCAGAATCGTCGCGCTTGCAAGGGAGTTGCTGTAGGTGTCGGCGTTTTCAGTAAGCGTGATGAGCAACGGATTGGAAGAAACTTCCTTGCCCGCAATGTTGAGCGTCGAAAGACTTGCCGCGCCGGTGAGCGTGATAACGCCGCTGCCGACCGAGACGAGAATATCCGAGCCGACCGTTGACTTGGAATAAGTATCGGTCGCTGTGCCGTTGCCGATTTTGAGCGTCGCAGTTGTGTTGAAACCGATAATCGAGTCGTTGCCGTCGCCGGAGCTGTACTGAATCAGATTGTTTGAACCGCTGATGCTGATTAAGTCGTTGCCCTTGCCGCCGACGAGTTGAGCATTGAGTCCGGCATTTTCAATGGTATCTGCGCCATCGCCGCCAAGTATTGTCACGGCGGAATTGTAGCTGAGATTTTTGAGGGAGTCATTACCTGCGCCGCCGATTATGGAAGAGTTCGAGCCGCCCTTGTTGTTGGAAATGGTGTCGTTGCCTTCGCCGCCGTTTATCGTCGAGTTGCTTGCCGTACTCTTAATGAAGTCATTATCCGCGCCGCCGTCAATCAAAGATTGGAGGGTAGCTCTGTTGTCAATCGTGTCATTACCTGCGCCGCCGTTAATCGTGACGTTTGCACCGTTGCTGAAAATGGTATCTGCGCCGTCGCCAGCGTCAATGGAAACGCTCGCGCCGCTACTGTAAACGGTATCGGCTCCCGCGTCGCCGACCAGTGTCGAGGAATTGGACATGTTATAAATATTGTCGTTATCCGCGCCGCCGTCAACGAAAGCCTCATTGCCGTAATTTTTAATCGAATCTGCGCCCGCGCCGCCAAGAAGTTTGTTGCCTTTCGAGGCGACGTTGTCGAGGTTTTCGAGCGTGTCATTACCGTCGCCGCCCGTCAGCGTAACGTTGACTGCCTGGCTGTAGAGATAATCCGCGCCCGCGCCGCCGTCAACGTAAACACTTGCGCCATTGTTAGTTATCTTGTCATTGCCCGCGAGTGCAAGAATCGTTGCGTTTGCAAGAGAATTGCTGTAAGTGTCGGCGTTGGCAGTGAGCGTGATAAGAAGAGAAGTTTCGTTTTTAAGTTCCTCAACAACAGATTGCAAGGCGGCTTGTTTGGCGAGATAGCGCAGGAACATATAGCCGCCCGAATAACCGTCGCCGACATTTTGCGAGCCTGTGCCCGTGTTAGCCAAGTCAAGGCTACCAGTGAGATAATCGGCGTCGTAAGCGTTTTGGAAAATTTTGGTCGGGCGGAAGTCGTCAATGCCGTGTGTCAGCTCCGCCATGCCTTCCTTAATGAACTTCGGCAACCAGTTGAAGTAATGGATATTGGTCGCCATCATTGCGTGCGTGAACTCGTGCGCCAGCGTCCTGTCGAGCAAGCCCGCGCCTTTGATACTGCTTTCACCGTCGAAGTTATCAGCCTTGATTCCCTTGTAGTAATCCATGTTGACGTTGAGCATTAATTGAGTTGTATTTTGATTGGTGCCCGAAGTCGACCAGTTCCAAACAGTCGCCAGCGTATTGCTTGAGCCGTTGCCGTCGTAGAAGTAAAGCCCAATCTCTTTAACCATAGTGCTGTCGTCATTGAAACTTATGCCGTAGCTTTCCTCGTTGAGCTTGAGGCATTCCTTGCCCCACCATTTGAACAGTGCCGCGACAATCGTTTTTTGGTCGTCGGTGAGTTCGTCATAGGTTTTACTTGTGAAGTTGTTGGGATAGCCGTTCGTGTTGCTCGTTGTACCGATAAGGTTAATCGTCAAACCGTTTTTTGTAAAGCTTGAGACGTTGGGGAACTCGTTAGAAATTTCGCCTACTTTGGAGCCGTCAGCTTCGAGATTGCCGCTCGTCAAGGTGACGTTATCCAAGTTGACGTTTACCGTGCCCGTCGAACTTGAACTGCGCGTCGGTCCGTCCAAAGTTTCTTCTACAGGCGCAGTTTCAATCGGCGTGGGAGTATAGTTGGGGTCGATAGCAATTTGACCTTCGCCGCCGTCGCCCGTTGAAGAAATTTCCGTAGCCGCACTTGAAGTCGGAAGTTCATTGCCGGAAGAATACGAGCTGAGATTGTTAAGGTTAATGCCGGAGTTGGTGAGCCACGCGCCGATTGTCGTCGAATTGATTTTGGCGTTCTTGGCGGTGTCGAAGTCTCCGAGCCGAATTTTGCGCGTGCCGGTCTTGTCGGTTATGACAAGCAAAGTGTCTTCAATTTGCGCGGAGCCGACTTCAAAAGTGCCGCTGATTTTCAGAACGTCGCTTGAGTTCAAATCTTTAAGCGTGACGTTTTTGACTGACGCGGAAATCTCAACGGTATCATTGCCCACGCCCGTGAGAATTGAGGCGTAATCCGCGCCGACGACGATAGAATCATTGCCCGCGCCCGCGTTGACGGAGTCCGCGCCGCCCGTTTGAATTGTGTCGTTGTAACTTGTCGCGACGACAATCCAATCGTTCGTGCCGGTTTGTATGTTCTGAGCTTGTGAAGTGGTCGCGGTGTACTTGTTGCCGATTTCGGGAACGACGGAGCGGTCGGTTTTCTCTGTTCCCGTGCCTATGATAATTGTATTACCGTCACTTGAAAGACTTGCCGCCGAGCCGTAACTTGTTTTGAGGGTTTGCAAGTTGGCGGCGGTCAAAGTCACGTTGCCGACGACGTCGCCCGCCGCGAGCGTGATATTGGCGTCGGAGCCGGTAATCGCGCCCGTGTCGACGTTGCCGGTCGTGTCGCCGCCCCAATAAGTTACGTTGTCGCTGCTGTTTATCCAGCACTTGTTCGCAAGTTGAATGCCGCAATATTTTTCAAGGAAAATGGTCGCCTTGCGCTCCTTGATGAGACGCTCGACCGTCGTGCGCTGATCGTTCGCGCTGTTGTAGTAAGCGTTGCCTTTGTTCGCCGTGTCGTAGGTTTTGGCGGAGGCACTCAAGATACTTGATGAGACTTCCGACATAGTTTTGCCGGCATAGGCGGAGCCGAGAACTTCCTCAACGGCTTCTTTTTCCGCCTTAACTTGGTCAGCTTTCATGGCATCGATGACGGCTTGCACACTGTCGAATTCCGACGAGGATTTGACGGCGGCGTCTAACATTGCCGTGCCTATCGAATCCGAATAGGAATAGCCGTGATCAACAAGCTTTGCCATGAAATTCTGGATTGCTTGTTGCGGTGTCATAATCATCACTCCTTTAACTGAACAAAAGAAAAACTTCCTTTATTTATTATTTATAGTAGCATAAATTAGCTTTGTCAAGTAAGTTACGGCGGGTTTTTTCTTTAAAATTTTTTCCAAGTGACTGCGGGCAGATTTTTTTTTTGCAATGTGTTATAATCGGCGAACAAATCTTTAGGAGGTTTAATCATGAAGAAAAAGATTTTGGCGGCAATCGCGGCGGGTTTGATAACGCTCGGCTCGTTCGGAATTTCCGACGCCGCCTCTCGCGAAGAAGTTGCGGCTATTCACGTTCAAACCGCGTCCGATTTCCAATATTGGAACGACGATTCTCCGACCAAACAGAAAATTATCGAGTTCGTCGAAGACGTGACCAACCCGCGAAGTTCAAATTACATTCCGCCCGAAGACAGAGTAGCTACTTTCGACATGGACGGAACTTTCTACTGCGAGACCGCGCCGATTTACTTCCAAGAGGCAATGTTCCTTCACCGCGTGCTTGAAGATAAAAATTATACCGCGCCCAAAAAATTTCTTAACCTTGCAAAAAAAATCAAGCCAAAAGTTTACGCTAAGGAAAAGCTCACGCCCGCCGAAAGTAAATTGTACATTGAAGGGCTCACTGCCGTTTATGCCGGCATGACCGACGAAGAGTATCGCGCCTACGTTCGCGAGTTCATGAACGATAACGAGTACGGCTTGACCAACTTAAAGCGCGGCGAGGCGTTCTATCTGCCTATGGTCGAAATTATTTCCTACCTCACCAACAACGGCTTTGCGGTTTACATTGATTCGGCTTGCGGCGTAAGCACCACGCGCGAACTCGTCAGCGGCGTCATTCCCATTCAGTACGACAGAATTCTTGCCTCCGACTTCGTTTACACCTCAACCGGCATCACCGGCAAGGATAATCCCCACGACCATTTCTTTGATCGCCACAAGGAAAAGATTGTTATCTCCGGCAAGCCGATAATCGATAACGCCAAGACCATTAAAATCTTTTCTATCTTGAATCAAATCGGCAAAAAGCCCGTGCTAGCCTTCGGCAACTCAAGCGGCGACAGCGGCATGCTCGAATACACTTTGCAAAACAATAAATATCGTTCGATGAGTTTCTTTGTTATCTGCGACGACACGGAGCGCGAACTCGGCAATCCCACTCGCGCAAAAAGCGATACGGCTTTGGCTCTCAAGCGCGGTTGGAACCCCATTTCCATGCGCGACGAGTTCAAGACAATTTACGGCGACAACGTTAGGAGGAGTAATTAAATGAAAAAAATTTTGGCGGCAATCTGCGCGGCGACATTGATGATGACAGGTTGCGGCGGCGAAAAAACTTCCGAGCCTGCGCCCGATAGCGGCAAAGCTAAAATCGGAGTTATCTCTCACTTGAACGCAAGCGAAATCGAATACAACGAATACATGAAGAAGTTGGAGAAAAGTTATCGCCCGTCAAAGGCACATCTCAGCGCGGAGTACAAATACTTCGACAAAATGAACGATATGCAAATGGCACTCGACGCGGGGCAAATCGACATGCTCAGCACCTAAAAAATAAAAACAAAAGCCTTTCGGCGCACGGTCGGAGGGTTTTTCGTTGACGGAAAAAAATTTTTCTGATATACTTGTAATGAAATGCGATTAACGACGTATAAGCTATAGAAAAAAATTTGGAGGTTGGTAACAATGTCTGAAGAAAAGAAAATCGCGGACGAAGTGATGAGAGACGACGAACTTGATAACGTTACTGGCGGTACGATAGCGGAAACAGTAGCGGATAGTTTTGCATTATACAGACGCGGCTTAACGGATAAAGCATACGTCGGAAGTGAACGCACCAGCAGAGTTATTAACTTTAAAGGAAACGAGTATAAGCCTCACGGCGGACTTTTCAAGCCAAATGAATATTATGATAAGGCAGGAAATCCTACAAGCCGTGAAAATTTTTGGAAAGAATTCGATATGCAAAATCAGACAGAAGCAGTTCCGGTTACGGATGTAATTAAAGAAAAATTAGCACCTAAAGAAGGTTCACTCGTAATGGGAGGCTTGGTTTTATGTCCGATATAAAAAAATGTGAATGTAGAATAAAAAAAGCCCTTCGGCGGAGCGTCGGAGGGCTTTTCGTTGCCAAGAGAAAAATTTTTTGCTAAAATACGTTCGGAGGCGATAAAAATATGCGTAAAAAGATTTTGGCGGCAATCGCGGCGGGCTTGATAGCGTTTGGAAGTTTTAATGCAGTTGATGCCATGCCGCGCGACCAAATTGCGGCGATTCAGGTTAAAAAGGCGAAGGATTTCAAATTCTGGACGAAAGACGCCGTCGCCAAGCAAAAATTAGTTGAATATGTTACGGACGTGACCGATAAGAAGAGTAAAAATTTTATTCCCGTTGAGGACAGGCTCGCGGTCTTCGACATGGACGGAACTTTTATCTGCGAAAGTGCTCCTTGCTATTTTGAGTGGATGCTTTATCTTGAGCGCGCCCTTAACGACTCCAACTATACGCCTTCGCCCGAAGACAGATCTTATGCGGAAATGGTCAACAACGAAATTCGCGCAGGTCATTTCATGACTGGCAAATTTCCAAAAGGAATTGATTTAGGCGAGGCTAAGTCTCAACAATCGGTCTTCGCGGGCATGACGCCCAAAGATTACGCGGCTTACGTCAAAAAATTCATGAACAAACCCGTCGAAGGCTTGACGAATTTAAAATGGGGCGAGGCTTTCTATCTGCCGATGGTCGAGGTCATTAAGTACTTGCAGGCGAACGATTTCACAATTTATATCGTGACCGGCTCGGACAGACCCGCAATGCGCGTCATGGCTTGTGAACTTTTGAAAATCCCGACCGATAACGTTATCGGCACCGACCCACAAATTCTCGCGTCGAATCAGGGCGACACTTACGCCGACAATTACGTTTACCGCCATGATGATTATTTGATTCGCGGTCAGCTCACTCAAAAGAATTTGAAGATGAATAAAGTCGTCGCTATCGAACAAGAAATAGGCAAGCAACCTGTCCTTGCGTTCGGCAATTCGGGCGGCGATACTTCCATGCTCAATTACACGCTCGCCGGCAACAATTACAAGAGCTTGAGTTTCTTTGTTATCTGCGACGATTTGAAACGCGAACTCGGCAATATTGACAAGGCGAACGGCTGCATTAATCTTGCCGAAAAGAACGGTTGGATAAAAATTTCCATGCGCGACGACTTCAAAACGATTTACGGCGACGACGTTAAGCGCGAGAAATAAAAATTTTTCGGCGCGTGTAACAAAACTCGACAAGCGACGTATAAAAATTAAAAAGAATTTTGCAGGCAAACCACGAATACCTTACCAATAACGAAAGCCCTTCGGCGGCTCGTCGGGGGCTTTTCGTTAATTCGTAATGCGCAATGCGTAATGTAAAAATCTTTGACAAGGAAAATTTTCTTGCTAAAATTCAACTCAGAAATAAAAAAGGCGGTTGGTTTTTATGATTAAAGATTTAACGCGCAGAGATTTTATAAAAAGTGCGGCAGTCGGATTAGTTTCAGTCAATACGATTGGACTTTTGCCTAACGAAAAAGTTTTTGCGGCTGATAATTGCACAATTAAGACTCGTTACGGCACGTTCAACGGTTTTTTGGACGAAAACAGCGTAAAAACTTGGCTCGGCATTCCATTTGCTCAACCGCCGGTCGGAAAATTGCGTTGGCGTGCTCCCGAACCTTTGAAACCCTCAAATAAGATTTTCGACGCCAAAAAATTCGGATTTACTGCTATGCAAACTGTTGACGACAGAGAAACTTCATCTATCAGACCGCAAAGCGAAAATTGCTTGACGCTCAACATTTGGACGCGCGGAAATGCTAAAAATTTGCCTGTAATGGTATTCATACCCGGCGGCGGCTTTCAAACGGGCGGAAGTAGCGATATTCGCTATAACGGAAAGAATTTTGCGACTGAAAATGATGTTATTCTCGTCACGATTAACTATCGGCTGAATATTTTCGGCTTTCTGAACCTCGCAAGCATTGATTCTTCGTTTGTGGACAGCGGCTATCTCGGAATTAAAGACCAAATCGCGGCTTTGCAATGGATTAAGGAAAATATCGCGGAATTCGGAGGGAATCCCGATAACGTGACGATTTTTGGACAAAGTGCCGGTTCAACTTCTGTTATGTTGCTGACAATTACTCCTGCCGCTAAAGATCTCTTCCAAAAAGCAATTCCGCAGTCCGGTCATTTGGGTCTTTACAATACGCCCGAAGAATCAGCTAAAGTTGCCGAAACTTTTATGGAAATGAGCGGCTCAAGGTCGATTGGCGAAATTATGAAGAAATCTTCCGCCGAACTGATTAATATTTATGAAAAAGTTAATAGTCTTAATCCGAATACGTCGCTTTTAAATTATATGCCGACTTGCGACGGGAAATTTATTCCGAGTAATCCTTTCAAGGCATTAAAAGACGGCTACGCACGCGAAATTAAATTTTTGACAGGAACGGCTTCAGATGAATGGTGTTTTTGGACATTGTTCACGAGTCCGAGATTTTTTGACATTCTCCGCGCAAATTCTCGATTTGTCTTGGCGAAATACAATGGAACGGATACTACTGAGGAAGTTTATCGCAAATGGCTTGGAAATCGTCCCGATACCGAAGAAAACTACATTAATTTTGCAAACAATGTTGATTGGCGCGTCGGTCAAGAAATTATGGCGGAATATCAATCGAAATTTAATGATGTGTACTATTATTTGTTTAGCGAGCAGTCTCCGATTGAGAATTTGCGTGCGTATCACGGTATTGACTTAGTTTATACCTTCAATTTGCCCGATAAAAATTACAATCCGAATCCTGAGCCGCATTTTGTAAGGCAAATTCAAGCGTCATGGACGGCATTTGCGGCGACCGGCAACCCCGACAACGAATTTATGCCGCATTGGGAAAAATATTCCGCTCAAAATCGCCAAACTATGGAGTTAAACTCAAAAGGCTGTGTACTTCATAAAGATTTGAACATTGAAAACTTAAATGCCTTGCGCTACGTCTACGAAAGCTAAAACAATCGAAAATAATAAATCAAAAGCTCTTCGGCGTAAAGTCGGAGGGTTTTCTATTATAAAAATTTTTCTTGACAGTCCGTTTTTTTTTATAATGCTTGCGAAGCTTTTGAATTGGTATTTTCTTTAAATCTAAGAACGAGTGTTCATAGGAAAAAAGTAGTATAATGGGTTTACAATGCGAAAACGCAAGTGGGAAAAGCGAGAATTGGTAAATGCAGTGCTGTACTTAGTGAAAACAGGATGTCAGTGGAGAAATCTGCCG